>DASWAA010000223.1:0-24622 GCA_036391385.1 Streptosporangiaceae bacterium
CGAGTGTCTCGTCGATGTCGGCCAGGTCGCTCTGCGCCAACTGGCCTCGCAGCGATCCCAGCCGCTGCCGCCTGAGGCGATCCCTGCGTGCCGCCCCAGCGACAGTGCTCAGGCCGACGCCGCTCGCGGAACGTGGAGATCAGCGGCTATAGCTCCGGATTCTCGCGGCCGGGAACTCCGTGCGATCACGGGCCCGCCAGCCGGCGGCCGCACAGGCGGCGGCTGCTGAACTTGCCAGCAAACCCGGTCTAGCCTGGTGGTGATGAATGACAACCGACCCGGCCACCGTGACATCACGATCATGGTGGTCGAGGACCATACCCTCGTCCGCGAGGGCACTGCCGAACTGCTTGAGCGTGCCCCTGACCTGACGGTGGCCGCCCAGGCCGGGTCAGCCGAAGACGCGCTGGATCTGCTGGCAAGTCTCGAACCTGACGTGCTGCTCGCCGACGTGGAACTACCCGGCATGAATGGCATCGACCTGGCCAAGGTCATCACGCGGCGATACCCGACGGTTCGGGTGGTCATTCTGAGCGCCTACGACGACTACGCCTACGTGATCGGCGCACTGGAAGCAGGCGTGACAGGCTACCTGCTCAAGACGGCCAGCGCCCGCGAGCTCTGTGACGCCGTGCGAACGGCGGCCAGCGGGGCGCTTGTGCTTGACCGGACGATCTCGCAGCGCCTGACGACCCGCTGGCGGAGCGGGCCCGACCGCCAGCCGGCCGAGCTCACCGCCCGCGAAACCGATGTGCTGCGGCTGATCGCTCAGGGCCTGCCGAATAAGCAGATCGCGGGTCAGCTCGGGCTTGGGCTCCGGACAGTCGAGAGCCACGTGTCGAGCCTGCTCGGCAAGCTCGGGCTGGCATCGCGGACCGAGGCCGCGCTGTACGCAGTGAGCCACCGGGTGGTCCCGCCCGGTCAGCCGCGGGGCGCGGAGTGACAGGTCACCAGCCCCGCCGAGGCCAGGCCATCCTAAGCCGGGCACTCAGGCCACCTCTGAAAGACAGGCGGTTCTGGGTCGTACAGGCAATGGTGGTCGGCCTCGCCGTCGTCCACTACATCGCTGACGAGACCCTCGCGACGCGGCTGCACTCCATTCCGGCGGGCGTCCCCGTGGTGCTGCTTGTCGTTCCGGTCGGCTATGCGGCCGCACGTTACGGCCTCGCCGGGTCGGTCGCCACGGCAGTCTGGGCGACTCTGCTGTGGCTGCCGGACCTGCTGCTGCCTCATGACAGAGGTCATGTCGGCAACGACGTGACCGAGCTTCTTGTAGTGATCGCCGTGGCCGGGTTCGTCGGCTACTACATCGACAAAGAGCGGCAGGAACAGGAGCAGGCGAAGCGGGCCGGGCAAGAGCAGCAGGCGGCCGAGGCCAGGTACCGGCAGCTGTTCGAAACCAACGTCGCCCCGATCCTCGTGCTCGAACAGCGCGGCACCGTGGTGCAGGCGAACCCTGCGGCCACGAGGCTAGGGGCACGGCGCCTTATCGGCGTGGCCGCATCCGATCTGCTCGGCAAGGACCCCACGACGCTCCCGATCAGCGGGAAAGACGTCATCACGCTGCCCGACGCAGAGGGCCTTTCTCGTGATTACCGAATCAGCATGACGCCGGTGCCCGGGGCCGATCCGCCCCTTGTCCAGCTCGTACTGCAGGACGTAACCGAGGAACTGGCCGAGGGCCAGCGGGCCAGGAACTTCGCGGACCTGCTGCTACGGGCTCAGGAGGAGGAGCGGCAGCGGATCGCCAGGGACCTGCACGATGAGCCATTGCAGCTGATCGTGAGACTGGCCCGGTCGATTGAGCGGTGCGGCGACAGCGGGTCGCTCCCTGCGGTGCTGGCTGGCGACCTCGCGGACGCACGCGATCAGACGCTCGATCTCGCAGCCAGGATCAGGGACGTGGTGCGCGGCCTTCGCCCGCCTGCGCTCGCACAGCTCGGGCTGATCGCAGCGCTGCGCGGCTTCCTGGTCAGCATCTCCGAGGTCTCCGGACTTGACACCCGCCTGGACGTCGTCGGCGGCGAAGCACGGATGCCGGTGGACTTCGAGCTTGGCGCATTCCGGATCGTGCAGGAAGCAGTGAACAATACGGTCCGGCACGCCGGCGCCGACCAGCTGCGGGTGACCATTACCCTTGCCGCCGGGGAACTCCGGCTGCGGGTGGCCGACAACGGCTGTGGCTTCGACCCAGGCGCGCTGACCCAGCAGCCACGGGCTGACCGGCTCGGGCTGCTCGGCATGCGCGAGCGGGTAAGCCTGCTAGGCGGCACGCTGACAGTCCGCTCGACGCCAGGCGAGGGCACGCTGGTCGACGTCACCCTTCCGGTACCAGATGAGGCGCCAGCGATTTGACGCCCGGCCCGCGCCAGGTGCGTCAGCCCGGCGGGTACCCGAACCCAGGCGGGTTTATCTGCAGCTAATCGTATATATCGACGCATGCGCCCTTGGGCAAGGAACTTAAGAATCACAGCGTCTTTCGCGACCGTGAGACAGCGGCCATGATGTTGTGGCGTGCCGCGACATTGCGCGGTACATAGGCGACTCGTCGGACAGGATCGCTGATGGCCAGAAGAGCGAACAATCAGGTTGCGCGTGCCGATCAGCTAAGGCAGGCTGCGGCAGCCGGTGACCCGGATGCGATGTGGTACTACGCCCTGCTGCTGCTGGGCCTGCAGGCGCCGCCGGCTTCGCTCGGTAATCCCCTGCCATTCCTGCTCAAGGTCGCCGGCTCGCTGAACGTCAGCCCGCTGCCGGAGGCCAGGGAGTGGGTCGGCCGTGCGGTGGAGGCCGGCAACACCAGCGCGATGGTCGTCGCGGCCATCCAGGCGGAGTCGACCGATATGGCGCGGACCAGGCAGTTGCTTTCTGATGCGGCCGGCCATGGCGACACCGCCGCGATGCTGTACCTCGGCTCGGTGCTCGAGCACGAGGATCAGGCGGCGGCCAGGGAGCTTTATGCCAGGCTGGCCGCACTGGGCGACGACGGGGGCATGGTCAGGCTTGGCCTGCTGTGCCGGAGCGATGACCCTCAGGGGGCCAGGGCATGGTTCGGCAAGGCGGCGCAGACCGGGAACTTGCGCGCGCAGAACGAGTTGTCCGTGATGGATTACGAGGCCGGCAACCGCCACCTCGATCGAGCACATCCGCCGGCCATCGATCCTCGCAAGAACGGGCTCTTCACCCCGAACTCCCCGCTGACTCGCCATGACCGGATCGTCGCCGAGTGCATCAAGTGCGGCAGGAAGACGGTGCAGGACATCTTCGAGATCATCGTCGGGAAATGGTTCGGCCTGCGAGGGTCGACGACGAGCGGCAAGACCGGGCAGCGAGTGACCTACAGCGGCTGCGCCACCTGCGGCTGCCTCTTCCCGGCGGACGACGCGGCCCGGCAGTACGTGCAGTCCAAGGGCGGCGAGTTCTTCAACCCGGCGAAGCTGACGCAGCAGAACTAAGGCGGCTGTCCGCCGTACATCGAGTCGAGCAGCGACTGGTATTTCGCCTCCATTGCCTTGCGCTTGATCTTCATGCTGGGCGTCAGCTCGCCTTCCTCGACGGACAGGTCCTGGTCGAGGATCCGGAAGTCCTTCACGGTTTCCCAGCGGTTCAGCCGGCCGTTGAGTTCCTCCACGCAGGAGCGCACGTAGCTGCCAACCACTGTGCTACCCGCCAGGGCGGCGTAATCGTCGGTGGTCAGGCCGTGCGCTCGTCCCCACTGACCGAGCGCGTCTGAGTCGAGGGCGATCAGCGCGGTCGCGAAGCTGCGGCGGTCCGCGTGCACGAAGGCCTGGCTGACCAGCGGGCAGATTGCCTTGAGCGTGACCTCGATGGCCTGCGGCGCGATGTACTTGCCGCCGGAGGTCTTGATCAGGTCCTTCTTCCGGTCGGTGATCCGCACCCTGCCCTTGTCGTCTATCTCGCCGAGGTCGCCGGTAGCGAACCAGCCGCCGGGGGACAGGACCTCAGACGTCGCTTCGGGGAGGTGATGGTAGCCGCGCATCACCGCAGGACCCCGGACAAGGATCTCCCCGTCATCGGCGATCTTGATCTCGGTGCCGGGCAGCGGCCGACCCACGGTCCCGAAGGCCGGATCCTCAGGCCGCACCAGGCAGGCCCCGGCGCTGGTCTCGGTGAGCGCATACCCTTCAAGCACCAGCAGTCCGGCCGCATGGAACCAGGTTGCGATCTCGGGCGACAATGCGGCACTGCCCGAGACCAGGAAACGGATCCGTCCGCCCAGCCGCTCGCGGATCTTCGATAGCACCAGCCGGTCGGCCAGCGCCCGCTTAGCCTGCAGTATCCAGCCCGGCTGCCCGCCCTGGATCTGGGCCTCGGAAACCTGACGGCCGACCCCGATGGCCCACCTGAACACCCTGAACTTGATGCGGCCCTCCTCCTCGGCAGCCTGGATGACCTTTGCGTAGACCTTCTCGAAGATCCGAGGGGGACCCGCCATGAACGTCGGCCGGACGACCGGCAGGTTGTCCACGATCTTGTCCAGCCGCCCGTCGACCGCCGTCGGGAAGCCGACCTGGAGCTGAACGGCTTCGAGCATCTTGCCGAACGCGTGCGACAGTGGCAGCCACAGGTACTGCAGGTCGTCCGCGGAGACGATGCCAATGGCCTGGGCACCCGCGCCGATATACGTCCAGCAGCGATGTGGCAGCTCGACGCCCTTGGGACGCCCCGTTGTCCCCGACGTGTACATCAGGGTCGCCAGATGCTCCGGGCCGATCCCGGCCACCACTTCGTCGACGGCAGCCGGGTGGTCAGCCAGGTACCTGGTGCCCAGGCTCTGGAGGTCGGCCAGGCTCAGCACCCAGTCGCCGTCGGCATGCCCGTCGAAGGTGACCACGTGGATGACATCGGTCAGATGCTCGCGCTGAGCACGGAGCTTAGCGATCTGGAGCTCGTCCTCGGCGAAAACTATCCGGGTACCGCTATCGGCTAGGAGGAACGCGACCTCTTCTGCCCCGGTCGAGGGATAGACGGGAGTCGTCGCGGCTCCGGCGCACACGATCGCGAGGTCGGCATACAGCCACTCGATGCGGGTGGCCGAGACGATAGCGACCCGATCCTCGCGCTCGACCCCGAGTGCGATCAGGCCAGCCGCCATCGTCTTGACGGTCTGCGCAGTCTGAGCCCAGGTCACCGATGCCCAGCCAGTCTCGGTCGGGAAACGAAACGCCTCGGCCCCAGGAGTCGCCGCGACCCGGTCGTAGAACATCCTGGCTACGGACACCGCAGGTTTCGGATAGCCGCTGGTGTCCGAGCTGCCGGTGGTTACCGTGGCCATGACACTTCCACGGCACAGGTCCTTCCCGCACCGGGTCCCTCAGACACCACACCCGGGTTGCCGACCTCGCTCGGGTGCGGGCACCATCGCTGCGGGCGGCCCGCGGATTCTCAGGCCGCGCCGAGGCCCCGCGCGGGATCGATCAGGACGCCGGGGTTGAGAATGCCCTCAGGGTCGACCGCTGCCTTCGCCGCGCGCAGCGCTTGCGCGAACGGATCCGGTCGCTGCCTGTCGTACCAGGGGCGGTGATCACGGCCCACCGCGTGATGGTGCGTGATCGTGCCGCCGGCCGCGAGGATCGCGTCCGAGGCCGCCCGCTTGATCGCGGTCCACTGCGCCACCTCCTCGCCTCGCCGTGCCCGAGCGAGCACCGTGTAATACGGCGCGGCCCCGTCCGGGTAGGCAAACGCGAGCCGGCACGTGATCATCGCCTGGCCGCATTCCGCGCGAGCGGCCTCTGCTGTGGCTGCCAGCACCGTGTCGTGGAGATGCTCGAAATGATCCCAGGTAACTGCCGTCTCGAAAGTCTCCGCGATGATGCCCATGGCGGGATAGGCGTTGCGTAGGTAGGGCATTCGCAGGAACGTGTCGCGCCAGCGGCTGGATTGCGCGTCGTCGCGCGGGCTGGCCTGCGAGCGGTCCTTGATCCCGTCCCAGGTACCGCCCCCGGCCGCGGCGATCTTCAGGGCCGCGTCCAGCGCCGGGCGGACCGGGTGCTCGGCCGACTCGAAGCCGAGTACCAGGTGGGCATGCTGGCCATCGCCGCCGCCGGCTAGCGCCGCCTCCGCCGGGTCGAGCAGGCGGCAGCCCGCCGGATACAGGCCGGAGCCTACGATCTGGCGGACCACCTGCGCTCCAGCGGCGAAGGAGGGCAGCCGCACGGTCACGGCGGCCTGGTAGGCAGGTCGGCGCTGGACCCGGACCCAGGCCTGGGTGATCACGCCGAGGATTCCTTCTGAGCCGAGCAGCATCCGGTCCGGCGAGATTCCCGCGCCGGAACCAGGCAGCCGCCGCGACTCCCATACCCCGCGCGGGGTGATCGCCCTGACTGATTCCACGAAGTCGTCGATGTGGGTGTGCAGGGTGGCATAGTGACCGCCTGCCCTGGTCGCGATCCAGCCGCCGAGAGTGGACAGCTCCCAGGACTGCGGGAAATGCCGGAGCGTCCGGCCCGAGCGCGCAAGCTGGGCGTTGATGTGCGGGCCCGTGGCCCCCGCCTGGATGAGCGCGGCGCCCGACACGTCGTCCACCTCGATGACCCGGTCGAGCCGACTCAGGTCCAGGCACACCACGCCCGCGTAGTCGTCCGGCGTACGCGGGGTCACTCCGCCCGTGACGCTTGTGCCGCCCCCGTACGGGATCACGGCAGCGCCGACGTTCCCGCACCAGGCCAGGATCGCCTCGATATCGGCCTCGCTGCCGGGACGGGCGACGAGGTCGGGCACGTGCGCGAACTGGCCACGGAACGCGCTGATCAGATCCACGTACGACTGCCCGTGGGCGTGCCGGGCGCGATCGGCCGTTTCCGCCGAGCAGAGGGCCGCGACAGCCGCGGGGGGCTGGAGCGCTGGCCTGGGCAGGCTGACCGCCTGCACGGGGAGCGGCGCCTCCAGGCCGGTGACCGCGCCGAACCCGAGGTGTTCAGCCATCAGGCGCGCGAGCGCATCCAGTTCGTCCCCGGCGAGCAGTTCGTCGGCATGACCCCAGGCCCAGTAGCTTCGGTCCCTGCCCGCGCTATGCGACTCAGACATCTCCCCATTGTGCCGGGTTAACCTCGATGTCCGAAGAAGAGCAGACTATGGACATGGCACAGGAGATCCCGCTGCTGCGCGTCGGCGGCAGTTACCGTGCGGTCGGCCGGCAGATCGGCGAGGCCTGCGCGGACGTGCTACGCCGCGCGACCGACCTGGAGCACGCCGGCCTGCCCAGGAACGGCCGGACGATGGACCAGTTGCTCGCCGACGCCGGCCGCTGCCGCGCCATAACCCAGGAGGCGTTTCCCTGGCTGCTTGAGGAACTCGACGGCGCGGCCGAAGGTGGCGATGTCGACCCTGATCTGCTGTTCGCCGCGTCAGTCGAGGAACTCTGGGAGGAGCGCCCGTCCCAGCCGGGCAGCACGGAGGTCCAGACGGAGACCAGGACGCAGGGCCGGTGCACGGACGTGCTGATCGCACCGGAGGCCACGACTACGGGCCACCTCCTGGTGGCGCACAACAACGACCTGTCCGCGTCCTCGCAGACAGACGTCATCGCCATCGAGCGGGACGTGCCAGGCGATCCGCTGATCTTCAGCATCGGCATCGGCCCCTGGATCAGCGTCGGCTGGAGCAGCGCCGGCTTGTCACTGACCGGCAACGAGGTGAGCCCCACCGACGAGCGGCACGGCGTACCGCGGCTCTTGCTCGTGCGCGCCCAGCTCCGGGCGCGCAGCCTGCTCGACGCCGTGAACCTCGGCGTTCACCCGAAGCGGGCATCGGCCTACAACAGCGTGCTCGCGGACTCTCGCGGCAGCGGTGTCAACGTGGAAGCCTCCGCTACCGATCACGAGATCTGGCTCCCGGACCGGCGCGGGGCCATCGTCCACACCAACCATTACGTTTCCGACCGGATGGCCGGCTACGAGGCCGACCAGCCTTACGCGGTGCGCTCGGCGCGACGGCTGGACCGGGCCAGGCAGCTGCTCGCGGAGCACGGCTCCGCGCCGCTGGACCAGCAGGCACTCATGGCCATCTTGTCGGACCACCTGAACGGGCAGGATGCCATCTGCCGTCATCCGGCCGGCGAGACGGGCACGAAGACCGTCTTCTGGTGCGTCGCCGACGTCACCGACGGCCGGATCGACTACGGCCTCGGCAATCCCTGCCGCTCGCGGCCGCAGTCCTACCAGTTCCCTAGCTGGGAGACGCCGGCCGCGGACGACCTTTCCCTGCTGCCGTTCGGCGGGCTGACAGACGGTCGATCACGTTCCGGGTGATCTTCATGATGTCCGGATCCTGCCCGGCCAGCCCGTACGCCCAGTCCGTGGTCCCCGCGGTGAAGACGGTGCCGCCATTTGTGTAGGTCCCCATGACCGCGTGGTTGTGCGACAGGCGCGCGATGTTCTCGGGGGAGGCCGCACCGAACACCGCCTCGGCGGTGCTCTCCAGATCGCCCAGTTCGTCCGAGCGGTACCTGGACGGAAGCTCGTCCCGCGACCACAGCCGGGCTGGGGCTGTGGCGAGGATCGTGAAGCCTTCCGGCGTGCCGTCACGTCCGGTCGGCGCCGGGAGCCCGTCGTCGAGCGACAGCGTGAACTCGCAGCCATCGACCTCGTACGCCGCCACGAAATCCGCGGTGCCGAAGACGTCGCCGTAGCAGATGCCTGTGCTGTCGAACGCCCAGTGGCCCGGGCGCCAGGCGGTATAGCCGCCCGTTCCCCGCGGCACGGCCCGGCCCATCCGGATGTAGCCGCCACGGGAGAAGCTCACGCCGGTCAGCGAGTTCTCCGGCCGCCCGACCAGAGCGGAGGACCACAAGGTGCTGAGCAGGTGCTGGCGGTCTGTGCCGAAGACAGGGTCATCGCGGACGGCGGACTTGAAGCACACCATCGTCGCTGCGTCGTCCTCGTACCGCACCTGCCAGCAGACCGTGTTGCCCGAGAAGAAGGCAGCATTGCCGCCGCCGGCGATGAAGCCTTCCAGCGCGTCCCGCATGCCCCACGACCAGTACTCGTCGTGGCCGACGCTGACGGCTAGCTGATAGCCGTCCAGCACCTCGGGATGGAACTCCAGGTCGGAGTTGACGGCGACGTCGACCCGGTAACCCTCCCGCTCCGCCCAGCGCACGAACACGCGTTCCCAGTTGTGCCACCCCGCGGACCCGGACCAGCGGGCAAGTCCGTGCAGATCCGCCCACGAGCGGAAGTGCTCATGCTCGGGGTCGTCGAGATCGGTGACGTTCGGATACCGGACGTGCGGCTCGGGCTTGCGCAGGAAACCAGGCGCGAGCGGCCGTCGGAACGACACCCGCGTCGCGCCCGTGTACAGGCTCGGGCCGCCCCAGTCGTTGTAGGCGTTGTAGGTGTTGGTGGCGAGCACGAGCAGCATCGCTCCGGCGGGACGTGGCACACCCGCGGGCGGGCGGACGACGAAGAACGCGCGTCCCTCGGTCAGCCGGCCCGTACGTTCGTCGACGCCGCGCAGCACCACTTCGCAGTAGCCGGAGCGCTGGTCAGCCGGAATGGTGAAACGGAACGACTCCGGCCAGTCGCACCCCTTCGACGCCGCGTCGGCTGCGACCGGATGCCACTGGCCTGGCACGTCACCGCGGGTCCAGATGATCTCGCGGCTGCCGCCGACCCGGGCGACCTCGACCGAGAAGGTCGGCGACCGCGAGCTGGCGGCCACTGCTACCGTCTCGCCGGGCGCATAACTCCAGCGGTCGGGATAGCCCTCGATCGGAAGCCGGCCGGCGTCGGACGGATCGGCCACCAGGTGCTCCCCTCTGGGTAGGTCCCCCGACTATGCCAGAAGGTCCTGCCCGGCCGGGCAGCCGCCGGGCCTGGCCATCACAGGTGAGCGGGGATCGGCTGGATGCGAGGACCGCGCCCGGCTACCGCGACCGTGCGCTGATACGAGGCGCGCAGGGCCGCCGCGTTGGCGCGATCGTTGCGCCAGGCAGTGCCGGCCGGCAGCACCACGAAGTCCGGGTGACGGACCCAGATCGGCATGTAACGGACCACAGTGACCCGCGCTCCGTGACTGTCCACCGTGATGCCGAGCTGCACGATCATCCCGTCCTGGGAGGCAGCCGGGCAGCAGGCACTGGTCTGATTGGAGATCAGGTTGCCCTCGCCGAATACGACAGCCTTCCCGTTGATAAAGCGGATGGGCTGAACGACGTGCACGTGCTGGCCGACGATCGCGGTGATGTCTGGCGAGCGGGTGAGCCTTCTGGCCAGGCTGAGCTGATAGCTGCTCGGCCTGGCGACGTACTCATCGCCCCAGTGCAGGTTGACGATGACCACCTTCGCGCCGTCCGCTCGTGCCCGTCGGGCGTCCGCGAGGATCCGTGCCGCGCTGGCCAGGTTGACCGACCACGGATGCGGCAGGGGGATGCCGTTGGTGAACTCGGTGTAGGCCAGGAAGGCGACCCGGACCCCGTCGACAGTCATGATCAGCGGTTTCCGCTGCCCGGC
Source organism: Streptosporangiaceae bacterium (assembly GCA_036391385.1). Classification (GTDB taxonomy): domain Bacteria; phylum Actinomycetota; class Actinomycetes; order Streptosporangiales; family Streptosporangiaceae; genus Chersky-822. The sequence goes on from DASWAA010000223.1 coordinate 10,473, forward strand.
CGCTGTGGCGTACGAGCCGGCGTGCCGCACCCCGGCGCGATCCAGGGTGCGAATGGTGTCGTAGACGCCCCGCTGCCCCTGATCGAGGGTGTGGTTCGACGCTGTCGAGCAGCCACGCCAGCCCGTCTGACGGATCGCGGCGGCCAGTGCGGGCGGTGTGTTGAACACCGGGTAACTGGCCGGGGGAGCGGGCGTCATCGGCGTCTCGACCTGGCACAGCGCAAGATCCGCGCGCTGAAGGTAGGGCCTGATCCTCGCGAACAGGGGAGCGAAGTTGTAGCGGTGGCCGCCACCGAGTACCAGCGCCCGCTGCCAGACCGGGCTATGGATCAGCAGGTCCCCGCTCGCGTCGATGGTCAGGCGGATGACGCCGTTCCCGGCGCGCTGGTGCGCTGGCGCCGTGACAGCATGAACCTGCCTGGGCTGGACCGTCGGCCCAGCGGGCGAGGCGGCTCCGCACGCTCCGGCCGCGAGCGCGAAGGCGCCCGCGCCAGACAGCACGATCGCCCGCCGCCGGGTGCTCCCGTACCTGGTCATCGCTGGCCCCCTGTCGCGTCGCTACTCCGACCATGTGCCCCGACGGTCAGCGCGAACAGGGGACATGGGCCCGCTCGTCGCGGCACGAAAGTCACGAACCCTGCAGCCATCGGCGTGCCAGGGGTGCAGGCTGGGAACGACCGAGTTGCGCCGGGAAGGACCCATCCATGGCAAGGTCAGCAATGAGCGAGCACTCCCGCCGGCTGGCCGGCGAAGCCGGCCAGCGGGGATGGCAGTACTCCCCGAGCGGCGATCACCTCAGCCTCGCCCGGCGATGGAACTGGCATTGCCGCTACGAGCACCCCTTCGAGCTGCAGGCCCAGACTAAGCTCGGCCTGGACCGTCGTTACGGCCGGATCGGCGACCTGATCTCGGGCGCGACGCCAGCCGGCCGGCCATTCTGGGCTTTCTGGTACATGCTCAGCGACAGCGCGCCGCACGGCAGTGCCAGCTGGGTGCGCAGAAGCGTGGCGTTCACCGACACGGCGAGGTCACTGCCAACCGTCTCGGTGGCTGACAGGAACCGTACAGGCCGACTGGGTACCAATCCCGCTCAGTCCATCTTGGCGGGCATGCGGGAGGCAACTGCGCGAAGGCTGCTGAAGCGGCCCGAGAGCGACACCGGACACGCCGGCCGCACGTCCGACTGGGCCATCGGCAGCGAGGAGTTCCAGAGCCGGTACCGGGTCAGAGCCGATGATGCCCGATCCGCGCAGTGGCTTACCGGGCAGGCGATTCAGCAGGCTCTGCTCAGCCACCGGCCGGCCGTCTCGCTCACCTCCAATGGTGCCGACATCCTGGCCTGGACCGACTACGGCTGGACCGACAGCGTCGGCGTGACCGACTACGGCGGCGAGCGCATCACGAACGTACAGGACCTGGACATCGTCACCGCGGCGATCCTGCTGGATGTCCTGGACGTCGTCCCGCTGCCGCAGTAGCCCGGGCGGGACCCGGGCGAGCACGCCGTACGATGCGCCGCGCTGTCGGCCGGCAAGGCGCCTGGCTCAGCTGTTGCCCCAGGCGGCAGTGCGCAGCGCGACCGTACCGAAGCAGCCAGGGCCGGGCTTGGGTACCAGCGTCGTGTTCGCCGGACAGGGATTGAGGATGAGCGGCGGCAGCGGAGTCTGGGCGAAGTCGAAGTCGTTGACAAGGTTGCCGAGCCCGGCCGCCTTCTCCCGTACATCCGGGCGCGAATCCGGGCGGCCGTCCGTGGCCGGGTTGAGCCTCGCTCCGCCCAGGAAGTCGTCCTCGATGAACTTCAGGTACGCATCGGAGGTCAGTGTCTGGGAGTCGATGTATCCGCGCTTGGCATAGGGGCTGATGACGATGCCGGGCACCCGGATGCCATAGCCGAGCGAGTCGACCTGGGGCGGCATCACATGGTCGTAGTAGCCGCCCCAGTCATCCCAGGCCAGGAAGATCGCGCAGGAACTCCAGTCCGGGCTGTGCATGATGGCGTTGATGACCCTGGTGACGTACGCCTGCCCGGTGCTGACCAGAGCCGGCCCGTGCTCGCTGTCCGGGGGGTCGGGCGTGACCCAGGACACCTTGGGCAGCGTTCCGGCCTTGGCCTGGCTGTAGAAGATCTTGAGCGGCCGGACGCTGCCGAGTTGGCCGTCCTGGTGGACGTCTGTGAAGCCGGGCAGGACATTCCAGATGCTCCATACCCCCGTCTGGCTCCACTGGTTTGTCTGAGTACTTGTCGAGGTGCCGTGGTCGAGGTAGTAGCTCCAGCTGATGTTGTGCTTGTGGAGCAGCCAGGTGATGTCGGTCCAGGCGAACGGAGTCGGCCGGCTCGGCTGCCTGTTCGTCGGTGTGCCGGACGTCCTGCAGCTCATCGGATTGTTCGGCGTGTCACAGTTGGCCGACCACCCGGAGACCATATACAGGTGCGACGGCAGGCTCCAGGAGCCAGCCGCCTCGAACATGTGATCCTGCAGGACGAAGTTGCTGGCATACGCCCAGTAGTTGGGGATGTCGCTGGCTACGTGGTAGCCCATGACGTCGGGATGGCAGGTTTGTCCCTTCCGGCAGAGCACCTTCTCGGCCTCGGCCACGAAGCCGTTCATCTTGCCGCCGTTTACGTCAGTCAGGAACGAGGCCTGTCCGTGCGGGTCGTTACCGTTGCTGTCGTTGTGGTCGACCCACGGCTGGACGCAGCCGCCGTTGAGCGGATCAGGCACGCACACGCCCGCCGGGATCCCGTCTGCTTTCGGGAAAGTGCCGAAGTAGGAATCGAAGGAGCGATTCTCCTGCATGATGACAATGACGTGCTTGATCTTATGAATGCCAGAATCGACGCGGGTACCCCGAGTGGCAGGCGATACGGCGGATGCCTGCTGAGCGACCGCGCTCACGCCGAGCGCGATCGCCGTCCCGACGCCAGCCGAGACAATCAAGGCGCGCCTGAAGACCCGCTGGCCTGGCATATGCCCCTCCGGAACGAACGGACCGAAATGGTCCCGTTTCGCAGAAGCAGGCTAGACTAGCATGAACTGAAATTACCTGCCACCTGGGCGATAACTAGACGATCCCGGCGAGGGATCGTGCCTCGCCCCGGTCGCGGCAGGCGTGCAGGCCGACGATCATTTCGTTCCGGACTGTTACGACGTCGTAGGTTCGGTCGTCGTCGTGCCATGGCTGGTACTGGGAGATACCCGGCGTCCGCATCACCAGCATGATCTTCTCGCCGTTGGCGATGACGTGCTCGATTTCGGATCGCAGGTTCCGGTCTGCCTGCAGGCGCAGTGCCTTCGCCAGCTCCTCGCGGCCACGGCAGACCTCGAGCTCCGGATCTGCCAGACCCGGATCGAGGTGGGTCCACTCCAGCTCCGGGTCCACGTAGTCCATCATCGCGGCGATGTCACCGCGCTCGTAAGCACGGAACGCCTCACGTACTATCCACTCGTTCAGATTGCACATCCGCGGACCCTTTACGACGGACAAACCTTTCCGGTAATTGAATGCCTGCCGTCCGAGCGACTAGGTCGCCAGGCGCATTACCGCCGGTCATTGTCAGCATACGCCTGCTCATCGCGGATGAGCAGGCCGTCGATGACCAGCGTCAGCATTCTTTCCGCCTGACCGGGATCGCCCGGCGCCCATTCGGCTGCCATGCTGACGCCGTGGGCAAGCCGGAGCACGTCGGTTCCCTTGACATCAGTGCGCGCGACCCCGGCCTGCTGCGCTCGATCCAGCAAGGCGGTCGTCGACTCACGCAGTACCGCCCCGGCCGATGAGAGCAACTCGGACTCCTTGTCGAGGGTCTCGAGCAGTGCCGTGGTCAGGCTTCGCTTGGTGCCGCCGAACGTCACCAGCGCCCGGAGCCACTCCGCTAGCGCGGCGCCGGGCGACTCGGCCAGCATCAGCTTCGCGGCCCTGAGGCCGAGTGCTTCCACCTGGTCGCGGTAGACGGCCTCCAGCAGGGCCTGCCGGGTCGGAAAGTGGCGATACAGGGTGCCGATGCCGACTCCGGCGCGCCGCGCGATCTCCTCGAGGGACGCCGTGTCGGCGCCCTGCTCGCTGAACGCCGCCAGGGCTGCCGCAAGCAGGCGGTCGTAGTTACGCCGGGCGTCGGCGCGCATTGGCCGGTGCTGGCCGGCACGGCTGGCCGACTCCGTAATGCCCATAGACCATCACCCGATCCGACTTGCGAAGCGGAGGCATCCTCCGTATAGTTACCGGAGGGATCCTCCGAATCAAAGCTAGCTTACTCGCGGCACGTTGGCCAACCTGCATGGTCGGGCCAGCGGCCTTCCCAAGCGTGCGTCAGGAAGGAACTCGTGTCTATCTCCTCGATAACACGTCCCGTCATAGCAAGTCCTCCGCCGGGCAGGGCCGGCCATGAGCGGCGAGGCATCGCACTCGCCGTCGTTCTCTGCGCCCAGCTGATGATCGTCCTCGACATGACGGTGGTCAACATTGCCCTGCCGAGCATCGCACGCGGCCTGCATTTCTCCGCGGCGAACCTGTCCTGGGTACTGAACGCCTACGCCCTGACGTTCGGCGGCCTGCTGCTTCTGGGCGGCAGGGCTGGCGACATCCTTGGTCGGCGGCGAGTCTTCATGGCGGGCCTGGCGGTCTTCACCGTCGCGTCACTGGCTGGAGGCCTGGCCAGCACTGGTCCGTGGCTGCTTGCCGCGCGTGCCGTCCAGGGAGTCGGCGGCGCGATAGCTTCACCCGCCGTGCTCGCGATGATCATCGCTAACTTCCCCGGCGAGCGAGAGAGGACTCGCGCCCTGGGGATCTTCACCGCGGTCGCCATGGGCGGCGCGTCGCTCGGGCTGGTACTCGGCGGTGTCATCACCGAGTGGGTGTCCTGGCGGTGGGTGCTCTTCATCAACGTGCCAATCGGCCTGGCGGTGCTTGCGGCGGCACCTCGCTTCCTGGCCGAGTCCCCGCGCCAGCCTGGCCGGTTTGACCTCACTGGCGCCCTCGCGTCCACGACCGGCATGTCCGCGCTGGTCTATGCGTTCATCCGCGCCGCCTCGAACGGCTGGGGCGACCGGCTGACGCAGGGAGCGTTCGCGGCCGCGGCCATTCTCCTGGTCTGCTTCGTCATCAACGAGTCCCGAAGCCCGCATCCCATCACGCCACTGCAGCTGTTCGCCGACGCTGGCCGGGCAGGTTCCTACGTCGCGCGGCTCCTGCTGGTAGCCGGCATGTTCGGGATGTTCTTCTTCCTGACCCAGTTCGTTCAGGAAGTACTGGGGTTCAGCCCGCTGCAGGCAGGGTTCGCGTTCGTGCCGATGACCGCAGCGCTGTTCGCCGTATCCAGAAGCGCGCCACGGCTGATACCGCGCTTCGGGGCCAAGCCGCTGATGGTGGCCGGCCTGGTTCCCGTAGTCACCGGCATGACCTGGCTCGCGCACATCTCGACGGGAACGAGCTACCTACCGGGAATCCTCGGGCCGATGCTGTTGCTCGGGGCCGGGATGGGCCTGACGTTCGTGCCGCTGACAGTCGCCTCACTGCACGGCGTGCGGCCCGAGGACTCCGGTGCAGCCGCCAGCATGGTCAACGTGACGCAGCAAGTCGGCGGTGCGCTCGGACTGGCGATCCTCGTCACCGTGTTCGGGCACGCGACCCGGGCGGCGATGCGGCGTCCGATCACTGGCGACGGATCGGTCGCCTGGGCACATCAGGTTCTCACTCGCGGCATGGCCAGCTCCTTCACCGTCGCAGCGATCTTCGACGTCTGCGCCCTGATGGTGATCATGGTCGTGGTCCGCCTGCGCCGGGCGCCTGCGGCCCTCAGCGGGCACGGAGAGCCAGGCGCAGATTACGAGTCGGTAGGCGCTTAGCCGCTGTCGCAACTAGGTCCGGCGCGACGGGCTCCCGCCCGCAGCGCCGGACCGTGCGTTGTCAGGTGCGGGTATCGGGCCAGCCCGTGGCGTCGAACACGGCGATCGGGTCGAGGTAGTCCCGCCAGTGCGTCACCTTGTGGTCCTTGACGGTAAGGATGGAGACAAAGCGATTGTCGTACGACCGGCCCGTCTGCACCGATTCGCCGTGCACCTCGTACTCGAGGACGACGACCGACGCTTCCGGATCCCGGTAGACGCGGAGATTGTCAGCGCTGTGCACAGTCATGAAGTCGCCGTAATCTCTGTACAGGTCGATGATGCCCTGTCGCCCTTCTACGCGCCTGGGGTAGCCGGGTACAGAGATGACGTACTCGAATACCACGTCGTCGCTCAGTAGGTCGAAGTAATCCTCGCCGTCGACGAGACCCTCGAGTCCTTCCCGGATGATGCGGAAGAAGGGGCCATCAGCTCCGAAATTCGAGCTCTCAGGCGTGTACTTGGTCACTTGTCCTCCGAGGTGGGGCTCCATCGCGCTGATCGCCGACTTCCACCGAACGGCCCCAGGTCGGCCCAGGTCGGGGCGGGCGAAGGCGCAGTCGGGCCGGCCCAAGTCAGGACGGCTCCAGAATACCTGCCTGGCCGACATCTCACCCGCCGCCCGGCACGCCAGTCGCAGCACCAGACTGACTCAGGCCGGGAAACGGCAGGCAAGCCGGCCTATCAGGCGCCAGTCCGGCCTCATGAAAGATCGAGGTTTAATGGCGCCCGCCCGGGAGCCGGATTTGCCAGTGGCCGTTGACAGCCAATCTTGCGAGGACCAGGATTGACAACCTGCCATTGGCGTAATACAGCTCAGCTATGGCCTTTAACATACGCCGGACGTCCGGCTCCTTAGTTCTCATCGCGACACTGGTGGGCGGGGTCCTGACCGCACAGGCTCCGCCAGCGTCAGCCACCACGTACTACGACTCCCTTTATCAGACAGTCAACGGATTCGATACCTGCTCAGCCAAGACGCAGACGATGCTGAGCGACTGGTGGAACGCAACACCCTGGTGGGACATCGGCGTCTACCTCGGCGGCTCGGTCGGGCAGACGCTGGGATGCTATGACGGCGCCGCGGCGGTAGACAGGGCGCTGAACACCGGCTACGGCGTGACGCTCTACTGGTACGGCCCGCAACTGGGCAGCCCGTGCAACATCGGGACCTACTCGAGCTACATCAGCCTGAACACGACGACCGCTTACAACCAGGGCGTCGCTCAGGCGAACGCGGCGAATACCGCAGCGGTCGCCGCCGGCCTGCCGGGCGGCACCAGGATCTACTACGACATGGAGGCCTACTACGCCAATTCGGGATGCCGCGCGGCCTCGCAGGCCTTCATCAACGGCTGGGACTACCAGATCAACGTGAACACCGCGTTCTGGGGAGCGGCCTACGGGTCGAGCTGCGCGTCCTACCCGTCAGACTGGGCATCGATCTCGAACGTGCCGCTGGCCGTCTCACCATCGGACACTCAGCTGGACAACGGCTCTCAGTTCGGCTACCTGTGCCTGAGCGACTCCTACTGGTCTCAGCACCAGCGGGTCGGCCAGTTCAGCACGGACAACGCCACCTATAACGGCTACAACATGTGGGTCGACGAGAACTGCGCCGATGCCTATCTGCCATCTACCGCCAGCGGGGGGGTGTCCAACTCATGCAGCGACGTGCTGTGACCGAAACATCGCGTGTGGTCAAACCGGGTTTAGCGAAGAAGGAGAGGTCGGCCATGAACGCCGGTAACGCGCGTGCGGTGGTGCTGACACTGCTCATCTCGATGATCGCCCTGGCGGGATGCGGCACAGTCCCAGCGCACACGGCGGCCGGCCCCGCGGCGGCCGGGCCAGCCACAGGGACCGTGCTGGCCGGGCAGGGTTACGTTGGCCAGGCCGGGTGGGGCGCCTGGCGCGTCACGAGCCTGGGACTGTCCGTCAGTACCGACGGCGGGCGGCATTTCGCTCAGGTGCCGCTGCCCGCCAAGGTCGGGCCGGCGGCAGTCCTGGCGGTCACGCAGGCCAGCGGCGGCACGGCTTGGCTGTGCGCGGCCGGGCCAGGACGGTCGGTCACCGTGTACGCACGTAATTCTCAGACGGGAAGCTGGTCGGCGGGCACCAGGCTGACGCCGCGCTGGCCAGCTGGCCTGGGCGGCGCCGAGCTCATGCCGCCGACCCAGGTCGCGGTCACCGCGGGCCGGGCCGGTCAGGTGGTCGTTACGACCCAGCTCATGCTGTCGCACTCAGTGGCGATCATGAGGATGTTCGTGTCCGCCGACGGCGGCAAGACCTTCGCACAGCGCATACTGCCGTCCTCCAGCGCCCTGAACACGCCCTGGTGGTCGGCGGTGATGTCCGGCACCTACGGCGTCGCGGTGATCGGCAACCGCATGAACGAGGTCGTGCACACCGTCAACGGCGGCTCGAGCTGGTCGGCATCGGCCCTTTCCGGGGTCAGCGGCGACTACGTGGCCGGACCGGCCATCTTCGCAGGCAGCACGACGTACCTGCCCGTTACCGAGTCCGATCACGCCGGCCACGGCAAGTTCGTCCTGCTGCGCAGCACCGATGGCGGCGCGACCTTCTCAGCGGGCGGCGATCAGGCCGTCAGCTTCGGCGGACCGTTCGACCCGTCCCCGGCGCCGCTGTCGGCCGAGGGCAGCGTCTGGTGGCTGGTGTACTCACCTGGCGGCGTCGTCTACCGCTCCGCGGACTACGGCCGGTCCTGGTCGAAGGCACCCGCGCTGCTTCCGCCCGGCGTGATCAGTATCGGAGCCGCTGGCGCCCGTAACGCGACAGCGACGATTCAGAAGGGCACGTGCGCGACAGGCAAGACCAACTGCACGTCGCTGGAATTCCTCGAAACCACCGCGGACGGCGGAAGGTCGTGGACACGGCTGTAGCCGGTGCCTGGCCTTCAGCTTCGCGCTCGCGCACCACGGCACGAGCCCGCCTGACGGCGACTGCGCGGAGCAGCGGCTAGCCAGCTTGTCCCGGCGCGACGATGAGGCGCGCCGGGACAAGCCGTTCTGAAGCTGCCCGCCGCCCAGCGGAAGAACGTGCTGATCCAGGCCGATTCCGGCCGGGGAGCTGGCCGGTTGCCTAGGGTATGACAAGCATGACCCGGGTCGGCGCGACATTCTCGCTGTGGGGAGAAGTCTATGAAGCTCATGTATGCCCTCTGGGGCCCTGCTCTCGATTCGGTCCTGCTCGCGCCGGAGTTGCGGGCGCAACTCCTTGCCGCGGGCGCGACCCGAGTGCAGGTCAACGTGGATGATGCCGACGTCGCCCCGGCGAGATTGCGCATCACCACCTTCGACGCTCCGGTGCGCGCGATAGTGAGCGTCTGGACCGACGGTGACCCGGCCGGGATCTCCGGGCTGCTGCACGGGCTTGCGGACCGTAGTGCGGGCTGGGAGGTGGAGGAGCGGACGCCGCTGGTCCCGCCGCATACGGCGGACGGCGTGCGCAGCCCGGCCCTCGCCCAGATGGGGCTCTTGCGGATCCCGGCGGACCTGGACGCGGGAGAATGGCTGCACCTGTGGCAGGGGCTGCACACCAGCGTGGCCATCGAGACCCAGGCGACCTTCGGCTACGTGCAGAACCGGGTCCTGCGAACGGTGCTCGGGAATGACCGGGTCGATGCCCTGGTCGAGGAACTGTTCCCGATGGCAGCCATGACTGATATGCATGCCTTCTACGGCAGCGGCGGTGATGACGCCGAGCTCCAGCGTCGTCTCGGCCTGATGATCGAGAGCGTCACCCGTTTCGGAGCGCACACGAATCTGGACTGCGTGCCGACCAGCCGTTACGTTTACGAGCTGGCTTCGGCGGCTTAGGCCGAAGGCGGCAGCTCACGGACGATCTTCAGCGCGTCGTCAATGTGCTGACTGATGTGGGTCATCGAGTTGAAGACGTGCCTGACCACGCCCTCACGGTCGATGACGTAGGTGACCCGGCCGGGCAGCAGGCCCAGCACGGCCGGCACCCCGTAGCTCTTGCGAACTTTGCCGCCCTTGTCGCTGAGCAGCGTAAACGGCAGTTGGTGTCGCCCGGCGAAGCTGGCGTGCTTGTCCACGGAGTCTGAGCTGATCCCGATCACCTCCGCGCCGGCGTCAGAGAAGATCTCGTGGCTGTCACGGAACGCGCAGGCCTCGGCGGTACAGCCAGGAGTGTCGTCCTTGGGGTAGAAGTACAGGACGACTACGCGTTGGCCCAGCCGGTCATACAGTCGGACGGGTTCGCCAGCCTGCGAGGGGAGGGTGAAATCTGGGGCCTTGTCGCCGACCTGAACGCCGTGAGCCATCCTCTGCCTGCCTTTCTGGCTGTCCACCAGCGATCGCCGGACGGTGCTACGAACCTAGCCGATACCGCGCCAATCCTCCGGGAGGCAATTCCGCGAACGCGCATCCCGATGCATAACGTCCGCCCGGCTCGCTCGGTTCAGGTTCCGCCATGCGAGCCGCGCGTCCACCTCGCTGGAGATGCGCACGGTCATCCCGGCCCGGTCATCCCGGCCCGGGCACCCCGCCTGGAGAATTTCTCTAGTCTGTGATAGAAATTCTAGTGAAGGTGCGACTACTTGCCCCGGGCGGGGCTGTGAGGGGAGCGATGGTCATGACCATGACGAGGACCGAGGCAGTCGAGGCCATGTTCGCCCATCACCGCACGCTGGACCAGCAGCTGAAGCTCAGGGTGACGTCCCTGACCGGGGCGGTCGCGGCCGGCGGCCCGTACGACCAGGAAGTAGCTGATCTCCTTGCCTATGTCGCCGACGAGGTGCTGCCGCACGCCGAGGCCGAGGAGCAGACCATCTACGTGGCTGCCGCGCAGGGTGACCTGGCCGGGACCGTCGCCGAGATGATCGCTGAGCACCGAGATCTCGCCGCCGCCGCCGCAGGGCTGGCCAGCGTGCCGGACGGCCAGGCCGCGGCCCGTCAGGCCGAGGCGATCGCTGAGATGTTCTCTGGTCACGTAGCGAAGGAGAACCTGATCCTGCTCCCAGCCTTGCTCGACCGGGACGAGGTCGACATCGCGGCGTTGCTGGCGGAGATGCACAGCCGCACCGAGGAGATCAGTAAGGCCATCCCTGCCGGTATGCCCGGCCGCGTCACCGGTGCTCGCTCCGCCTCCGGGTCAGGGCAGGCAGCCGACCTGGACGTCCGCGAACTCGCTCCGGCGCGGCGCCATGAGTCGATCTTTGCCGCCTACCAGGCGCTGGCTCCGGGAGCGGGCTTCGTGCTGATCAACGACCACGACCCGAAGCCGCTTCGCTATCAGTTCGAGGCCGAGCATGCCGGGGAGTTCAGCTGGGCCTATCTCGAGGACGGGCCGGAGGTATGGCGCGTGCGCATCGGCCGGACCGCCGCGACAACGTGAGCTGCGCGGAACGCAGCGGTTCCGGCGATGACCAGCGCCGGGAGCACCTGACTGCTTCGCCGTGGAAGGGCCGGTGAAAGGGCATGCGCGAGGCACAGGTCCGCACCTACCGTCATGATGTCGCCGACCGCCCGTTCATAGTGATCTGGGAAGCGACGCAGGCGTGCCCGCTGGCCTGCCGGCACTGCCGCGCCGAAGCCAGGCCCGGCCGCCATCCGGGCGAGCTCAGCACCGTCCAGGCGCACGATCTCATGGCGCAGGTCGCGGCGTTCGGCGACCCGCCGCCGATCTTCGTGATCACCGGTGGCGATCCCTTCCAGCGACCGGACCTGTTCGACCTGGTCCGGCACGGCACAGCGCTCGGTCTTCCGGTCGCGGTATCGCCGTCCGGCACGCCGACGCTGACGCACGCCAGTCTGGCGAAGCTGAGGGAAGCGGGTGCGCGTGCCATCTCGCTGAGCCTGGACGGCTCGACGGCCGGGAGCCATGACCGCTTCCGCGCCACGCCCGGGGTGTACGGCTGGACGCTTGACGCCTGGCGAGCCGCGCGCGACCTGGGGCTGAAGGTGCAGATCAACACCACAGTGACCGGGCATAACCTGACCGACCTGCCGGACATCGTCGGTATCGTGGCCGGCCTGGGAGCGGTCTCCTGGAGTGCTTTCCTGCTCGTGCCGACCGGCCGGGGCAGGCTGCTGCCTGGCCTGAGCGCAGAGCAGGTCGAGGACGTCCTTAACTTTGTCTACGACGCTGGTGAGTTCGTACCGGCACGCACCACCGAGGCGCACCATTTCCGCCGGGTCGCGATCCAGCGCGACATCCTGGCTCGCCGCGATGCCGACCATGTCGGCGCTCTCGGGCTGGGTCCGCTGTACCGGACCCTGCGGGACCGGCTCGCTGGGCTAGGCCTGCCGTCGCGGAGGTCCCGCCGGGCTCCCATGGATGTCAATGCCGCCCGCGGATTCGTCTTCGTCTCCCACCTCGGCGTGGTTCACCCCAGCGGCTTCCTGCCAATCGCGGCCGGTGACGTGCGTACGCAGCGGCTGGAGGACATCTATCGCGCATCGCCCCTGTTCGCCGGGCTGCGCGACCCGGGCCGCCTGGCCGGGCGCTGCGGCGCCTGCGAGTTCAGGGCAGTGTGCGGCGGGTCGCGCTCGCGCGCGTTCGCCGTCACCGGGGACCCCTACGCCGAGGATCCGTGGTGCGCCTACCAGCCCGGGAGCTTCCCGTACCGGCAGGACCTGGCTGCCCTACCGTGACGGCGCCACCAGAAGACCGTCCGCGCCGGCTGCGGCGTGGTCGAGGTGATGGTCGAGCAGTTCGTAGTGGCCAGCCGCGGGCACGGTGAACTCGACGAAGCCGCCTTCGCCTGGCATCAGGTTGAGCGTCTGCGCGGCGCCGTCGGCCGGATTTCCCCGCTGCAGCAGGTAGGCGCCGTTGCTGAAGACCGTATCGAACTGCGCGCCGACCACATGGAACGCGGAATCGTCCGACGGTCCGGCGTCGAGCACCCAGATGCGGATCCGCTGCCCGGCCCGCACTCGCAGCGGCGAGAACATGTACTGGCTCGCGTAGCCGTTGAAGACAACGGCGTCGGGCTGGCCGCGGAGCATCTTCGCATAGTCGCCGGACTTGCCCTGCGGCCCGAGATAGAGCTCGGACTGGACGACCAGGAATTCGTGAGCCGCGGGCGCCAGGCCGGGCGGGTCGATCACCACGGCTCCGAACATGCCATCCGCCAGATGCTCGATGACCGGGGCGGTGCCGCAGTGGTAGAGGAAGATGCCTGCGTACCTGGCACGGAACCGCTCGGTGATCGACTGCCCTGGGCCGATTGTCCGCATCGCCTCCATGGGCTGCCCCGCGGCGTGGAAGTCGAGTGAGTGGCCCATGCTCGACCGGTTCACCAAGGTCACAACGAACAGGTCACCGACGTGGCCGCGCAGGGTGGGTCCGGGGACCTGACCGTTGAATGTCCACATGTCCTGGTTGACGCCCGGCGCCACCTGCATGACCCTGTCCCGAGCGACGAGTGTGACGTGATGGACGGTGCCGCCTGGTGCCGGGGCTAGCGCGGCGTCGAACGGGTGCCATCCAGGACCTGGCCGCGCACCGACATTGACGGTCGCATCGTCTGCCGACCTCCCGGCAGATCCGCCGGCCGACATCCCTCCCGACATCCCTGACGACATCCCGGTCGACGCCGGGCTGCCGCCAGTGCTGGTCACCTTGATGGTGAGCATCATCCCGGCGGCCATATGACCGGGGACGGTGCACCAGGCCCGCTCGTTATGGTCGAACACCCCGTAGTCGACGGTCGTGTGCTGTCCCGGGCCGAGCATGCCCGTCCCGGTACTGCCTCCTTCGAGCTGGAGGTCGTGGCTCATCGAGCCCTGGTTTGCCACCCGGACCACCAGGCGAGCGCCGTAGGGAACGGAGACTGACGAGGGTCGGACGTACAGGTCACCGAGTTCCACGCTGACCGTCTTGACCTGGCCGTCAGAAACCACGGCCGGGTTAGCTCCCGCGGCGGCGGTACCGCCAGTCCGGCCAGGCCACAGCGCGGATGCGGCCATGAGTACGGCAGCGCCGGAGATGGCGATCGCCACCCAGGACAGCGTCAGCGTCCCTGAGCGTTCCTGGCCGTCAGTACCCGAGTGCCGCACCGGCGCCGGGGTCCGGCTCTTCCAGGCCATCCGTGCCGGGGTCAGCGAGAGGTTGACCGCCACCGCCACGCCGGCCACCATGAGCGCCGCGCCGCCGACGGCGATCGCGGCTGGCAGTGAGCCGGCGAATCCGGTACATACGGCAGCGATGCCGGCGGTCAGCACGCCGTAGACGGTGGCGGCGAGGCGATGGTCGTAGAGATCGGCGAAACCGAGCGGCCGC
>DASWAA010000224.1:0-4614 GCA_036391385.1 Streptosporangiaceae bacterium
CGGGTGAACCGGGGCGGCGTTGATCCGGCCGGACGGGTCATCGCGTGGAAGCCGGGAATGCCCGCTTTCGAAGCGGCCGACGATCTGGTCAGGGTCATGGCGAGCCTGCTGTCCGACACCTAAAGCGGGCCGCAGGGCACCGGGCGGCGGGGCCAAGGACCCCACTGGCTTGGCCCATCCGGCGTCATGGTGAGACAGGTCCGCGTGCTCGCCGACCGGGCCAGGTCGGCCTGGCCCTGGTGCATACGCGTGCGGGTGCCGCGGAAGGGAGGGCGCATGTGTGAGTACTGCGGCTGCCAGGCACTGGCGACGATCGAGGAGCTGACCAGGGAACATGATCTAGTGCTCAGTCTGATGGGCGAGGTGCGAGCCGCCCACGCTCACGCGGACCCGGCGCGGATGGCCGAGCTGGCGAGGCAAATCGCCGCTGTGCTCGCCCCGCACACAGAGGTCGAGGAGAATGGCCTGTTCCCTGCCCTGGCGGCCGACTTTCCAGACCACGTCGCCACTCTGCGGGCCGAGCACCGGCAAGTCGAGGCGGTGCTGAGCGAGGCGTCGGCGGGTGACCCGGCCGACCTGGCCTGGCCCGCTCGGCTCGTCGCGGCGCTGCGGATATTGCGCGAGCACATCTTCAAGGAGCAGGACGGGGTCTTCCCGGCTGCTCTGACCACCTTGACCGCCGCGGAATGGGAGGCCGCGGAGGCAGTCCGCTCCAGAGTCGGCAGGCTACTTCCGGCGCATGGCAACTGAGGGCTGCGCTTCGGCGCTTCGGCGCATCGGAGTGGACGCTCGATGAGGCGTCCGGCCAGGCGCCGAGGGGATGGGCTGCTGCCTGCAGCACGACGAGGGCGATGGCCCAGGACCCGAACAGTGCGCTCGTCAGGCAGACGCTGTGGCTGGCCGAGCGGGAGCGATCGACCTCGACGCGCTGGTGTCCCGGCAGCCAGTCCTGGCCTGACCAAAGTCGATCGACCGGCTCCATCTTCCCAGGTCCGTGCACTGGCCCGGGTCGCAGGCCTCCCTGCCGCCTCGCGCACTGCTGCAGGGCGGCAGGGCCGGGCCTGGGTCAGGTCAGCCGACGACAGGTCACGGGTAGCTGATTGGGCTGCCCAGGCCGGTTACCAGGTCGTACCCGTTCCCGGCTGTGCAGTCGGTGCCGCAGGTCCCGTTCGTGCCGCTGGTGATATCCCTCAGGTTGCTCAGGTAACCCTTGGAGTAGATCGCCGGGTTACCCTGCAGAGTCTTCCCGGCAGCCGCTCCGGCGGCCAGTATCCCGGCCCAGTTCGGCGCGCCCACGCTGGTCCCGCCCAGGGTAAACCAGCCACGCTGACCACGGAACCCGGTGCTGTCGTAGACCGACACGCCGGTGCGCGGGCTGGCGTCGAACGAGACATCAGGGATGCCGCGATGGCCGCTGGTCAGCTCGGAGATCGTCGACGCGCCGGACACCGGCCCCTTGTAGCTGTCCTGGTAGGCCGGGATCGGCTCATACGCCGAGATGCCGCCGCCCGAACCGGACCAGGCCGTCTCGGACGTGAAGCCGGAGCAGGAGATCCCGCTGCAGCCGTTCAGGGTCGTGCCGCCGACCGCGATCACGTTCGGGGACGCTGCCGGGTACTGCGCGCCGTGGCCGCTGTCACCGGCCGACGCGGTGTAGAAGGTGCCCGCATGCGTCATCAGCGAGTCGAGCAGCGTCTCGCTGCTGAACTCGCCGCCGCCCCAGCTCATCGAGACCTCGGTCGCGCCGATGCTGTTGGCATACGAGACCGCGCCGAACAGGTTGGCGGGGCGGCCGCTCTTCGCCTCGACCAGCACGATCTTCGCGGCGGGAGCCTCGGCGTGCGCCCACTCGATGTCCAGTGACTCCTCCACGACCCAGACGCTGTGCACCCCCGGCCTGCCCTGGGGGTCGGCATGCATGAAGCAGGAACCGGCCTGGGACAGGGACGTGCAGGCCGACATCTGCGGGTAGCCGTACTGGGTGTTGAAGGTGTTCAGGTCCGACAGTGCGTTCGGGTCGTGATAGGCGTCCACGATCGCGATGATCTGGCCAGCACCCGCGCCTGAGGTCGGCGAGAGCCCGGACAGGTTGTACACGGAGGCGATCGCGCTCGGCGACAGGCCAGTCGGGCTCGAACTGCTGAGCTTCGGCTGGCCGTTCGGCAGCCGCCCAATGACCTTCACGATGAACGGCGGCGTGATGGTCTGGGCGCCGAAGACCGCTGGCGAATCCAGCCGGGCGCCGCTCCCGCCAGGCAGCGAAACCCGTGCGCTGCCGACTGCTGAGGGCGACGCCTGCGCGCTGCTGGTACCGGCAACCGCCGCGGCGACAGCCAGCGCCGTAACGGTCCCCGCGAGGCCCAATCGTCTGGTCAGGTTCATGTGCGTCCTCCCCGAGTCGCCCGCCATGACCAACGCTTGAGCACATCATTCTGGCACAGGGAAAGTCGTCAGCTAATGACCTCAGCAATTTGGAACATTAGCCGAAGATTTATTCGGTGATTTAGCATGAATGAGCAATTGTTTTATAAGCTTTGCGAAAATATCGGGCGAAAGACGGGCAGCGCGCTCCCGTCCGGTTAGTCCTTGAACACGACTTCTACCGGCATGCCGCACCTGATCGACTCCGGTTGCGGCGGAACGTCGATGAGGAATGTCATAAGCCGGAGCCCTTCCTCAAGCTCGATGATGGCGGTAACGAACGGGGTTGCGTCACCGAAACCCGGCAGCCGCGACTGGTACTGAACGCAAAAGGTGTAGATCTCGCCGCGGCCCGCGGATGGCCGCCAGATGACCTCTCGGGTGCCGCAGTAGGGGCAGAGGGTCCGCGGATAGAAGAAGAACCGGCGGCACTCCGTGCAGTAGGGGAGAACGAGCTGATGCCGCCGGCATGCTTCCCAGAAGGGAGCAGCCTCCGGGCTGGGCGAGAGCTCGGGTACCGGCAGCCCGGCTGGATTCACGCCGATCACACCCATGCGAGGGTGGCGGTAGCGGCGCTGGACAGGTACCCGCCCATCCCGTTGACCAGCGCCACCTCCGGCACTCCGGCCTGCCGTTCGCCGCACTCGCCGCGCAGCTGGCGGACCGCTTCGATCAGCAGGAACATCCCGAACATGCCGGGATGGGTATGGAAAGGCCGCCCCGCTGGTGTTCAGGGGGAAGTCACCGCCCGGCGCGGTGCGCTGCGCGGACACAAAGTCCTCGCCCTTGCCGCAGAACCCGAGGTCCTCCAGCGTGACCAGCACCGTGTAGGTGAACGAGTCATACAACTCGGCCACGTCGATGTCGGCGGGGCCGAGCCTGGCCTGGGCGTACGCCTGCGCTCCCGAGATGCTGGCCGGTGTCACTGTCAGGTCCGGCATCTGGGTGATCTGGTAGTGAGTGTGCGCCACCCCGGAGCCGAGCACCTCGATCAGCGGCGGTCCGAGCCGCCGCGCCCGGTCCACGGTGGTGAGCACCACAGCCCCGCCCGCGTCGGTGACCAGGCAGATGTCGCGCAGGTGGAACGGATACACCACCCACGGCGAGGCAATGATGTCCTCGATCGTCAGCGGGCCCCGGCAGCCGAGGTCGGTGAATCCCTGGGCGCCGATGTCAGCGTATGGCCGGTCGGTCCCGCATCCCTCCCGTCGCCCGGGGAGCCGCACGCGGCCGGAGCCGGGTGGACCGGGCGCTCGGCCAGCACCTCCGGCGCGACCGTCCGGCACATGGCAACTGAGGGCTGCGCTTCGGCGCTTCGGCGCATCGGAGTGGACGCTCGATGAGGCGTCCGGCCAGGCGCCGAGGGGATGGGCTGCTGCCTGCAGCACGACGAGGGCGATGGCCCAGGACCCGAACGTTGCGCTCGTCAGGCAGACGCTGTGGCTGGCCGGCCGCAAGGACTGGCAGCACATCACCGCGTACGCCGGTGCACTGCTCCCCGATGGAAGCCGGGGAAACCTCGTCTTCACAAGCAGAACCAACGGCCGGGCCTTATGAAAGGCACAGCTCCTCGGCCTGACCCGGGGCCGCTATCTCTCTAAACTGGCGCGGTGTACCTGGGCCTTGTAACGATCGTGGTGGAGGACTACGACCAGGCGATTGGGTTCTTCACCGGCGCGCTCGGCTTCGAGTTGACCGAGGACTCCCCGGCTGTCACCAACGACGGCCGGCCCAAGCGCTGGGTGGTCGTCCGGCCGCCAGGCGCCCGGACCGGCTTGCTCCTTGCGCAGGCCGACGGCCAGGACCAGGCGGCCGCCATCGGCCGGCAGACTGGCGGGCGGGTCGGGTTCTTCCTGCACGTCGAGGACTTCGACGCCGCCCGCGCGCGCATGACCGCAGCCGGCGTGACGTTCATGACCCAGCCGCGGTCGGAGCCCTACGGCCGCGTCGCCGTGTTCCTCGACATCGCCGGCAACAAATGGGACCTCATCGGGCCGCCGTGACGCCACTGCGAGGGCCACAGCACCGGTTGCTCATCGGCGACGCCTGACAGCAAGCTGAGGACGGACAGCCTAACCAGGAACTTGTTCACTGCCCCGCTCCGAGAGCCCGAGCCCCACCGCACAGAGCTGTCTCCTGCGGCCCCGGGCGGCAGCGACTTTCTGCCTTGGGCCTTTCGTCCCTGCCAGTGAC
>DASWAA010000225.1:0-2993 GCA_036391385.1 Streptosporangiaceae bacterium
GTGGTAAGGCCCCGGTCGAGGGACTCGCGGGCAGCCTCGCGGAGCAGCGACGGTTCACCGCTGCGGGCCAGGTCGATCAGCGTGCGCTCGACCGTTGTCACCGGCACGTCGTCCCACAGCCGCCGGTCTCCTCCGGGCAGGTCCGCATGGTGGACGCGCACGCCCTTGCGCCGTCCGGTAAATGACCTCGGCACGGTGAGGTGGATGACCGCCGGCATCGCCGAGGCGAGCTCGTACACGGCCAGCGCACTCTCGTGGCTGACCGCGCTGCCGGCTCCGGCCCACAGCGCCACGGCGATCATGTCCCTGTGCTGGTGCTCCGGGTAGTAGGCCAGGCGGTACACGCCGTGCATGACCCGCTCCAGGCCGCCGCCGGCCGCGTGGTAAGACAGCTGCCGGTAGTTCAGGCCCGCCCCTGCCGCCTCGCGGGTGGTGAAGTAGCCGCCATGCGCGACAGCCAGCTCATAGAACGTCCTGGACACCGGACCTTGCATGAAACTTACGCTATTCGTAAGTTTCAATTATGTTGAGCAGCAGCGTCAGGTCGGCCTTCACCCGCCACAGCAGCTGCGTGTCAGCCGTCCGCCCGCAGTCACTGCGCCATTGTCTGCCGTAAGCCGCGAGCAGGAACCGGGTTCACCAGCTTGACGCCGTACGAACCGCCAGCCATCCCGATTCCGCAACGGCTGTACCGCCTCTATCGTTCTCGCACGCGGCCAGGCGTCCGCGCTTGCCTCTGCGATGATTCGACAGTGATGGCTACGACGCTACCTCCGGCCGACGCGACAAACCTGCCACTGCCACTGACCCCGCTGATTGGCCGCGGACGCGAGATGGAGTCAGTCGGGGAGATCCTGGGGCGCAACCGCCTCACCACGCTCACCGGTCCCGGCGGTGTGGGGAAGACTCGCCTGGCGCTCGAGCTGGCTCGACGGCAGATCGGACGCCGCGGCGACGGCGTATGGCTTGTCGACCTGACTGCCGCACCCGGGCCCGAGACCGTGGCGGGCGAGATAGCGCGAGTGCTCGGCGTGCGCCTTCCTTCCGGGGGGACGCCGTCGGACGCGCTGCGCCGGTTCCTCGCCGACCGTGACCTCCTGCTCGTCCTCGACAACTGCGAGCACGTGATCCTCTCCTCGGCGGAGCTGGCTGAGGCGCTGCTTGGCGGCTGCCGCAGCCTTCGCATCCTGGCCACGAGCCGCGAGCCCCTGGGCGTCACCGGCGAGACGGTCTGGCGCCTCGAGCCCTTGCAGCCGTCAGACGCATACCGGCTGTTCGTTGAGCGAGCGAGGCAGCATGACCCGAGCTTCATCCCGGATCCCGGATCTGAGGCTGCGATCACGGCCGTCTGCGTGCGCGTCGATCACCTCCCGCTCGCGGTAGAGCTGGCGGCCGCAGGCATGGCCATGATGGCTCCGGCGGAGCTGCTCACGAACCTGGGCTCGCACCTCGGTGAGATCGCCGGTGGCGGGAGCCGGCTGTCGCCGCCGCGTCACCGCACTGTCCGCGCGACTGTGGAGTGGAGTTACCAGCTGCTCGAGCCGGACGAGCAGCACGGATTCCGCCAGCTGGGGGCTTTCGTCGCGGGCTTCGACGCGGAGGCGGCCGCCGGCGTCGCGGGGCTCTCGCTCGGCGCGCTCGGGCGACTCATCGACAAGTCCCTGGTGGCGGTGACGCGCAGCGCGGAGAGGCGCACGCGCTACCGGCTGCTCGAGACCATGCGCGGGTTCGCCCTGGACTTGCTCACCGCCACCGGCGAACTAGAGCTCGCTCGCGAGCTGCATTGTCAGCACTTCTCGCGGCGGGTCGGGCCGTTCGAGCCACGCTGGCCGCTGTCGGAGACACAGTCGATGCTCGACGAACTGGCTGACGACTACGACAACATCCGCGCCGCCCTCGAGTGGGCTGCCGCAGCGGATCCCTGCGGCGCGCGGGCGCTGCTCGCTGGCGCCAAAGACCTCTTCCTGCTATTCGGCACTGCCGAGGGCAGCCGGCTGGCGCAGCGACTGCTTGAGGACTGTCCGGCTCACGACCGGTCACGAATCGAGATGCAGCTGGTCTACGGTTCGGTGGCGATGCTGGCCGGAGACGACGAGGCCACGTGCGACGTGCTCGCCGACGCCGTGCAGCTGAGTGTGCAGCTCGGCGAGGACGCATTGCAGGGCTGGGCACGTTTCTACCTTGGGCTGATCAAGGGGCTCTCCGGCGAGATCGAGGCGGCGCGCGCGCACCTGGAGGCGTCGCGGGCGGTCCATAGCAGCCTCGGGATCGGCGTCGGCTGGGCGCGTGCGACCGCCGTGCTGGGTGTCACGTTCCTGGTGGAGGGCAATTTGGTGCGGGCTCGACGGCTGGTCGAGGAGGCGCTCGCGGTGGACGTCACCGAGGGCGACGACTGGGGCCTCGGCCATTGTCACCTCTACCTTGGCGTCATCGCCGAATCGGAGCAGGCGGCCCGGACGGCCACGGCCCACTTTCGCGAAGCGGCGGGTCGGCTGCGGCGCTTCCGGGGCGGGCCCCTTCTGTCCGCGGCGCTGATCGGGCAGGCGGGGATGCTCGTCACCGTCGACGCGCCGCGTGCCGTGCGTGTCATCGCCGCGGCCTGCGCCATCCGCGATCGCGCGGGCGCAACCTTCACACCCTTCTTCGAGGAGCGCAGAGAACGCATTGGACGCGCCGCCGAGGCTGCGGCAGGCGATGCGGCCCGGTCGGCCTGGGCCGACGGCTCCCGCCTCGGCATCGACGACGCGATCGCGATCGCGTTCGGCGACAGCCGACCGCCAAGCACATCCGCAGGCGGCATGAGCATTCGCGAGCTCGAGGTCGCTCGCCTGGTCGCCGAGGGACTCACCAATAACCAGATCGCCGCACGCTTGCACCTGTCGGTGCGGACCGTCGAGAGCCACGTGCGCAACGCGCTCATGAAGGCCGGCCTGGCCAACCGCACCCAGCTCGCTACCTGGGCGAAGGATCGCACTCAGTAGCGGATCAGCGTT
>DASWAA010000226.1:0-5720 GCA_036391385.1 Streptosporangiaceae bacterium
CCGCCCAGCCTGCGCCGCCACCCCGCACCCGCCCACCCCGCACCGCCCGGCCAGCGCCGATCCGGCTCAGGCCGACAGGCGGTGCCCGCCTGCGTAGACGTTCATCGACGGCCCGCGCAGGAAGCCGACCAGGGTCAGACCCGCCTCCCCGGCGAGGTCGACAGCCAGCGACGACGGCGCCGAGACGGCGGCGAGCAGCGGGATGCCGGCCAGCACGGCCTTCTGGACCAGCTCGAACGAGGCCCTGCCGCTGACCAGCAGAACGCAGCCGGCCAGCGGCAGGCGGCCGTCGAGCAGCGCCCAGCCGACGACCTTGTCTACGGCGTTATGCCTGCCGACATCCTCGCGGAGCGCCAGCAGTTCGCCGTTGGCGGAGAACAGCCCCGCCGCGTGCAGGCCGCCAGTGCGGGAGAACACCCGCTGCGCCTCGCGCATCCGGTCCGGCAGCGTGGCGAGCACCTCGGGAGCGAACCGCGTGGCATCCCCGGCCAGCGCCGCATGCGGCAAGGTGCAGATGTCGCTGATGCTCGCCTTCCCGCAGATGCCGCATGCGCTGGTGGTCAGGAAGCTCCGCCGGGCGCTCGGCGCCAGGGTCAGGCCCGACGCCAGGGTCACGTCGACGATGTTGCCGAGGCCGTCATGACCCGCGTGGCCGCACGCCGTTCCGTCGCAGAGCCTGATCTCGGCTATATCGCCAGGTGACTCGATGACCGCCTCACTGACCAGGAACCCGGCCGCCAGCTCGAGATCGTCTCCTGGCGTGCGCATCGTCATCGTCAGCGCCGCGCCGTCCACCCTGATCCCGAGCGGTTCCTCAGCGGCTAGCAGGTCAGAACGCCCTCCGCCGACGCCCCGCCGGCTGGCATCGGGCCCGGTTCCGGGTACGGTGATTCTCAGTACTCGCCGTCGAGCCGTCCGCCCGGACAAATGACTGCCCTCTCGCTGGGGGTCCTTTCGACAGCGTACGCACTCCGGCCCGGATCGAATCCGCTGCCTTTCGCCGAGATAGACCGGGTCTGAGCGGCTACGGTACGCTCTGGGCTGTGGCCTGGTAATCCTCAGGAAGGAGCGCCCGATGGGTAAGCAGGTAAGGCTGACGGAGCCGCTTGTCCGCGACAACGGGACGCTCCGGCCTGCCTCGTGGGACGAGGCTCTCGATCGCGCCGCCGCCGGCTTCGCCGTCGCCAGGGAACGCGGCGCGACGACATCCTTCGGCATGTTCAGCTGTTCCAAGGCGACGAACGAGATGAACTACATGGCCCAGAAGTTCACCCGGGCCGTGATGGGCAGTAACAACATCGACAGCTGCAACCGGACTTGACACGCTCCTAGCGTCGTCGGTCTGGCGGCAGTGTTCGGGGCTGGCGGTGGCACCAGCTCCTATCGGGAAGCGGAAGACGCTGACCTGCTCGTCCTGTGGGGTTCTAATGCGCGGGAAGCGCACCCGATCTTCTTCCACCATGTCCTGAAGGCGATCAGGCGGGGCGCCAGGATGTACGCGGTCGACCCGCGGCGCACCTCGTCGGCGCAGTGGGCCGACGCCTGGCTCGGCATCCACGTGGGCTCGGACATCTCGCTGGCGAACGCCATCGCCCGGGAGATCATCGCGGCTGGCCTGGTAAACGAGGAGTTCGTGCGCCGCGCGACCACCGGGTTCGAGGCGTACGCCGCTGCGGTACAGCCGTACACGCTGGAACGGGCCGAGCGCGACACCGGCGTCCCGGCCGAGCTGATCCGGCAGCTCGCGCATGACTATGCCCGCGCTGACCGGGCGCAGATCTGCTGGACGCTCGGAATCACCGAGCACCACAACGCCGCCGACAACGTCTTCGCGCTCATCAACCTCTCCCTGCTCACCGGCCACGTCGGCCGGTACGGGTCAGGGCTTGTCCCGCTGCGCGGCCAGAACAACGTGCAGGGCGGCGGCGACATGGGCGCCATCCCCAACAAGCTGACCGGGTTCCAGGATGTGGAGACCGACCTTGCGGCCCGGGCCAGGTTCGAGGCCGTGTACGGCGCCTCGCTGCCGCCCAGGCGCGGCTGGCACTTGTCGCAGATGTTCGAGGCGATGGAGCAGGGCGAGCTGACCGCCTGCTACATCGTCGGCGAGAACCCGGTGCGCTCGGAGGCGGACAGCGGCCGGACCCGGACACTGCTCGAGGGGCTTGACCACCTGGTCGTCCAGGACATGTTCCGCACCGACACCGCCGAGCTAGCCGATGTCGTCCTCCCGGCGACCGCGACCTGGTGCGAGGCCGAGGGAACTGTGACCTCGAGCGAGCGCCGCGTGCAGCGGGTGCGCAAGGCCCTGGAGCCACCGCCCGGGGCGCGTGACGACATCGAGATCATCTGCGAGATCGCCAGGCGGCTCGGCACGGACTGGGGGCAGCCGACCGCGCAAGAGGTCTGGGACGAGCTGCGCACGCTGTCCCCGATGCACGCCGGGATGAGCTACCAGCGGCTGGAGAAGCTGGGCGGCATCCAGTGGCCGTGCCCGGACGAGCAGCATCCTGGCGAGTTGTTCCTGCACGCGCGGCTGTGGGAGCGCGACCCTGAACGCCGCGGTGCGCCAGCCCCGTTCACGCCGGTGGAGCAGGACGACCCGCTGGACGAGCTGACCGCCGAGTTCCCGATCCGGCTCACCACCGGCCGCAGGCTCGACTCGTTCAACACCGGAGTGCAGACTGGGCAGTACGCCACGCCGATCAGGCGGCCTGAGACGATCAACCTCTCGCCCGAGGACGCGCTCGCGCTCGGCCTGGCCGAGGGAGAGCTAGCGATCGTGTCGTCACGGCGCGGGTCCGTGGATGCGCCCGTCCACGTCGACGAGACGCTGCGCCCCGGGCTCGCGTTCATGACGCTGCATTTCCCCGATCAGGTCGCCACCAACGTGCTCACGCTGGACGCCTGGGACCCCAAGTCAGGAACGGCCGAGTTCAAGGCGACGGCCATCCGCGTGGACAAGACAAGGACAACCACCACAGGCGGCAACGGGGCCGACCACGCGAAGGCAGGTGGGTAGGTGGATCTGCGGCTCGGGGCGGCGGTCCCGGCGACCGACGAGGAGCGGGCCGCCATCGCCTCGGTACTCGGTCCGCCGGCTAGCGGCTGGGAAGGCGGGGAGCGGGCGGCGGTCGACGGGCATGCCGCCTTCGGCGGCCACGCCGCCCGTGCCCGCAGGCACCTGCTTTTGCCGGTGCTGCACGCGGTGCAGGAGCGGATCGGGTGGATCAGCCCGGGCGCGCTCGACCACATCTGCGCCAGGCTGACCATCGCCCCGGCAGAGGCCTATGGCGTCACGTCGTTCTACGCGCTCTTGCGTACTAGCCCGGCCCCAGCCACCGTCGTCCACGTCTGCGACGACATCGCCTGCCGGGCGAACGGCGCCGAGCAGGTCTGTGACCAGTTCACGCGCGGGATCGGCCCTGAGGGCACGCAGGCCGGTACCGGCGACGCGGCCTGGACCTGGCAGCGCAGCCCATGCCTGGGCCAGTGCGACCGAGGCTCGGCGGCGATGATCCAGCGGGCCGGCCCGCATCCGGCCAGGGTCGTGCTGGCCCCGGTGGATCCCGCGAGCCTGCCGGCCGCCCTGTCAGCAGCTCAGCACGACCTGGTGCCGGCGCCGCTGGTCCCGCAGGCGCAGAGTGACCGGTCCTCGCTCCGGCTGCTGCGCCGGGTCGGCCAGGCAGACCCTGCCTCGCTCGACTCCTACCGCGCGGCTGGCGGCTACGAGATGCTCCGGCGGGCCGTTGCCGCCGGCCCGCAGGGCGTGATCAGGGAGCTGAAGGACGCCAGGCTGCTCGGCCGCGGCGGAGCGGCGTTCCCCACCGGGGTGAAATGGGAGGCCGTCGCCACCAATCCGGCCCGGCCGCACTACGTCGTCTGCAACGCCGACGAGTCCGAGCCCGGTACCTTCAAGGACCGGGTGCTGATGGAGGAAGACCCGTTCGCCCTGGTCGAGGCGCTCACGATCATGGGCTACACCTGCGGCGCCGAGCAGGGCTACCTCTACGTCCGGGGCGAGTACCCGCTGGCGGAGGCGCGGCTTCGGCACGCCGTCGGGCAGGCGCGCTCCCGCGGCCTGCTCGGCACCGACGTGATGGGCGAGGGCTTCGCCTTCGACATCGAGGTCCGCCGCGGCGCCGGCGCTTACATCGCCGGCGAGGAGACCGCGCTGGTCAACTCCATCGAGGGCAAGCGCGCCGAGCCGCGTAACAAGCCGCCCTTCCCGGCTCAGTCCGGCCTGTTCGGCAAGCCGACCGCCATAAACAACGTCGAGACGCTGCTCTGCGTACCGGAGATCCTGCGCATCGGGGGACCGGCCTTCGCCGAGATCGGCACCGCCGGCTCGACCGGCACCCGGCTGTTCTGCGTGTCCGGCCAGGTCGAGCGGCCTGGCCTGTACGAGTACGCGTTCGGTGTCTCGTTGCGCCAGGTCATCGAGGAAGCCGGCGGAGTGCGCGGCGGGCGGCCGCTGCGCGCGGTGCTGCTCGGCGGCGCGGCCGGAACGTTCGTCGGACCAGATGCGCTTGACACCCCGCTGACGTTCGAGGACGTGCGCGAGATCGGCGCGACGCTGGGCTCAGGCGTGGTCCTCGTGCTCGACGACACGGTGGACATGACCGGCCTGCTGCAGCGGATCGCCCGGTTCTTCCGTGACGAGTCCTGCGGCCAGTGCGTGCCCTGCCGGGTGGGAACGGTCCGCCAGGAGGAACTGCTCGGCCGGCTGGCACGCCGCGCGCCGCTCGGCTCGGCCCGGCAGGAGCTCGCGCTGCTCGATGACATCGCCGCGGTCGCGCGGGACTCCTCGATCTGCGGTCTGGGCCAGACCGCCGTCAGCGCCGTCACCTCCGCCGTGCGCCTTGGCCTGATCCACGCGGACGCGGTCGGCAGCAACGGCAAGGAGCCAGCATGACCTCAGTGTTTCTCGAGGCGCCCCGGCGGCTGGTCGACCTCACAGTCGACGGGCAGGCCACCCGGGTCCCGGAGGGCGCCACGCTGCTCGATGCCTGCCGCCAGCAGGGCATCGACACGCCGACCCTGTGCTACCTGGAGAACCTCACCCCGGTGAACGTCTGCCGGGTGTGCGTGGTGGAGGTGGAAGGCTCACGGACGCTGGTGCCAGCCTGCTCGCGTAAGGCCGAGCCAGGGATGACCGTGCACACCGACTCCGAGCGGGTGCGCACCAGCCGGCGGATGGTGCTCGAGTTCCTCGCATCCTCCGCCGACCTGGCCCTCGCCGCTCCCGAGGTACGCGGCTGGATGGAGCGCTACGGCGCCGACCCCGGCCGGTACGGCGAGCCAGCCCCGGCGCACGCGGCCGGCGAGCGCGACGCCGCCAGGCCCGGCGAGCACCACCCGGCCGACGGGGCGGCGGCGGAGACGGTCGGCCAGCCGGTGAAGTACGACAACGACAGCTACGTGCGGGACTACTCGCGCTGCATCCTGTGCTACAAGTGCGTGGAAGCCTGCGGCGAGGACGCCCAGAACACCTTCGCCATCGCGGTCGCCGGACGCGGCTTCGACGCCAGGATCTCCACCGAATTCGACGTCACCCTGCCCGACTCGGCCTGCGTCTACTGCGGCAACTGCATCGGCGTCTGCCCGACCGGCGCCCTGATGTTCGCCAGCGAGTACAACCTGCGGCAGGCCGGGGACTGGGACGAGTCGCGGCAGGCCGTCACGACCACGATCTGCCCGTACTGCGGTGTCGGCTGCAA
>DASWAA010000227.1:0-4087 GCA_036391385.1 Streptosporangiaceae bacterium
GGCTCAGCCGCTCAGGTCCATGGCGAAGACGACGGCGCCGGTTCCGGGGAGCTGGGTGAAGCCGACGTGGCGGTAGAAGCCGATTGCGCGCTCGTTGGCAGGTTGGACGGCCAGGTGAACCCCGCGGGAGCCGCGCCGCCGCAGCGCGTCGGCCAGCGTGCTGATCAGCCTTCGGCCGTAGCCACCCGACTGCAGCCGGGGGACCAGGTTGATGTGCAGGTGCGACGGGTACCGGCTGGCCAGGTCATCGGGAGTGATCCAGGGGTGGTGGATCCAGCGCGCCGTCGCCTGCTCTGGGGTCCACTGGTCCTCGGGAACGCTGGCCGGAGGCTCGGGGTACTGGGCGCGCAGCCTCGGCCACCAGTCCCGCTCCAGGCGGGCCTGGAAGTCATGGCTGTCCAGCGCGCCGAGGACGTAGCCGCCCACCCCGTCCGCATCTTCGGCCACGAAGGTCAGTGACGGCTCGAACAGCGCGTAAGGGGCAGCGTGCACGTGCCCGAGCAGCTTGTGGTCGCGGTACAGCGGAGTCGCGTCGCCACCGTTGCGGCCTGTCTGCAGGCAGACCCGGTACAGCGCGTCCAGGTCGGCGGGCTGATAGGGGCGGATGATGACCCGCCGGGTGCTGACTGGCTCGGGCGCCATGGAGGCAGCCTAGTCCCGGAACCGGGAGCGGCCCGGCGACAACAGCCCAGGCAGCCGCTGGCGACTCCGGGCGAGTTTCTGCCAGGCAAGCGAGCAACTAGCTCGCCACGTCGCGCACGGAAGCGAACTTGCTATTGGCTACGGAAAGCCCTGAGCTGCTAAGTTGGCCCGACAGCCCGCGACTGAGTAGCGGCCCAGGCCGGCTACTCAGTTTCCCTCGGCGCACAACTCGTCCCAGCCCTTAGCCGCCTCGCTAGTCCCGAACCGAACCTCCCATTCGCCCTGAGTCGCTGGCGGGGCAACTCGGTCGAGTCGCTTGGGGCTCAACGCTCGTCACCAGGACGGACCTCGCCATAGTCAGCGCCGTCAAGCGACAGCTTGGCTGCCATCAGGAGCTCGGGGTCGGAATGGATTTCGGCCGTTGCCTTCCACGCTGCGACGACGGGGGTGACAGCCGCAAGATTGCCAAGGGAGGCGGAGGCTCGAAGCGTCTCAACCAGTTCAGTGAGAAAGGTATCGATATCGTCTTTAGGTAGGAATCGTACCCACGGGAAGACTTCAACCAGGGATAGGAGCATCAGCCTGACACCCTCATCACTCTTGACGAGCGAAGAGAACATCCGACTGGCCATGCTGAGCGCTTCGTCCTCAGCTTCGGCGCGTGATGCCGCCTCCAGGATCAGGTCCTCGCCGTCACGGCGTCCTAGCCGCAGGCGTCGGCGAGGACTCTGCTCAAGCTTCGCCATCGTCGCCTTGGGCTGCTGGATTAGCTGAGAGAACGGGATGCCGACAGTGGTCATAGCTGTACGCTACGACGAGATTTGAAGTAGTTCAAATCTCGTCGTAGCAGGCGCTAGTCGCCCGGGTCAGCGCTCGTTCTGCCGCCGCTCGTCGTGGATCGCGTCGATGGCGAGCACGATTGCCAGGATGAAGACCTCGTTGACGCCGTCGGCGACATCGACCTGGAACTTCTCCCTGAGCGAGAGCTCACGGGAGATCCGCGCTACCTGGTGGTGACCGCTGCTGATCGTGTAGTCCCAGCCGGTGAAGCTGCCCCTGGCGCTGAGCTGACCGAAGCTCGAGTCGATGTCGTAGTGGTCGCCGAAGAAGCCGGTGTGATGCACCTCGGCGACCTTGCTGCCGCCGACCAGGATGTCGTGCCTGGTACTCATCAGGTGCTTCTTGATCTCAGCGAGTTCCCGTCCGGCCTGGTCGCGTATGGTCAGGCGCTGAGTCAGGCCCAGGTTGCCCCGGACGTCGAACTGCGGGGCGCCCGACGCGTCGCTGATGACGAAATGCTCGGTCAGCGACCACTTACTTGCCATGACATATCGCATAGGGGCCATTCTCGGCCACTACCCCGGACGCCACAAGGCGATCGACACTGTCACTGCCACCTCGCAGAATGGCCTGATAGACGCAGGCTCCCCGCTGCGCCACCGGCGAAGGAGGACCCGGACATGGCCGACGCACCGACCGGCCGGACAGATCCGTCCGAGGGCCCGCTCGAAGACAAGATCATGGTCCAGGACACGGGCGAGCACGTCATCCGGGTCGAGCGCACCGAGCGGCGAGTGCGCGCCGTCTTCAACGGGGTGACGGTCGCGGACTCGGGCCAGGCCTGGCTGGCACACGAGACCGGGCGGATGCCGGTGTACTACTTCCCGGCCAGCGACGTGCGGATGGACCTGCTCGCGCCGAGCGGCCGGACGGCGAACGACGAGCACAAGGGGATCGCCACCCACTACACCATCACCGTCGGCGGGAAGACCGCGGTGAGCGCGGCCTGGCGGTTCGAGAGCCCGGCAGCGGCAGCCCGCGGCCTGACCGGGCTCGTGGCGTTCTACTGACACAAGCTGGATCACTGGTATGAGGAGGACGACGAGGTCTTCGTGCACCCGCGCGATCCGTACCACCGGGTGGACGTGCTGCACAGCTCACGGCACGTCCGGGTGGTCATGCTCGGCGAGACGGTCGCCGAGACGACCAGGCCCCGGCTGCTGTTCGAGACGAACCTGCCGACGCGCTACTACATCCCGCCGCGGGACGTCCGGCTTGACCTGCTTGTCGCCTCGGAGACTTCTACCCAGTGCCCGTACAAGGGCGTGGCGAGCTATTACGGCGTGCGGGCCGGCGACACTGTCGCCAGGGACGTGGCCTGGACCTACCGGTTCCCGATCCCCGAGTGCCCGAAGATCGAGGGTCTCATCTGCTTCTTCAACGAGAAGGTCGACGCCATCTTCCTCGACGGAGCCGAACTGCCTAAGCCGCGGACGCCCTGGAGCCGGGCAGCGGCTGGCAGATTCCGCGTCGCTTAGCCCGCCGCACCGGGTACTTGGTCGTAACTACCTGCATAATGCTTCGTATGCGCTTGTCAGCCCGAGCCGATTATGCCTTGCGTGCCACGATCGAACTCGCGGCTT
The DNA here is from genome assembly GCA_036391385.1 of Streptosporangiaceae bacterium. Lineage (GTDB taxonomy): Bacteria > Actinomycetota > Actinomycetes > Streptosporangiales > Streptosporangiaceae > Chersky-822. The sequence goes on from DASWAA010000227.1 coordinate 3,066, forward strand.
CGCAGGACGGTCATGTGACCGCCGAGCAGCTTGCCAGGGCGCAGCAGATCCCGGGCAAGTTCCTCGAGGCGATCCTGACTCAGCTGCGGCGCGCTGGCCTCGTGCGCAGCCAGCGCGGACCGGACGGCGGCTTCTGGCTGGCCCGGCCCGCCGACGAGATCTCCCTGGCCGACATCATCCGCGCCATCGACGGCCCGCTGCTCGGCGTGCGCGGCGAGCGCCCGGAGAACCTCGGCTACATCGGCGCGGCGGCGCCCCTGCAGACCGTCTGGATCGCGCTGCGTGCCAACGAGCGGGCGATCCTCGAGGAAGTGACGCTGGCTCACCTGGTCAGCGGTCAGCTGCCAGAGCGCGTTCGCGCCCTATCCGAGCAGCCCGGCTCCTGGGAAGCCCGCATCGGGCGCTAGGGCACGTCCGGCCGTCAGACCGGCACCATGTCCGTCATCTCGCGGACGGTCCTGGTCACCTGGTCGAAGGCGGAGTCGGCGACCGGCAGGCCGGCCGCGATCGGCAGCCGACCCGACACGGTGATCTTCTGACCTGGCCGGGCCTGGCCAGGTGCCAGGTGGCCGGAGCTGAGCTGACCCGCTGTGGCCGGCACCCGGCCGGCCGTGCCGGCCGGGATGCGCTGGGCCGCGGCACCGCGCAGCTGGCTGGACGAGGCGTGGCCTACCGGGACCTGACCGGCGTCGCCTTCGTGCTCGGAGCGGTGACCGGTGCCGGTGACCTCGATCGGCGGCGCCAGCACGTCCGCGAAGACAGGCTCCACCTGAAGTTCGGCGAGCGCGAAATTGTCGGAGACTTCCCTCAGCACCTGCGACAGGGGCGTGTTCAGAGCAGAGCAGATGGCAGCGAGCAGCTCGGAAGAGGCCTCCTTCTGCCCGCGCTCGACTTCCGACAGGTATCCGAGCGACACGCGCGCGGAGGCTGACACCTCGCGGAGGGTGCGACCCTGCCGCAGGCGGAGCCGCCGCAGCGCGTCACCTAGCAAGTGACGAAGCAGGACCATCGTCGCAATCCCT
>DASWAA010000228.1:0-1576 GCA_036391385.1 Streptosporangiaceae bacterium
CTACGAGGCACGCAAGTTCGGCGTGCACTCCGGCCTTCCGCTGCGGACCGCCGCGCGCCGGTGCCCGGACGCCGTGTTCCTCCCGGTCGACAGGCCGGTCTACGAGGCCGCGTCAGCGGTGGTGATGGACACCTTGCGGGAATTCGACGCTGTGGTCGAGGTGATGGGCTGGGACGAGGCGTTCCTGGCTGCCGACACCGACGACCCTGATGCGCTCGCGCGAAGAATCCAGGACCAGGTCCTGGCCGCGACCGGCCTGCACTGCTCGGTGGGCATCGGGGAGAACAAGCTCCAGGCCAAGATCGCCACTGGCTTCGGCAAGCCAGCCGGCGTGTTCATGATCACGAGCCAGAGCTGGCCGGGACTGCTCGGGCCGCGGCCCACAGATGCGCTATGGGGAGTCGGATCGCGCACGGCACGGCGACTCGCCGACCTGGGGATCATGACGGTCGCCGAGCTCGCCGCCGCTGACCGGCGCGAGCTGGCCGCGCGGTTCGGCCCGACGATCGGGCCGTGGCTGGTGCAGCTCGCGCACGGGATCGATCTGTCGCAGGTCACCGACGAGCCGTATGTGCCCCGAGGTCACGGCCGGGAGGTCACCTTCCAGCAGGATCTGACCGACTGGGAACAGGTGCGTGCCGAGATCGGGCGGATCGCCAGGCAGGTAGCCGATGACGTCGCGGCCGACGGGAGGCCGGCCGGCCGGATCGTGGTGAAAGTACGGTACGCGCCGTTCTTCACCAGGACTCATGGCCTGGCGCTGGACGAGGCCACCGGCGATCCCGCGGCGATCGAGGCGGCAGCGCTGGCCGCCCTGGAAGATTTCACCCGGCACGACCCGGTCCGCCTGCTCGGCGTCCGCGCCGAGTTCACCGAACGTTAGCTGACGGCTTACGGTCTCCCGAAATTGTCAGTGCCTCGCACTAGTTTTCGAGCATGACGAATACACAGCCATTAACCCACTTGCGCGAACAGGCGATCGCCCTGCGCCGGGCTGGCAAGTCCCGCCGCGAGATCAGGGAGATCCTGCAAGTCCGAAGCAACGAGACACTGAATCACCTGCTCCGCGGTGAGCCGCCCTTACCAGCCGCCAGGCGGCCCAACGCCAAGGACGACCTGCGCGTCAGGGCGCGGGAACTTCGGGAACAAGGCCTGGACTACGAGCAGATCTCCGCGGAGCTTGGCGTGTCGAAAAGCTCGGTATCGCTGTGGGTCCGTGACATGCCCATTCCTGAGCGTCTCAGCCCGCAGGAGTGCGCCAGACGCCGGGATGACGCGGTGGCGGCCTACTGGATCAAAGAACGCACTCGCCGCGAAGCGGCCCAGGAGGCCGTCCGGACTTGTGCGCAGATGGGCATCGGAGCCGTTACCGACCGCGAGATCCTCGTCGCCGGGGCGATTGCCTACTGGTGCGAGGGCACCAAGAGCAAGTCGTATCGGCGCTCGAATCGCGTCATCTTCATCAACAGCGATCCGGCACTGGTCAGGTTCTACCTGCGCTTCCTGCGACTGGCCGGCGTATCGCAGCAGCAGATCGTCTTCCGAGTAAGCATCCATGAAAGCGCAGACGTGGATA
>DASWAA010000229.1:0-27814 GCA_036391385.1 Streptosporangiaceae bacterium
GACGCCAGCGGCTATGTCCTGGACTTGAAGCGGCTTGCGGATGTGATATGCCAGCAGATCATCCGGCACGTTGACCACCGCAATCTGAACACCGATGTCCCGTGGCTGGAGGGGCACATTACGACGGCGGAGAACCTGGCAGCTATCTTCTGGCAACGGCTCAGGGGCGAGCTTCCGGACGGATCGCTGCGGTCAATCCGGCTCTGGGAGACTGACAAGAACTGGGCAGAGGTCGGTGATCACCTCTGAGCACCCGGCCGACCCGGGGCCGGGAACTGCGCAGGCGTTACACGGCAGCGGACCTACGGGTCCTGACCCCGGGTGAGGCACGACGCTTCGCGGCTGACGGTGCCTGCGATCCGCGGGATGACGACTCGCTGGCGTGGGAGCTGCTGTACCGGCTCGAGCCGGACCTGTACGAGCAGCTGGCCAGCGCCGAGCGTCTGCATCCAGGGATAGCGGCCTGGCTGCCGCGCGGCGCGGACCGGATTGTCGAGGTCGGCGCCGGCTCCGGGCGCCTGACGCTTGAGCTCATCGAACGGGGGCGGGAGGTGGTGGCTGTCGAGCCCGCGGCCGGCCTGCGGGCGATACTTGAGCGAAAGCTCGCGCGGGCCGATCACGGACACCGCGCCCGCGTCACGCACGGTTTCTTCGACCGCCTGCCCGTCGCGAGCGGCTTCGCCGATCTGGTCGTCGCGTGCTCTGTCTTCACCCCCGCCCCTGGTCATGGCGGGGACGTCGGCTTGACCGAGATGGAGCGGGTCTGCCGCCCTGGCGGCTACGTCGCCATTATCTGGCCGAACAACATCGACTGGCTGGCCGCCCGCGGATACCAGTACAAATGCTTCGCGGGCCCGATGTCCATGGAATTTGCCAGCCACCGCGAGGCAGTTGCCCTGGCTGAGATCTTCTATCCGGATGCTGTCTCGGCGGTCCGCCGTCGCGGTAGCCGGCGAGTCCCCTACGAGGTGCTGGGCGTCAGTCCGCCTCGCGACCTCGCCTTCAAGGTGAAGACCCGGTGAAGATCGCGATCGTCGCGCCGCTGGTATCGGCCATCCGCGAGCCGCAGGGCGGCGGCTCGCAGGCCTTCGTGTCCGATCTCGCGCGTGGCCTGGCCAGCAGGGGCCATGAGGTGCACGTCTATGCGGCCACCGGATCCGAGATAGCGGATGTCACCGTCATCGATACCGGCGTCGATCCGAGATCACTGGCGGGCACCCTGTACCGGGCGGCAGGCTCGACGGTGCGTGACTCCGCCCCGGCCGCGTCGGCCTTCGCCAGCACCTACTCAGCCGTCCGGGAGTCCAGGTACGACGTAATCCACAATCACGCCTTCGACAGTCCGGCGATCAGCCTCGCGACCGGATTGAGCGCACCTGTCGTGCACACGCTCCACCTGCCACCGGACCCGGCGGTGGCGACAGCGCTTCGTCGCGCAGCCCTGGGCAGTCAGCCTCCGGCAGTGGCCTGCGTGTCCGCGTTCCAGGCGAGCACCTGGCGCGCGATCGCCAAGGTCCACGCGATCCTCCCTCCGTACGTGCCGACGCGGTTCGTTCCCTGGTCGGACGCGGCCGGGCAGGGCGCGGTATTCGCCGGCAGGTTGAGTCCTGAGAAGGGAGCCGCCGAGGCAATTGACATCGCTCAGGCGGCCGGAGTCCGGATCGACGTCTACGGCAATGCCTACGACCCCGGTTATGCGCGAGAGCGGATCGAACCCCGGCGTGATGCGATGGGAGTGGCGGTGCATGACGGAATGCCCAGGGCAGCGATGTGGGCGGCCATGGCTCGCGCGGCGGTCGTCGTCTGCCCGCCGCGATGGGACGAGCCGTTCGGCATGGCGGCAGCTGACGCTCAGGCGTGCGGGACTCCGGTCGTGGCGTTCAATCGCGGCGGACTGGCCGAGATAATCGTGGACGGCGCGACCGGCTTCCTGGTCGCGGCCGACGATGTCCATGCTGCCGCTGAGAGCGTCTTGCGGATCATGGAGATCTCGCGCTCGGCATGCCGCAGGCATGCCGAGCGGCATCTGGATCTGGAACGCAGTCTGGATGCTCATGAAGATCTCTACCGGCAGGTGATCCGCGGGCGCGCCGGAGCCGCACTCCATGAGTGAGTCCGGGCACTGGCTGGCGGGACGAGTCGCGATGGTCACGGGGGCCAGTCGCGGGATCGGGGCCGCCACCGCGCAGGCTCTTGCCGGTGCTGGAGCGCACGTCGTTCTCGCGGCCCGTGACCGCGACGCTCTCGCGAGCGTCGCGAGTGGCATTCTGGCAGCCGCGGGCGAGGCCACGCCGGTGGCGGCGGATGTAAGCAAGGTCGGCGATGTCGAGAGGCTGTTCGCCGCCGCCGCGCAGATCGGTCCCGTAACCGCCCTGGTCTGCGCGGCTGGCGTGCTCACGTCCGCGCCTTTCGGCGAGACCACCTTGGACACCTGGAACGAGACGCTCGGAGTCAACCTGACCGGTTCGTTCCTGTGCTGCCAGGCGGCCTTCACTGCCATGTGTGCCGCAGGGGAGGGGCGGATCGTCACCATAGCATCGCTATCAGGGATATACGCCACCGAGAAGTTCCCAGGGCTGGCCGCCTACAACGTCTCCAAGTACGGGGTCATCGGCCTGACCGAGGCGATCGCCGTGGAAGGCAGGCAGCACGGCATCAGCGCCATCTGCGTGAGTCCAGGAGCCGTCGATACACAGATGCTGCGCCGCGCCAATCCAGACCTTCGGCCGGGCCTGACACCCAGCGATGTCGCGGAACTGATCCTTGCCCTGCTTGATGGCCCGCTGGCCGCGGCGAGCGGGGCGAACATTCCTCTGTTCTGCAACGCCTGACCACTCCAGTCCACCTGCCCAGGCGCCGCCATTCAGGCCTTGGTGCTGAACGACCACAGATCTGCGTGCTCACTGGCGAGCAGTTCGCGAGGAGGCCGGGCTCGTTCGGCCACCAAACGCGCCGCCGCGGCCATCTCCGAGTCGCTGTCCAGTTCGGGATCTCCGCCCCGGTCGAGCCCGACAGCGGCCTGAACCTGCCCGCCGCTGAGGTAGAACCCGATCAGCTTCCCTTCCTGCAGGCTTCCGCGGACCACGAACTCATCCCAGGTCGCGGCGTGCCCGACATACTCGAGCTTGTGGTCGTACTGATCAGACCAGAAGGTATGCAGGTAGTCGTAGGGGGCATCCGAGCCCAGCATCGACCTCGCTGCCGCGGCCCCCTGCTTCTCGGCGTTGTTGTAGTGCTCGACACGGACCCGGCCGAATAGGGGGTGAAGATGATTCGCGACGTCGCCGGCCGCGTAGACGTCGGCGGCGCTAGCGCGACACAATTCGTCGACCAGAACGCCGTTATCCTGCGCGATCGGCTGCCCGGCGGCAGTCGGCACCACCGGCTCGATCCCGACACCCACCACGGCGAAGTCGCATGGCACGCGAACCCCGCCAGCGGTGGTGACCGCTTCCAGCCGCTCGATCCCCTCGAACGCCACGACCTGATCTCCAGCAAGCAACTCGACGCCGTTCGCTCGATGGATGGCAGTGAACAGCGCGCCGATCTCGCCGCCAAGTACCCGCTCAAGTGGGTATCTGCCGGGAAATATGGAGGTCACGTGCACCCCTAGCTGGGTCAGGGAGGCCGCCACCTCAGAGCCGATGAAGCTCATGCCAAGGACAGCCGCGTGCCGGCCCGCCGCGGCGGCTGCCTTGATCGCCTCGCAATCGGCGACTGTTCGTAGGTAGTGAATGCCTGGTAGCTCAGCTCCCGGAATCTCGAGCTTCCGGTTCTGTCCGCCCGTCGCTATCAATACCTTCTCGTATCGCAGTTCCCGTCCCGAGCCGAGAAGCGCCGTATGAGCCGCGGTATCGATCAGCGCAACGCTGGATCCGGCGAGCCGGTCGACATCATGGTCGTCATACCAGCCGGCGGTCCTGACGTACCAGCCCGCGAGATCCTCTTCCGATCTCAGGTAGGTCTTGGAGAGCGGCGGCCGCCCGAACGGGACACCTGGCTCAGGGCCGATCACGCTGACCCGGCCCCGGAACCCTTCCTCCCGCAGGGTGACGGCGGCATTGCCCCCGGCCATGCCTCCGCCGATGATCACCATCCCGGTCCCGCCAGAATCCGTGGGCATCTCATCCACTTGCCCGCCTCGACGGGGCGAGAAACCGCCATGGCGCGGGGAGCGGTCAGGCGGGCAGGCGAGCCAAGGCGAAGAACTCCGCGCGGGAGCGCTGGTCGGTACGCAGGGAGCCAAGCAGGGCGGAGGTAATTGTCGAGGCACCGAGAGCGCGAACGCCACGCTGGGTCATGCAGGTGTGCTCGGACTCCAGCACCACGCCGACACCCTGGGGGTGCAGACTGGCGTCGAGGTACCTGGCAACCTGCATGGTCAGCCGCTCCTGGGTCTGCGGCCGGGCGGCAAAGTGCTCGACCAGACGGGCCAGTTTGGACAGCCCGAGTATGCGCTCCCCGGGCAGGTATCCGACGTGCGCAGCGCCGGTGAAGAGCAGCATGTGGTGCTCGCAGAGGGTCCGGAAGGGGATGGCGCGCGCGAGCACCAGCTCGTCATAGCCCTCGTCGTTGGGGAACGTGGTGAGCTGGAACGGCTCCGCGGCGAACAGTTCCGCGTAGGCGCGGGCCATCCGGGAAGGTGTGGCTTGTCGTTCCTCGCGGTGGAGGTCGACCCCGAGCGCTGTCAGAAAGTCCGTGGCGGCTCGCTCCGCGGCGTCCAGGTCCACGGCTGCGCCGTCGGCACCGTCCAGGTCCACGGTCGGGCTCGCGGCGCCGTCCAGGTCTACGGCGCTCTGCGATGGCTCCAGGTGCACGTAACGGTGCGCTCCGCTCAGGGTGCTCACCTCCGGGTCAGCGCATCGATCTTGCTCGTTCATATCCCAGACGCTGGCGTTCATGCCGGCCGGACAAACCAGGCCGCGGAAAGGGCAGCCTCACGAGGCTTTCGACTCTTGCCGCGGGCGTCCGACGTGGCCAGGCTTCGGGTGAGGAGCCGGCCGAGGAAGGCGCTACGAGACGGAGGACGTGGACATGACGCGCAATGACGACTATTTGCGATGGCTGTACCAGGGAGGACGGCCGAATCGTTTCGCCCGGCTGCAGAACCGGATTTCTGCCGTCGTCTTCGGCGCCGGGATCTTGCCAAGACGAGCCGCGGCGCTGGAGATCCGAGGCAGGAGCAGCGGACGCGTCATCTCCTTCCCGATCGTGATTACCAATTTCGAGGGCGAGCGATACCTGGTATCGATGCTCGGAAAGAACGCGAACTGGGTCCGCAACCTGTCGGCTGCCGGCGGTCATGCCGTGCTGCGCCACGGCCGCCGCGAAATCGTGCAGCTGGAGGAAGTCCAGCCGGACGCCCGAGCTCCGATCCTGCGGCGCTTTCTGCAAGTGGCACCGGGAGCCCGGCCCCACATCCCGCTCGATCGCAGGGCATCGCTTGCCGAGTTCAGCCAGGTCGCGCCGGACTATCCGGTGTTCCGGATCCGCTCGGAAGCAGCCTGATTTCCGGCATCTCGCGCCGCCGCGCCGCGGTCAGTTGATATCGAACTCGTTGCCTTCGGGATCCTTCATCCCGACCGCGTAGTGATCCAGCCCTTCCTCGGACAATGCGCCAGTGATGGTGGCGCCCAGGCCGGCCAGCCGGGTGGCTTCCGCGTCGACTCGCCTCCTGCGAGCCTCGATCGGGTCCGTCCGCTCGCCACTGGCGTGGATGTCGAGGTGCAGCCGGTTCTTGACCGTCCTGGCGTCCGGGACGACATGGAACCAGATGCTCGGCCCGTGGCCGTCCGGGTCGCTGATCCTGTCGGCCCCGTCGACCAGCTCTTCCTCGGGCACCCCGATGTCGCGGTAGAAGTCGTTCCAGGTGGCGAATCCAGCCGGGGCCGGCGCGAGCTCATAGCCCAGCGCGGCGGCCCAGAACCGAGCTAGCCGGTCCGGGTCGGCACAGTCAATGACAAGCTGAAATCGGACAGGCACCGGTTTCCTCCTCAGACCGCTCGGGTCGCTAGCGTCGTCCGGCCAGGTGGTTTCGCGGCTGGGGGCGGTGCCGGGGGCGAGCTGGCGCAGACGCCGCTGCCGGCCCGAGGTCTGGCAGATTTCCCCGTCGCTAGCTTAACTTTCGCGCCGCCACCGAGCGCAGGGATGCGGGCAGCCCGATGCTCCTGGGCTCGAGGAAGTTCCTGAGTCCCTCCGGGCCAAGCTCCCGGCCGATGCCGGACTCCTTGAACCCGCCGAACGGAACCAGCGGGAACGGCGGGTAGCAGCCGTTGACCGCGACGCTCCCGGTGCGCATGCCGCGAGCGATCCGAAGCCCCCGGACCGGATCGCCGGTCCACACCCCGCCCGCGAGGCCGTACGGCGAGTCGTTGGCGATGCGGACGGCGTCGGCATCGTCGTCGTAGGGGATGAGGCACAGGACAGGCCCGAAGATCTCCTCTCGCGCTACCCGCATGGAGTTGTCCACGTCCGCCAGGACGGTCGGCGCGACATACCAGCCCCGCTCCAGATGGGCGGGACGGGCGCCACCCGCGGCGACCGTGGCGCCGGCGTCCACGGCCAGGGCGATATAGCCCTCCACCCGGTCGCGCTGGCGTTCGGCGACGAGCGGGCCGACCAGGGTGGACGGGTCGTGCGGGTCGCCCACCCGCACGGCTGCCGCAGCGGCGGCAGCCGCCTCGACTGCCTCCGCGTACCTAGACCGGGCCACAAGCACCCGGGTGTGAGCGCCGCAGACCTGGCCGGACAGGTGCATGGCGCCGCTCACGAGCACCGGGACGACGCCGGCCAGGTCGGCGTCGTCGAGGACGATGGCCGCGGACTTCCCGCCAAGCTCAAGGGAGACCCGCTTGACCTGGTCGCCGCACAGGCTCATGATCCGCTTGCCTGCCGCCGTCGACCCGGTGAACGCGACCTTGTCGGTGCCGGGATGGGTCACCAGGTGCTCGCCGACCTCCCGGCCGGCCGGGACCACGCTGACCACACCAGGCGGAAGCCCGGCTTCGGCCAGCGCCTCGGCCAGGATGAAGTTGCTGAGCGGGGCCTCGGGCGGCGGCTTGATCACCACCGCGCAGCCGGCGGCCAGCGCTGGCGCGGCCTTCCAGCAGGCCAGGGTCACCGGGGCATTCCAGGGGATGATCGCCGCGACCACTCCGGCCGGCTCGTTCGTCACCAGGGCGGTGCGCTCGCCGGCGATCACCTCGCGCTCGAACTCGAACGTGCGGCTGAGCTGGGCGTAGTAGTCGAAGAGTGCGGCGACCATGCCGGTCTGGGCCCGGGGTGCCTGGCTGATGGCGCAGCCCATCTCGTCGACCGTGACGCCCGCGATCTCGGCCTCGCGCGTGCGAAGGACGGCGGCCGCGCGAGCGAGCACATCGGCCCGGTCACCGGGGGCCATGCGGGGCCAGGGACCGTCGTCGAACGCCGAGCGGGCCGCGCCGACGGCACGGTCCATGTCGGCGGTCGTCGCGAGCGGGACCTCGCCGACGATCTCCTCCGTGGACGGCGAGATGACCCGCAGGCGATCGTGGCTGGCCGGCGGTGCCCAGACCCCTCCGATGAAGAGATCACGCCGGTACATCAGCCGGTCGTCCACGGTGCCTCCCTAGTCGCGCGGAGCCCCACACCGCAACATAGTAAGCGAACGCTCGCTATAGTAGTGGGACGCTTCGCGACATCGTGACCACCTGGTGGATCCGGTACCGTTAGCGCACGACGTCCGCATCTGCACCCCAGGAGGCCCAGATGCCGCTCGCGCTCTGCTGCATGTCTCACAGCCCGCTGCTCGGCCTGCCCGGACCATCACCGCAACTGCTTGACGACATCGCATCGGCGGTGGCCACGGCCAGGGACGACGTGCTGGCGTACGACCCCGAGCTTGTCGTGGTCTTCGCTCCCGACCATTACAACGGGTTCTTCTACCGGCTCATGCCGCCATTCTGCATCGGAACGGCCGCGCAGGGCGTCGGCGACTACGGTACGCAGAGCGGCGACCTCGATGTGCCGGGCGACATCGCGCTCGGATGCGCAGAAGCCGCCTGGGCCGCCGGCGTCGACGTGTCGATCTCCACGAGCATGCAGGTCGATCACGGCACGATGCAGCCGCTGACGCTGCTCTTCGGCGACGCCGCCGCTCGTCCCGTCATCCCCGTCTTCATCAATTCCGTCGCCGTCCCGCTAGGGCCGCTGCAGCGCTCGCGGTTGCTCGGTGACGCGATCGGCCGGTACCTCGCCACGCTCGACAGGCGAGTTCTTGTCCTGGGTTCAGGCGGCCTGTCGCACGACCCGCCGGTGCCCACGCTGGCTACCGCCACCCCGGCCGTGCTCGATCGGATCGTGCACGGCCGCCCGCCCACGCCCGAGCAGCGCCAGGGCCGCCAGGCAGCCGTGATCGAAGCGGCGGCGGAGTTCGCACGCGGTGCGGGCGAACTGCGAGCGCTCAACCCGCAATGGGACCAGCAACTGCTCGGCATCCTCGACGGGGGCGGCTTGCCCGAGCTTGACGGCTGGTCGAACGACTCGATAGCCCGAGAGGGCGGCAACGCCGCGCACGAGGTGCGCACGTGGATCGCCGCGTTCGCGGCGCTGGCCGCGCAGGGGGCTTACCGCGTTCAGACGCGCTACTACCGGCCAGCGCCAGAGCTGATCGCGGGCTTCGCTGTCCGGACCGCCTTCCCCCGATGATGGCGACCTGGCCGGCCGATGGTCGCTGAGAGATCCATGGTGACGGAATCCGCGCGGGCGCCCGCGCAGGTGGGCAGCCAGACCCTCGCCCGCGGACTGCGCGCGCTGCTGGCCGTGGCCGAATCCGACGACGGAACTACCGTGCAGCAGCTTGCCAGCGAGCTTGACGTCCACCGCACCGTCGCCTCCCGGCTGCTGCGGACCCTGGCATCGTTCGGCCTGGTGACCCGTGGCGGCGACGGTGCGTACCGTCCTGGCGCCCGCCTGGCCACACTTGCCGATCTCTACATCCCCGCGCTGCGCGAAGCGGCGCTTCCGATCATGCGCGACCTGGCCGACGAGATCGGCTGCACCGTCTCATTGTTCGTCGCCGAACGCGCAGAGGCAGCGTCTATCGCGCTGGTCGAGCCCACGACGACATCCTGGCACCTGAAATTCAAGGCTGGGATGCGCACTCCCATCGACCACGGATCCGCCGGCTACGCCCTGCTGGCCGCCGCCCCTGCCAGGGTGGATGAGCCGCCCGCCGTGACCTGTGCTCGCGAGCGGGGCTATGCCACCAGCCACGGCGAGGTAGAACGCGGAGCGTTCGGCATCGCGGCGGCCATCCCCGGCTCGCAGCCCCGTGCCTGCCTCAATCTGATTACCTACTCCGAAGACCAGGCGAAGGCGGCCGAGGAGCGCATCGTAGGCGCGGCCCAGCGACTCGGCGCCGTACTGGGGTTCGCCCGCTAGACATCCGGGAGCTCGAGTGTCAAGGCAGCGGCCGGATGCCGGGCGGCACCTGCCGCGCGGCACGGGCGTCGGGCGGCTTTCCCGGGATGGCACCGGACCTGCGACGAGTACCGCTGGGGCGTCAATTCGGAGTCTTGCGGACGGATATAGGCCCACTGTAACGTAGGCCTTAGCTCATAAAAGGAACATCGGTGTGCATTATTAGCACACTACGTCATGCCAGTTCCGGCCCGATGGCTGCAAGACCTGAGTGAGGGGCGCCTAATGGAGCAGGCGTATGACGTGGTGGTTCTCGGCTCGGGGGCGGCCGGCCTGACCGCGGCGCTGTCGGCGGCGGTCGAAGGCGCCACTGTCGCTGTCTTCGAGAAGGCGGATCAGGTAGGCGGGACGAGCGCCCTGTCCGGCGCCGGGATCTGGGTCCCTGCCAATCAGCTTGCCGGCGAGGCCGGGATCGAGGACTCGCGAGAGCGTGGCCTGGAGTACCTGTTGAGCCTGTCGAACGGGATGATCATCACCGAGCTCGCCGAGGCGCTGGTCGACGGCGGGCCGCAGCTGATCGACTTCCTGCACCAGCACACCGAGATTCGGCTGCAGCTGGTCGCGGGCTATCCCGACTATCACCCGGAGCATCCGGGCGGCCTGCCGGGAGGCGGCCGCACGCTCGAGCCCGGGCTCGTGTCGCTGGCCGGCCTGGGGGAGTGGTGCGACCGCATCGCCGGCGACGTGCGGCGGACGATGCTCGTCGAGTCGCCGCTCGGTGGTGGCACCGGCGCGGTCGCGCCGGAGGTGCTGGCCGAGCGCGAGCGGGCCAAGCTGGAGGGTCAGGGCCGGGCCCTGGTCGGCGGCCTGCTCAAGGCGTGCCTGGCTTACGGGGTGCGGGTGCGGGCCAGCTCGCGGGGCACCCGGTTGCTGACGCGGGACGGTGTCGTGCGCGGGGTGCGGCTGGAGACCACGCAGGGTCCGCAGTCGGTGCGGGCCGGTGCCGTGGTCCTTGCGACAGGCGGGTTCGAGTACGACGCGGACCTGGTGCGCGACTTCCTGCGCGGGCCGCTGACCCGGGCTATCGGGGCGGTGTCGAACACCGGTGACGGGCTGCGAATGGCAATGCGGGTCGGGGCGCAGCTAGGCAACATGCGCGAGGCCTGGTGGTCGCCGGTCATCACCCTGCCCGGGCAGCGGCACGATGGCGGTCGCAACGGCCTGCTGGCCTCGCGGGAGCGCGCGCTGCCGGGTTCGATCATGGTCAACCGCTACGGTCGCCGGTTCGCGAACGAGGCCGCCAACTACAACGCATTCGGCGGTGCCTTTCATCAGCTGGACGAGTCCCGGCTGGAGTATCCGAACGTGCCGGCGTATCTGATCTTCGCCCAGTCCACGGTCGATCGGTTCGGAGTGTTCGGCGGCGCTCCCGGCGATGCGGTGCCGGCGTGGGTCACCAGGGCCGGCACCCTGGACGAACTGGCCGGCGCGCTCGGCATTCCGCCCGCCGGGCTGCGCGCCACCGTCGAGCGGTTCAACGGGCACGCACGCCAGGGTGCCGATCCCGACTTCACCCGCGGAGCGAGTACCTTCGACCGCTTTCCTGGCGGCCGGATGACCGATCCCGATTCGCCGTTCGCGACCCTTGGGCCGCTGGAGACCGGGCCGTTCTACGGTGCCGAGGTCGCCTGCTCGGCGCTGGGCACGAAGGGCGGGCCCCGGACCGACCGGGACGGCCGGGTGCTCGACGTCGACGGCGACGTGATCGACGGGCTCTACGCCGCCGGGAACGTCATGGCCAGCCCATCCGGCATGGTGTACGGCGGCGCGGGCGCGACGCTGGTGGTCGCGGGCGTCTGGGGCCTGTACGCCGGACGCGCCGCGGTCCGCGACCGTGCCGCCGCCTGCGCGCCGGGGCCGCCGGGCGCCGGGCAGGTACCCCATCGAGACGAGCGCGAAGAGGGATATCGAGGATGACCGACACCTTGCAGACTCCAGCCGCGGAGCTGAACAACGAGGATGCCGAGCCGGTCTTCACGCAATGGCTCACCGACTTCGCGTCCGCGGTGCAGCGGCGGAGCGCGGCCGACCTGGAGCTGCTTTTCGCGCGCGACGCCACCCTGCGTGACTTCATGGCGCTGAGATGGGACTTCACGAACGCGGTCGACCGCCATCTGGTGGTGCCGCGCCTGCTCGAGCTCGCCAGCGCCGCGGGCGCGGCCGGCTTCACGCCTAGCAGCGAGCAGCCAGCCGTGGCCGCCGGCGGCAGCATCAACGCCTTCTTCGACTTCACCACGAAGGACCGGATCTGCCGCGGCTACGTCCTGCTCGTGCAGGGCGAGCAGGGCCTCGTCGCGGCGACCCTGCAGACGCAGGTGATTGCCCTGCGGGACTACCCAGAGCGGACCGGACCCAGACGCAGGGAAGGCAAGGTGTACGGGGTGGTGCCCGGTCGCACCAGGTGGACCAGCGACCGCGAGAAGGAGGCCGCGTTCGGCGACGAGGATCCCGCGGTGCTCGTGCTCGGCGCGGGCCACAACGGCCTGGCCATCGCCGCGCGGCTCGGTGCGCTGGACGTGCCGACGCTGGTCATCGACAAGGAGGCCCGCGTCGGCGACATCTGGCGAAAGCGGTACGCGGCGCTGGCGCTGCACAGCACGGTACCCGGTGACCACATGCCCTACCTTCCGCTGCCGGCGACGTGGACCGCGCATACGCCGAAGGACAAGTGGGCGGACTGGCTGGAGTCGTACGCGACGCTGCTCGACATCAACGTGTGGACTGGCACCGAGTTCCTCAAGGGGAGCTACGACGATCGGGCCGAGCACTGGACGATCCAGGTCCGGCGCGCCGATGGCTCGATCCGGACCCTGCGTCCCCGGCACTTCGTGGTGGCCGGCGGCCTCTTCGGCTCGCCGAAGATCCCGCAGATCAAGGGGCTGGAGGAGTTCAGGGGCATTGCCGCGCACTCGGACTCGTTCCAGGACAGCGCGAACTTCGAGGGTAAGCAGGTCCTCGTCGTGGGAGCCGGGGTCAGCGGGCACGAGCTCGCCCACGACCTATGGGAGCACGGCGCCGAGGTCACGATGCTGCAGCGCAGCTCGACCTACGTCGTCACCTTCGAGTCGTACCACAAGTTCTGGAACTCGCTGTTCACCGAGGACATGACCTACGACCCGGACTTCGCCGATCAGATGGCCTACTCGGTACCCAACACGCGCACGGACCCGATCCACCAGCGGCTGGTGAAGCTGGCGGCGGAGGACGACAAGGACCTGCTCGACCGGCTGATCTCGGTCGGCTTCAAGCTCAACTGGGGCCCGAACGGCACTGGCATCATCGGCGCCCACATGTCCGGCAGGGACAGCTACCAGATCGACATCGGCGCGTCCCAGCTCGTCGCGGACGGCAGGGTCCGCCTGAAGCAGGGCGTCGAGATCGCCGAGATAAAGGACGGGACGACCGCGGTCTTCAGCGACGGATCGGAGCTGAAGGTCGACCTGATCCTGTTCGCCACCGGCTACCACCAGTTCTGGGGCCACATCAAGCCGGCCCTCGGCACGATCGCGGACAAGATCGACAAGGCCTACGGCCGCGCCGCGGATGGCGAGTACGCGAACACCTGGCGGCGCTCGGCGCAGCCGGGATTGTGGTTCGGCACCGGCTTCATCCGGATGGCCCGCTTCTACTCGCGGTTCACGGCCCTGCTGATCAAGGCGATCGAGGAAGGGATCGAGCCGGCCGACCCGGACCGAGAGCCCGAGAACAGCTAGCTGCCTGCCGGCGAGTTCGTGCCGGGCTCGAACGCGGCGGCCAGCGCGCCGTAGATGTCGCGCAGGAACTGCGTGGTCCGGGGTGTGGTCGGAGGCGCGCCGAAGCCGCCGTGAATGACGCCCGGGTAGACGTGCAGTTCGGTCGGCACGCCGGCGTTGGCCAGTCGTCCCGCATAGGCGAGGTCCTCATCGAGGAAGGCATCCACGTCGCCTACGCCGACGAAAGCCGCGGCAAGGCCCGACAGGTCGTCGGCCCGGGCGGGCGCGGCAGTGGGCGGCACGTCCTGGCCCGTGAGCGGGCCGAGATATGCCTGCCATGCCATCCGGTTGGCTGTCAGGTGCCACAGGCCCCAGTGGCCCGGGTCCTCGCTCGCGCGGATGGAGGCCGTCAGCTCGCGGTCGTCCAGCATGGGGTAGATCAGCAGTTGCAGCACTGGCTGCGGAGCCCCGACCTCGCGCAGCCGCAGGCACAGGGCAGCGGCCAGGCCGCCGCCGGCACTCGCCCCGCCGACCGCGAGCCGAGCCGGATCGATGCCGAACGCCGCGGAATGCTCGGCAAGCCGCCGCCAGACCGTCTCGGCGTCCTGCAGGCCTTCCGGATAGGGGTGCTCGGGTGCGAGCCGCCAGTCGACGGAGGCCACCGCGCAGCCGAGCGCGATCACCATGCGGTCCAGCCGGTCGTCGTTCTCGTCCAGCGTGCCCATGACGTAGCCGCCACCGTGCAGCCACACCAGGCAGGGCAGCGCGCCCCGCGCATCTACTGGCCGGTACCAGCGCACCCGCACATCGGGCCGCCCCTCGACGCCGGCGACGATCTCGTCCGAGCGCACGACGCGGGGATCGCGCGGCGTGGCCGGCCCGCCGGCGGCCGCATACGAGCTGCGCATGGTCGCGATGCTGGTGAGGTCCCACCTGGTCAGGCGGTCCAGCTTCGCGACCGTGCCCGGCTCGATCCGACTGGTCACGTCGATGGCAGCCATCAGCAGCGGTCCTCATTCGCCGGTGGACGGTTTCCTGGACCGAATGGTATCCCTGGCCGCATTCGTCCAGGCTTGACACCCCAGGGCAGGTCAGTAGGCTTTGAGCAGTTAACGCATAGTTATGTTGCATATAATGCACAAGGATCATGGTGGCCACTCACTCTGGATCGGCCGGTTATTGCGACGTCGCCGTGGTCGGGGCGGGGCCGACGGGCCTGATGATGGCCAATCTGCTTGGCCTGCACGGACTGCGCGTCTGCGTCTTCGAGGCCGGCCCCGACCTCATCGACTATCCGCGCGGGGTCGGCATGGACGACGAGACTCTGCGCGCCTTCCAGTCCGCCGGGCTGGTCGATGCCGTGCTGCCGCATACCGTTCCGCACCAGCTGCTGGTGTTCACCGACGTCAGGCAGCGCGACCTGGCTCGGCTCGCACCCCCCGCCTCGGAATTTGGCTGGCCGCGCCGCAACGGTTTCGTCCAGCCGCTCGCCGACCAGGTGCTGCTCGATGGCTTGCATCGGTTCCCAGCGGTTGACGTGCACTGGTCTTCCCGGGTGACGGGCATCGGCCAGGACGCCGACGGCGCTGACCTGACGATCACGACGCCAGACGGCCAGCGAACGGCCCGGGCCAGCTATGTCGTCGGGGCGGACGGCGGGCGAAGCGATACTCGCAAGGCCCTGGGTTTCGCGTTCACCGGCAGCTCGGCAACCGCGGACTGGCTCGTGATCGACATCCGCAACGACCCGCTCGGTCGTCCCGGCGCCTATGTCTGCGCGGATCCGCGCCGGCCGCATGTGTCCATCAGCATCCCGCACGGCATCCGCCGCTTTGAGTTCATGCTCAGGCCGGGCGAGACCGAAGCGGAGGCGATGTCCGACGAGTTCGTCGCACGGCTGCTCGAGCCGTTCGTTCCGGCCGCGCATCCGGTGGAGATCATCCGCCGGCGCGTCTACAACCACCACTCCCGGATGTCCGAGCACTTCCGCTCCGGCCGCGTGTTCCTCGTCGGCGACGCCGCGCACGTCATGCCGGTCTGGCAGGGGCAGGGCTACAACAGCGGTATCCGCGACTCTCTTAACCTGTCCTGGAAGCTCGCGATGGTGATCAGAGGGCAGGCCGGCGACGCACTGCTCGACAGCTACGAGACCGAGCGCCGCGATCACATCCGCGCGATGATTGCGCTGTCGACGTGGGTCGGCCGCCTCGTATCGATCACCAGCCGGCCCGCCGCGGCCGCCAGGAACGTCTTCTTCCGCGCGATCTCGGCGGTGCCGAGAGTCAAGAGCTATATCGTCCAGATGCGCTTCAAGCCGATGCCGACCATGTCGAGGGGCGCGCTCACCCGGGCGGGCTCGCTGAGCGATCCGACCCCGGTGGGCCGGCTGTTCATCCAGCCGACCGTGTGCACGCGCGAGACCCCGTCGATCAAGCTGGACGACGTCCTTGGCCCGTGGTTCGCGCTTCTCGCCTGGAACAACGACCCGCGCGCGATCCTGGACTCAGACGCGCGGCGGCGGCTCGCCCGCTCGGGCGTGCGGCTGGTAGCCGCCCGTCCCGCCGTTCAGCTCCGCTGGGATGAGGCGGCGACGGAGGACGGCGGCAGCGAAGCGAGCGGCCGTGCTGTCGTCGTGGGTGACCTCGACGGCTCGCTGAAGCGGTGGTTCGACCAGCGGCCGGAGTCCGTGCTCCTGCTGCGACCCGACCGGATCGTCGGCGGCGCGAGCCCGGCCTATGCGGCGTCGGACATGGTACGAGCGTTCGAGCTGGCGATCGGGGCGCCAGACCCGGTTCCCGGGCCGGCGGGTGCGGCTGGGCCGGCGGGTGCGGCCACGCCCGCGGACGACACCAGGCCGGCGGACGACACCACCTCGGCGACGTCGAGAGCGTGATCGCGACGCCCGGACAGGAGGACGCATATGACGCTCTGGACGGAGCTCGCCGGGCTGGACTACACGATCCGGCACGTGCACGTCGGTGAGTGGTCGACCCGCGTGCTCGAGACCGGGGCGGGCACGCCGTTCATCCTGATGCACGGAACCGGCGGACACCTGGAAGCCTTCGTCAGGAACCTCCGTACCCTGCGCAGGCATTATCGCGTCATCGCCTACGACTACCCGGGACACGGCTGGACGACGACCGCCGTGCGCGACCTGGAGATCGACGACTACATCGAGCACCTGCTCGGGCTGATGGACGAGCTCGGGATCGAGCGCGCCCACCTCAGCGGCGAGTCGCTCGGCGGGTGGGTCGCGGTCAAGTTCGCGGCGCATCATCCAGGGCGAGTGCTCCGGCTGGTGCTCAACACGCCCGGCGGCACCATGGCCACCCGGGAGGTCATGGAGCGGATCCGTACCCTGAGCCAGGCAGCCGCCGACGACCCGAGCGACGAGCGCATCCGGGCGCGCCTGGAATGGCTGATGGCAGACCCGCGCTCGGTGACCGACGAGCTCGTCGCGATCAGGCGCGGCGTTTACAGCCGTCCGGGATTCGCCGAGTCGATGCGGCACATCCTGTGCCTGCAGGACCTCGAGGTACGGCGCCGCAACCTGGTGACCGACACCGAGCTCGCGGCGGTCACCGCGCCCGCCCTGGTGATCTGGACGAGCGACGACCCGTCCGGTCCGGCGAAGGCAGGCCTGGACATGGCCGAGCGCATCCCGGCGGGGGAGTTCCGGCTCATCAAGGAGGCTGGCCACTGGCCGCAATGGGAGCAGCAGGAGCAATTCGACGAGATCGTCCTGGAGTTCCTCGGGCGAGTATCTTGACATTCGTGCAGGAACTGAGCGCGACGGTGTCCGCGCGTGACGGGAACCAGACTTTCGCGCGCGGCCTTCGCGTCCTGCTGGCAATCGCCGACTCCGAGCGCGGCATGACCGTCCAGAACGTCGCCGAACTGCTCGGGGTACACCGGTCGATCGCCTATCGGCTGCTGCAGACGCTGGCCGACTTCGGCCTGGCCGCCCGCAGCAGGGACGGGGTCTATTTCGCTGGCGCCCGACTGGCGACTCTCGCGCAGGCGTACCTCCCGGGCCTGCGGGATGTCGCCGGGCCGGTCATGCGCTCGCTGGCAGACCGGTTCCAGTCGACGATGTCGCTGTTCGTCCAGGAGGGCAGCGAGGCTGTCGCGATAGCGATGGTCGAGCCGACGACCGCCTGGCACCACATCGCGTTCAGGCCCGGGATGCGCACGCCGCTCACGCGGGGTTCCGCCGCGTACGCGATCCTCGCTTGCGGCCCGGTCATGCCGGGCGAGCCCGCCGAGGTCGGCGTCGCCCGGGAGCGCGGCTATGCCCGCAGTCACGGCGAGATCGAGGCGGGGGCGTTCGGCGTCGCCGCCGGGATCCCGATGGGAGACATCTCGACCCGCGCCTGCCTGAATCTCATCACCTCCAGCGCGGACATCGCCGACGCGTCAGGGCCAGACGTGCGGCGAGCGGCCGACGAGGTCGGACGTCTGCTGCGTCAGCCCGACTGAGCCGATGCCGCGTTGACGCCTTTAGGCTGATCGGCTATCTTTTGGGGCAAGAATAAACTGACTGGTCGGTACGAATTTCAGCTGGCTGACTGGGTCAGCGGGCGGCTGGGCGGCAAGGCAGGGGACATGGGATCGTCCGAACCGGCACTCGATGATCGCTCGAGTCCGTCCGGCTTCGTCGACGTGCTGGTCGTAGGGGCAGGCATCGTCGGCCTATACCAGCTGTATCGTGCTCGGGAAGCCGGCTACTCCGTGCGGATGCTGGAGGCGGGCGACGGCGTCGGGGGTACCTGGTACTGGAATCGGTATCCCGGTGCCAGGTTCGACTCGGAGAGCTATACCTACGCCTTCCTGTTCTCCGCTGACCTGTTCGCCGAATGGGACTGGCAGGAGCACTTCGCCGGGCAGGCAGAGACCGAGCGCTACCTCAATTACGCGGTCGACCGGTTCGACCTGCGGCGGCACATCACGTTCGGGGCCAGGGTCACCTCGGCCGTATACGACGAGCCGTCAGGGACCTGGACCGTCCGGGCGGGCGATGGCTCCGAAGTCCGGGCGCGCTTCCTCGTCGCCGCGACCGGCGTCCTGTCGGTGCCGTCGTACCCGCCGGTGCCGGGACGCGAGGACTTCGCCGGCGAGTCGTATCACACCGGGCTGTGGCCCAGGACTCCTGTCGACTTCGCTGGCAAGCGCGTCGCCGTCATCGGGACCGGATCGAGCGGAGTGCAGATCATCCCGGCGATCGCCGGCGAGGTCGCATCCCTGACTGTCTACCAGCGCACGGCCAACTGGTGCACGCCGCTCAACAACGCGCCGATCACGGCGGCCGAGCAGGCAGAGCTCAAGGCAGGCTTCGAGGAGATGCGCGCGGCGCTGGGCAAGTCGGTGACCGGGTTTCTGCACGTCCCGCACGATCGCGCGACCTTCGATGACAGCAGGGAAGAGCGGTGGGCGTTCTACGAGAAGATCTGGAGCAGTCCGGGCTTCTCGAAGATGACCAGCAACTACATCGACCTGCTCACGAACAAGGCCGCGAACGCGCAATGGTGCGAGTTCATCGCCGAAAAGATCCGGAGCATCGTCAGGGACCCTGCGATAGCGCAGAAGCTGATCCCGAGTGACCACGGCTACGCGGGGAAGCGGCCGCCGTTCGTGACCGGTTACTTCGAGGTATACAACCAGCCCAACGTCTCGCTCGTCGATCTGCGGGAGACGCCGATCGTGCGGGTGACGCCGACCGGGATCGAGACGGCCGGCGGAGTGCGAGACTTCGACATCATCGTGTGGGCAACGGGCTTCGACTTCGGCACGGGCGCGCTGAACCGGATGGGGATTCGCGGCCGGGATGGTCTCGCGCTCGAGGAGTACTGGGCCGACGGGCCGTCCACCTTCCTGGGGATCATGTGCCACGGCTTCCCGAACTTCTTCTTCCCCGGTGGCCCGCACGGCGCGGCAGGCAACAACCCGCGGTATGCGGGCGACCAGTCGGATTTCATCGCCGACGCCCTCGACTACCTGCGCGAGCACGGCTACCGCACCATCGAGGTCCCCGCCTCCGCCGAGCGGGAGTGGACCAGAATGGTCAATGCCGACGCGGCGAAGTCCCCCTTCGTCTCGAGCAGCTATTTCTACGGTGCCAACGTCCCTGGCAAGCCCCGCCGGCTGCTGCTCAACCCGCGCGGGCGACCGAAGCTGCTGGAGGTGATGGCCCAGGTCGTCGACAGCGGCTACCAGGGCTTCCTGAGCTAGCCTGCGAACTCCAGCACCCGCAGGTGGAATCGCCAGGTGCCGGCCGCGTTGTGCAGGGTGTCGTAATACCGGCCCACCAGCTGGATTGTCCAGCCAGACCTGGTCAGCCGAAGGACGATAAGGTCGCTGACTGCCTTCGCCTGACGGTCGTCGTAGTCGATGACGAGGGTATTGACCACGACATGACGCGTCGGGCGCTGGGGTTTCATACCCGAGTAGGCCGCGCGGATCGCGTCATGGCCTTTCAGGGTGCCGGTGCCCGGGATCTCGGCGGTGCCGTCAGGGCAGAAGGTGGCGACAACGTCGTCGGTCCGGCCGTCATCAAGGGCCTGGCAGTAGGAAGCGATCGTGGCGCTGACGCCCTCGACGACCTGAGCGTAAGTCAGTGCTGCCATGCTGAATGTTCCCGTCCGCGGTCGATTGAATATACTGACCGGTCGTCTATACTTTAGCCGAGCCGATCGCCCGGCGAAAGGCTCCCTGCGGATGGCGTGGTAAGGAGCTGCCGGTGAGCACCTACGACTTCGATGGGCGTGTCGCGGTCGTTACCGGCGCGGGACGCGGGATCGGACGGGGCTACGCGCTCTTGCTCGCCGGGCGCGGCGCGAAGGTCGTGGTCAACGACCTCGGCGGCACGAAGGAGGGCGTCGGGGCGGACCCCGGGCCGGCCCGGAGCGTTGCCAGCGAGATCACTGCCGCCGGCGGGACGGCGATCCCTGATGCCAGCGACGTGTCCACGGTCGCCGGCGGCCAGGCGCTGGTCGACGCCGCAGTGAGCGAGTTCGGGCGGATCGACATCGTGATCAACAACGCGGGCAACATCAGGTGGGCCGCACTGCCGGAGGCCGACGCCGACAATCTCGACAGCCACCTCGCCGTGCATGTCAAAGGCTCCTTCAACACCACCCGGGCCGCCTGGCCGCACATGCTCGAGCAGGACTACGGCCGGATCGTGCTGACGACCTCCACCGGAATGTTCGGCCTCCCTGGCAACCTTGGCTATGCCACCGCCAAAGCGGCGCTGATCGGGATGGCCCGCAGCATCACGGTCTCGTCCGCCCGTCACAACATCAAGATCAACCTGATCGCTCCCAACGCGTGGACGCGGATGGGCGGCCAGCCCTCGGACGGGCAGGATGCGGTCAGCCGGCCGGCCCCTGCGCGGATGGAGCCAGAACTTGTCGCGCCGATGGTCGCCTATCTCGCGCACGAGGCCTGCGCGGTGAGCGGCGAAATCTACGTGGCCGGAGCCGGGCGGTTCGGCCGCATCTTCGTCGCGGCGACCGAGGGGTACCTGCACCCCGGATCGGAGCAGCCGACCATCGAGGACATCGCCGGGAACTGGGCAGCCATCAACGACGAGACTGGCTACTACGTCCCTGCCAGTCTCATGGACTGGGCGGCGCGCTTCATGGGGCATCTCGAGCCAGCCCGCCGGCTATGTCACGCAGGTCGTCTTCTCCGGGTCGCCTTTGGATGTATTGACCGTTCGGTATAACAATGCCTAGCATGAACTGACCAGCAGGTGCGGACTGGGATCGGGAAGAAGGAGCGACCGTGCCGAAGCGGTGGACCCAGCGGCCGCCGGGCTCGACCTGGGGCGACTGGGGCGAGGACGACGAGCTGGGGCGCATCAACCTGCTCACTGCGGAGAAGGTCCTGCAGGGAGTGCGAGAGGTCGAGGCCGGCCTTAGCTTCTGCCTGAGCCTGCCGCTGGACTTCCCGGGCGGATCGGCGCTGAACCAGCGGCGGTACCCCCCGGTCCTGCGGCCCACCGAGGATCTGGCGTTCAAGCCGGACACCTTCTACAACGTCATCGCGCGCGAGTCGATTCACCCGAGCTACATCGACGTGTGGTCCGACGACATGGTCACCCTCTGGCTGCAGTACTCGACACAATGGGACGCGCTCGCCCACCAGGGCGCCGAGTTCGACGTGGACGGCGACGGCGTGGCCGAGCCGGTCTATTACAACGGCTTCCGTGCCGGGACTGATGTCGTCGGTCCGCGTCCCGACGCCAAGGGGGACGGCAGCGGCAGCGTCAGCTTCGGGCGCCACCTGGGTCTCGAGCACATGGCCGCGCACGGCGTCCAGGGCCGTGGCGTCCTGGTCGACGTGGCTCATCATCTTGACAGCGAATGGCAGCCGGTCACCCTGAAGACGCTGCTGGAGATCATGGCCGCGGACAATGTCGTGGTCGAGCCGGGTGACATGCTCCTGGTCAACACCGGCTTCGCCAAGCAGGTACTGGACTGGGGCCGCCACCCCGACCCCGACAAGATCCGGGCCATGTACCCCTACCTCGACGGCGAGGACGAGTCGCTGCTTGAGTGGATAACGCAGTCGCGGATCTCGGCGCTGATCGCGGACAATTACGCGGTCGAGGGCTGGCCCGCGCCTAGTCGCGAGCCGCACACGCTGCTGCCGATCCACCACCTCTGCCTCTTCAAGCTCGGTGTCCCGCTTGGCGAACTGTGGTACCTGCACGAGCTAGCGACCTGGCTGCGCGAGCACCGGCGCAGCCGGTTCCTGCTCACGGCACCGCCGCTGCGGCTTCCCGGAGCCATGGGCAGCCCGCTGACGCCGGTCGCGACCGTCTGACGTGCGAAGACAAGGGAGGCGGACGAGTGCAGGCCCTGAGCTGGCATGCCGCGCGTGACGTGCGGCTAGCAGACGTCGACGAGCCCACGGCGCTGCCCGGGACGGCGATCGTCGAGGTCGCGTTCTGCGGTCTGTGCGGGACGGACCTGAGTGAGTACCTGCACGGGCCGGTGATGATCCAGCCCCGTCCGCACCCGCTCAGCGGGCAGGCTCCTCCGATCATCCTTGGTCACGAGTTCAGCGGCCGGGTCGTCGAGATCGACGGTGCCGCGCCAGGGATCGCCGTCGGCACGCGGGTGGTGGCCGATCCGTGCCTGCGCTGCGGCACCTGCCGCTGGTGCCAGCGGGGGGAGTACCACATCTGCGCCAGGGGAGGCTCGCTCGGCCTGGCCGCTGACGGCGCTCTCGCCCGGTACCTGCGGGTCCCGCTCGTCCAGTTGCACGCCATTCCCGACTCGGTGTCCGACGAGCACGCCGCCCTGGCCGAGCCGCTCGCCGTCGGCCTGCACGCCGCCGCGCGCGCCGGGATCACGGTCGGCGACAACGTGCTCGTGCTAGGTGCCGGACCGATCGGCCTGGCGGCCCTCGTCGGCGCCCGGGCCGCCGGAGCGGCCGCCGTCTTCGTGAGCGAGCCGAACGCGGCGCGCGCCCGGGTTGCCCTTTCGATGGGAGCGGCCGAGGTGTTCGACCCGTCGGCGGACGACGTCCGGTCGGCCGTCTTCACCCGTACCGGCCGGATCGGGCCCGATGCCGTCATCGACGGCACCGGCCGGCCGGAGGCGATCTCGCTCGGCCTGCGGAGCCTGCGTCGGGGCGGACGGATGGCCGTCGCCGGCATCGCCCCGTCGGACCTGAGCGTCGACCTGCGCCAGCTGGTGCTGTACGAGCGCACGCTCGTCGGGTCGCTCGGCTACAACTTCGACATTCCGCGGGTGCTCGACCTGATGGCAGCCGGCCGCATCGACGCCTCGCCGCTCGTGACCGGGATCCGTCCGCTGGCTGCCGGCGTCGCCACCTTGCAGGAGCTGTCCGGCACCGACCACGAGCACATCAAGGTGCTGCTGACCCCGCGGGAGGCGTAGGTGGATTTCTCCCTCGACCCGGAGATCCTCCAGCTCAAGAGGCTATGCCGCGAGTTCGCCGACAAGGAGATCGCGCCCTATGCCGCGGGCTGGTCGCAGCGCGGCGAGTTTCCCGTCCAGGTGTTCAGGCAACTTGGCGAGCTTGGCCTGATGGGAATGCTCGTCTCCGCGCAGTGGGGCGGGATGGACGCCGGCCTGGTCGCCTATGTCGCGGCCATGGAGGAACTTGGCCGCGCCGATCAGTCCGTCGCCGCTGCCTGGAACGCGCACTCGACCATTGCCTCGCTGCCACTGGCCACGTACGGCACCGACGAGCAGAAAGAGCGCTGGCTGCGTCCCCTGGCGGAGGGGCGCAACATCGCGGCCTTCGGCCTGACCGAGCCGGGCGCGGGCTCGGACGCGGCCGGCATCTCCACCCGCGCCAGCCGCGTGCACGGAGGCTGGGTGCTCAGCGGAACGAAGATCTTCATCAGCAACGCGGGCACGCAGATCACTCTCGGCGTCACCGTCCTCGCCCAGACCGGCGTGACGGACGACGGGCGCAAGCAGTTCGGCGCGTTCTTCGTACCGTCGGGCACTCCTGGTTTCACGCTAGGCGCTCCGCTGCGCAAGCTGGGCTGGCATGCGATGGACACCCGGGAACTGATCTTCGCTGATTGCTTCGTCGGTGACGACCACGTCGTGGGCGACGAAAAGCGCGGCCTGGCGCAGTTCCTGGCCGTGCTTGATCCGGGCCGGATCAGTGTCGCCGCGCTGTCGCTGTCGCTCGCGCAGGCCGCGCTGGAGATGGCCGTGGAGTACTCGCAGGGCCGCTCGCAGTTCGGCAAGCCGATCAGCTCGTTTCAGGCCATCCGGCACAAGCTGGCTGACATGGCCACGCAGGTCGAGGCGGCGAGGTGGGTCGTCTACCGGGCGGCCTGGCTGGCGGACCAGGGCCTGCCGTACCGCAAGGAGGCGGCCATGGCCAAGCTCTATGCGTCCGAGGTGGCGAACCGGGTGGCCGATGCGAGCGTGCAGGTGCACGGTGGCTACGGCTGGATGCGCGAATCGCGGATCGCCCGGTTCTACGCCGACGCCAAGATCCTCGAGATCGGCGAGGGCACGAGCGAGATTCAGCGTGACGTCATCGCGCGCCTAGTACTTGACGAGAAGGCCGGCCTCTGACCGGCCAGGCACGAGGTAAGAAAGGAGAGTCGTGGAGAACTTCGCGTCGACGCTCGACTATCAGGCCGATCGGCGGCCGGACAAGGTCGTGCTCACCTGTCAGAGCGCCACGCTGACGAACGCCGAGCTATTCGGGCGCGTGAATGCCCTCGCGGCCGGCCTCACCGACCGTGGCGTTCGCACGGGTGACATCGTCGCCATGGTGCTGCACAACTGCCCGGAATTCCTCGAGCTGATCTACGCAGTCAACCGGATCGGTGCTGCGTTCCTGCCGCTGAACACCCGGCTTGCCCCGGCGGAATGGGAGTACATCCTCGGTAACAGCGACGCGACGGTACTCGTCTCGGACGCCGAGTTCGCCCCGGGGCTCGATGCCGTGATGTCCGGGCTGCCGCGGCTGACGACCAGGGTCGTGGTGGGTGACGCAGCCGCCGAGGGCTGGCTCGGTTACGAGGACCTGGTCGGATCCGGCGCTGGCGCACGCGTCCCGGTCGCGGACGTGGCCGGCGGCGCGCTCCAGCGGCTGATGTACACCTCAGGCACCACGTCGCGTCCCAAGGGCGTCTGCATCAGCCATGCCAACCTGATCTGGAAGAACCTCGGTCTCATGGTCCAGTTCGGGCTGACCGACCGGGACGTCACGGCGGTCGGCGGGCCGCTCTACCACGTCGGCGCGCTTGACATGGGAGGTCTTGCCACGCTTCACGCCGGCGGGAGCCTCGTGCTGCAGCGCCGCTTTGACGCGCCGGAACTGATCGGGCTCATCGCGCGGCATCGTGCCACGACGGTCTGGCTCGCGCCGGCGATGGTGAACGCGGTGCTCAGGGCGGACGAGGCGCACCAGGCCGACCTGGGATCGCTCCGTGTCATCATGTCCGGCGGCGAGAAGATGCCGGAGGCACGGCTGAAGCAGATCCTTGACCTGCTGCCCGGGGTGTGGTTCGCCGATGCGTACGGGCTGACCGAGACGGTGTCGAGCGACACGTTCATGCCGTTCGAGTCGATGCACGCGAAGCTGGGGTCGGTGGGCAAGCCCCTGCCGCACAACCGGGTCAGGGTCGCCGACGACCAGGGCGTCAGCGTGCCGCCCGGAGCTATCGGCGAGGTCCTGGTGCGCGGCCCGAAGGTCTTCTCCGGATACTGGCGTGATGCTGAGGCGACGCAGCGGGCGTTCACCGACGGATGGTTCCGCACCGGGGATATGGGGTTCGCCGACGAGGACGGCTTCCTGTACATCGCGGATCGCAAGAAGGACATGATCGTCTCCGGCGGAGAGAACATCGCGACGCCGGAGGTGGAGCGGGCGCTCTACGAGCATCCGGACATCGTCGAGGCCGCCGTGGTCGGTCACCCCGACGAGCGGTGGGGCGAGGTGCCGCACGCGTTCGTCGTCGTCCGCGCCGGTGCTGCGCTCACGGCCGCCGAGGTGGCCGAGTTCTGCGGCAGCCGGATCGCCAAGTTCAAGGTCCCCAAGTACGTCACGTTCGTGCGGGAGCTACCGCGCACCGCATCCGGCAAGGTTATCAAGCGCGAGCTTCGTGGGATGCCGGAGACGGGGAGGGCATGACCGGTCCGGCTTCCGTCCCGACTGCCGGGGTCGGCCCGGACGAGATCGTCGAGATGTACCGGCGCATGGTGCGCATCCGGTACTTCGAGCAGAGCGCGTCCGCGCTCTACGCGGCTAAGGAGATCCCCGGGTTCCTGCACCTGTCCATCGGCCAGGAGGCGACGGCCGTGGGCGGCTGCTGGCACCTGCGACGCGACGATGCCATCACCTCCACCCACCGCGGCCACGGCCACTGCCTGGCGAAGGGAATGGCCCCGGCACCGATGTTCGCCGAGCTCATGGGCCGGGTGGACGGGACGTGCCACGGCAGGGGCGGCTCGATGCACATCGCCGACCCGGCGCTCGGCGTGCTCGGCGCCAACGGCATCGTCGGAGCGGGCCTGCCGATCGCGGCGGGAGCCGCGACAGCCGCCCAGCTCCGCGGCGACGGCGGTGTCGCGGTCAGCTTCTTCGGCGACGGCGCGGTCGCGCAGGGGATGTTTCACGAGGCGGTGAACCTCGCGGCGGTCTGGGACCTGCCGGTGGTGTTCTTCTGCGAGAACAACCACTACTCGGAGTTCTCCCTGGAAGCGGACCAGCATCGCGCCGGGCTTGCCGCACGCGCGGCCGGCTACGGCATCCGGTACGAGGCCGTCGACGGCAACGACGTCGTCGCCGTCGCCGAGCTGATGGGACGGCTCGTCGCGGGCCTGCGCGAGGGAGCCGGACCGGTCCTGGTGGAGGCCGATACCTACCGGTGGCACGGCCACTACGAAGGGGACCCGCTCCGGTACCGGCCCGACCAGGAGCTTGAGCAGTGGAAGCTCCGCGATCCGCTGACGGTCGCCCGGGCGAGGATGGCGGCGCTCGGGCTCGCCCCCGCAGTCGCGGATCAGATCGACCGCCAGGTCGCGGCGGAGATCGAAGGCGCGGTGGAATGGGCCAGGCGGTCACCGCTTCCCGACCCGGGAAGCCTGTTCGACTTCGTGTGGGTCGAGGACGACGACGAGCCAGAGGCGGTTCCCGAGCAAGGGCCGGAGTTCCGCACCATGGACGCCGTGCGGGAGGCCATCGCCTACGAGCTGGCACACGATCCCAGCGTGTACGTGGCCGGCATCGACGTGGGGCGCGGCGGGAACGTGTTCGCCTTGTTCCGCGGGCTCGCCGACGAGTTTCCCGGACGGGTCAGGGACACGCCGATCTCGGAGTCCGCCATCGTCGGCAGCGCGGTCGGCGCGGCCATGGCCGGGATGCGACCGGTCGTCGAGGTGATGTACATGGACTTCATCGGCGTGTGCCTGGATGCGCTGATGAACCAGGCAGCGAAGCTGCGGTTCATGACGGGCGGCCGCGCGTCCCTGCCCCTGGTCGTGCGCACCCAGTTCGGAGCCGGCCGGTCCTCCGGAAGCCAGCACTCGCAGAGCCTCGAGGCGCTGCTCGCCCATATCCCTGGCCTGACGGTCGTGATGCCCTCCAGCCCGACTGAGGCCTACGGCTTGCTCCGGTCGGCCATCCGCAGCCCCAACCCCGTGGTCTTCGTGGAGAACCGGCTTCAGTACGGGAAGAAGTCGCCCCGGCCGAATGCCGACTACGTCATACCGCTCGGGAAGGCCCGGATAGCAAGGCCCGGCAGCGACGTCACTGTCGTCAGCTACTCGCGGATGGTCACCGAGTCGCTGGAGGCCGCCCGCGAGGTCGCGGGCGAGGGGATCGATGCCGAGGTGGTCGACCTTCGCACGATCGCGCCCCTGGACCGGGCCACGGTGCTTGAGTCGCTGCGGCGCACGCACCGCCTGGTCGTCGTGCACGAAGGCGTGCAGGACTTCGGCGTCGGGGCCGAACTGGCAGCGCTCGCCGCCAACGAGGGCTTCTGGTACCTCAAGGCACCGGTAGTGCGGGTGGCGCCACCAGCGACGCCGGCCCCGTATTCTCCGGTCCTGGAGAGCGCCTGGCTTCCGGACCGGCAGGTGATCGCCGGTGCGCTGCGCCGGGTGATGCGGGTAGGTGCCGCATGAGGGTGCAGCGCGCTCCGCTAGCCGCCG
>DASWAA010000230.1:0-4223 GCA_036391385.1 Streptosporangiaceae bacterium
CGCGAAGAAGTCCTCCAGGAAGCCGACCCACGCCCAGGTGCCGATCAGCGGAATGGCGAAGGTCTTGCTGAACAGGTCGCCGTAGGCCTCGATGATCGTCAGGAACAAGATGACGAAGCCCCAGAACGTGAAGAAGTGCGCCAGGCCCGGCACCGTCCACTTGAGCAGCTTGCGCTGCCCGAAGACCTCGGTAACCTGCGTCTCCGCCCCTCGGCCCGGGTGGCTTCGCAGCGCCTCGATCCGCTCGGGTGCGGGCTGGCCGCTGGTGGCGAGCCGGTAGAGCCACCACAGGCGGCGGCCGGCGACCGCGAACGCGATCGCGGTCAGGGCAAGTCCGATGATGATCCGCAGCGCCAAGTCGACCTCCGGGGACGGCGTTTGGGTGCCAGCGTACGCTTGCCGCTTCCGCTGTCAGCGAAGAGATCCGGCCAGCGCGCCTTTGTTACCGGAGAGTAACTTACCTTGGTGTGGTTTTCGTTCGCTACGGAACGTCGCCGATGGCCCGGACTCAGCGGGCCTTCGCCCGCAGCCAGGCGATCACGTCACCGTTCTGTGTCGTCGGCGGGCCGAGCAGGCCGGTCAGGTAGCGGCAGAGCGGCGCGCCTACCCTGGTCACCGCGACCACGACATCGGGACGCCAGTAGGCGAAGTCCGCCCGCACCTGGGTCATCGAGGGCGCCCGGCCAGCCGGCGCTGGCCCGCCCGGGCCGGCGACCGGCAGCCCAGCGGTCAGGGCAGCGGTAGCGAACGGGCTCGCGGGCCGCAGTCCGGCCGCCCAGAGCTGGTCGAGGTACCAGGCGGTAGGGCGGACGCCGGTGCCGTTGAGATAGGCCTGCCCGCCAGCGCCGGGGCCGATGAAGTAGCCGCCGATGATCGAGTCGGGCTGGCCCGTGTCAGCCTGCCAGCGCATGACCGCGGTGAGGAGGTTAGTAGGCACGGGGACAGCCAGGACCCTGGCCCCGGCTGGCAGCCGCAGCGCGGCGAACGTCGCCGACCAGCCGGACGGAAGCGGCGTCGCACTCGCCGCGGCAAGCGGGCGGGGTACCAAGGGCACGCAGGCCAGGACCGCCGCGGCGAGCACCAGCCGACCGGCACCACGAGACGCTGGCACGATCCGTGCCCTGGCAGCGTCGATCCCGAGCGCGAGCAGCACTGCCGCCGCACCGTCCACGGCGATCGACAGCCGGTCAGGCAGCACCGAGGAGAGCAGCTGGTGTTCCTCGAGCCAGTGCCAGGGCAAGGTCACTGCGGGGTCTGTGGTACCGCCGTTCAGCAAGTGGCCGCCCAGCGAGAAGACCCCGAGCACGACCAGGGTGACTGCGACCGCTCGCCCGGCTGGCCGGGTCCAGCACGCCACTGCGGCTAGCACCACGGCAATGATCAGCGGCCAGCCCAGATAGGCCAGGTACTCGGTCGCGCCACCCTGGTACCTGGCCGCCGTCGCTGCCGTGCCGGCGGTGTGCAAGAGCAGGTAGGACGAGGGGGTCACGAAGCCGGTCACGTCGTTGACGTAGTAGTCGGGCGGGAAGAGCGGCCCATGCTGTACTAGCCCTCCGTGAAACTGGGTCCACAGGGCATGGCCCGCGAGCGCGAGCCCGACGCTGGCCGCGACCGCGACGCCGGCCGCCGCCGGGCCGAGCCGCCGCAGCGCGATGCGCGGGCGCGACGCCGCGAGCGCCGCGACGAGCAGCAGCCCGGTGATCGCCGTAATCAGGGCCAGCTCCTCGCTGACGAACAGCTCGGCGACGACGAGTACGCCGAGCCAGATCCCGCCGCGTAGCGGGGCAGGGACCCGTGACGCCCACCGCCTCGTCACCAGCGGTTCCGGAGCGCCGCAGGCGATCCGCAGGCCCGCGTCGACGATCAGCGGCGGGAGAATCGCGAGCTGCAGGTTGTAGTGGCCGATCGCGGAGGTCAGCAGTGCCGGGGAGAAGCCGTAGACGGCCCCGGCAAGAGCGGCTGCGCTGGTCCTCACTTGCCAGCGCCGCAGCACCCAGAACAGCGCAGCCGCCGACCCGGCGAATCCGGCCGTGGTCATGAAGGTGAGGCTCACCTGCGGCCCGAGCGCTAGGGTCACGGGTGCGAGCAGCACGCCGGGCAGCAGCAGCGAGGTGTTCCACATCATGCTGACGCCCGCCGGGGCGTTCATCGCGCTGGTCACCAGGTCGGGGAGCCTACCGTGGCTGACGGCCGCCGCCGCGTACCGCAGGTACCAGGCGAAGAGGTCAGCGTCGGTGAGGTTCCCGGCCGGGATCCGCGACGCCGGGTCGGCCCACAGGCGCCAGGTGACTAGAAGGGCGCCGAGCAGGTAGCAGCCGATCACCGCGAGCCCGGCGCGGCGGGCCGCCTGGTCCCTCAGGTCAGTACTGTCACCAATGGCGGGGGTCTGCGTGACCATGCCCGGATCAGACACGAACCCCGTCGCCCTCGTAGTTAGGTAATGCCCCAGGCGGCAGCCGCTAGCCTGAGTCAGGCCACACCGCCGACGTGTTGCTGCCAGGTACAAGGTAGACAGATCCGACGGAGGACGAGCCCTAATTTGGACAATCAAGCCAGCCCGGGCATGCCTGGTCCATCGGCGTCGGCGGGCCTGGTGACGTCACAGGAGCCGGCCACTCGCGGCAGGCGAGCGCATTCCGTCCGGGTGGCGGCGCTGGCCGGCTCGGTCGCGGCCCTGATCCTGGCCAGCCTGATCGGCGTGACGCTGGCGTTCACCGCGAAGGAAGCCTGCCGGGCTGGCGCCTGGAACGTCGGCGTGGAGCAGTACCAGGCGCACTGCTACACCGACATCTATCCGCTCTATTTCACTGAGGGTCTGGCGTCGGGCCAGGTCCCGTACTTCGACCATCACGTCGAGTATCCGGTAGTGATGGGGGCTGCCATGCAGGCGGCGGCCTGGATCGTCCGCCCCGTCACCGACGCCGGCCTGCGCGGCCGGGAGTTCTTCGACGTGACCGTTGCGATCCTTGGCCTCTTCCTTGTGGCCGGCGTGCTGGCCACGGCCAGCTGTGCGGGGCGATCACGCCGCTGGACGGCACTGCTGGTGGCGCTGTCGCCTGCCCTGATCCTCGGCGCGCTCATAAACTGGGACCTCATCGCCATGGCGCTGACCATGCTGGCGCTGGCCGCCTGGGCGGCGCGACGGCCTGGCGGCGCCGGGCTGCTGCTCGGGCTCGCGGTGGCGACCAAGTTCTACCCGGTGATCTGTCTTCTCCCGCTCTTCGGGCTCTGCCTGCGGGCCGGGCGGCTGCGGCAGTTCTGGACGACGACCGGATTCGCGCTGGCCTCCTGGCTCGCCGTGAACCTTCCGGTGGCGATCGCGGCGCCGTCCGGATGGGCGACGTTCTATGTCTTCAACGCCAGGCGCGGTGCCGACTGGGGCTCGGTCTGGTACTTCTTCCAGGCAGAGCACTGGCCGTGGCTCGGCGGGCTGTCGCTACCGACGATCAACCTGGCCTCGGCATTGATCTTCCTGGCCGCTTGTGCTGGGGTGCTCGGGCTCGCTCTGATGGCGCCGCGGCGGCCCCGGCTTCCGCAGTTGATCCTCCTGGCGACGGCGGCGTTCCTGCTGACCAACAAGGTGTGGTCGCCGCAGTACGTGGTCTGGCTGGTACCGCTCGTCGTGCTCGCCAGGCCGCGGCTTGGCGGCTACCTGCTCTGGCAGATCGCGGAAGTCGGCTACTTCTTCGCGATCTGGGGGTACCTGATCTTCATCATCGCCGGCGCCGGCACCTCGGGATCGGTCGGTCCTGGGTTGTACTTCACCGCACTGCTTGCCAGGTTCGGCGCCGTCCTGGTGCTGTGCGCGCTGGTGGTGCGCGACATCCTGCGCCCGGATCTAGACGTCGTGCGAGCGAGCGGCGAGGAGGACGACCCGGCTGGCGGTGTCCTCGATGGCGTGGGTGATCGTCTCGTCCTGGCCCTGCGACACACTGGCTAGCTGCGGAGTCTTGCACTTTCCATGGCGCGTCCGTTGCGCGGAATGCCCGTGGCCAGCCCACCGTTGACACCTGTGACGAAGTTGAGTCAACCTGGCTCAACTCATTTGACTTGACCCAGTCATGCTGGCAAACTTGCGCCGACTAGACTCAAGCTTCAGCTCCATGACAAGAACACGGCCAACGACAACAAGGACAGACACATGGCACGAGCGGTAGGCATTGACCTCGGGACGACCAACTCCGTCGTCGCCGTTCTCGAGGGCGGCGAGCCCACGGTCATCG
>DASWAA010000231.1:0-8403 GCA_036391385.1 Streptosporangiaceae bacterium
GGCTACACCATGTCCGTGTTGCGGAACAGGTAGATGCCGACCGTCTGGCCGGTCACGGCGATGTTCTCGCCAGCACCGAAGACCCGGTCATGGCTCGCCTCGCCCGTGACTATGAAGACATATCCGACGTGCTCGAGCCGCCAGCCCACGGCTTCGATGCCGGCAAGTGTCCCAGCGTGACTGACCGTCCTGCTGGTACCTGATGTCGATCCGGCCGGATCAAACACCGAGGTGGACCGTTGCGAGGAGCCGACGATCAGCTGGACCTCGAAGAATCCCTGGTGCTGCTCTTTCGCCGTAGTTGCCTGACCGATCGGGCTGGCCAGGTACGCCTTGCGTTCCTTGGCCGCTGCGGCGGCCGCAGCCGCAGCCGCGGCCTCGCGCTCTGCCGCCTCGCGCTCTGCGGCCTTCTCTTCCGCGGACTTGCCGAATGCCATTTGTCGCTCCCTGGTTCCAGTACATCCGCGGCACGTCCGCTGTTATGACTATAGGAACCTATCCGGCAAAGCCGGTCACATTCGCAGGTCAGCCGGGAAACGGCGGGTTCAGCGTGCGAAGGGCCCGCTAGCTCGCGTGATGGATGTGGGCGGCGTGCTCGTCGGGCTCGCCCGGCTCGCTATGGCAGGCGCTGGCCGTCGCGTCCGGTGCGGCCGTGGTGAACTTGCCCGGGTCGCTGCTGAACCTGTGCGCGCAGTGGTCGGAGCAGAAGTAGTAGGTCCGCCCCTCGTGGGTGACCGATGCCCCGGCGTGCTCCGTCTGGACCTGCATCCCGCAGACCGGGTCCTTGGCATAGCCGTGGCCGGCGCCGAAGCGCCTGCGGTTGCGGTAGAGCCAGTACAGGCCGGCGAAGGAGACGATGGCGAGGATGTTCAGCGCCGTGGTGTAGTTCCAGGCCCAGACGTCGCGGCCGAGCATCTGGCGCAGGCCAGGAGCGGCCGGCGAGGGCGCGATGCCGGCGGCCCTGAACAGGTACTCGGTGACCAGGCCGGCGGTGCTCATCGTTGCCCAGAAGACCGCCAGCAGCTTGGCTGTCAGGCGCGTCCCGTAATACTTCCGGTAGATCAGCAGCAGTGGCAGCGCGATCAGGTCCGCGAAGATAAAGGCGATCGTGCCGCCGAAGCTGATGCCGCCAGCCCACAGCGCGGCGGCGAGCGGCACGTTCCCGATCGAGCACACGAAGCTGATGATGGCCAGGAACGGCCCGAGTATGACGTTCTCCAGGGCCGACCAGAATCCGTGGCCGGTGATGAACAGCGACTGCCAGAAGCTGACCGGCACCGCGACGTCGGCGAACCCCGCCACGACGAACCCGATGAGCAATTCCTTGCGCAGCATGGTCAGGTCGCTGATCGTGTAGCTCGCGGCGTCGGCCCAGCCCGCGAGGGTCCGGATGCCTGACCGCGAGCCGGGAACGTCATCGTCCTCGGCTCCGCCGCCGTGGTGCTCATGGCCGCTGGCTCCGTGCTCGGCCGCGGCCACGAGTCTTGCCCGGGCGCGGTCCTGCTCACCGGGCGTCACCACCCGCGGCAGGACCAGTGCGAGCAGGCCGATCATGATGATCCCGCCGACGAACTCAGCGGCGGCGAACTGCCAGCCGATCAGCAGCCACAGCACGATCCCGAGTTCGAGCACCAGGTTGGTCGACGCGAACATGAATGCCTGGGCAGCCGTGAAGTCCGCACCGCGCAGGAAGAGGGTCTTGGCCAGCGCCGACGCGGCGTACGAGCACGAAGACGAGATCGCGCCGAAGATGCCTGCCTTGGCGACGGTACGAGGCCGGTGATCGCCGAGGGAGCGCTGCATTCGCGCGCGGGAGACGAACGCCTGAACGGCGCCGGACAGGGTGAAGCCGAGCACGAGCGCCCAGAGCGTCTCCCAGAACATGCCGGCCGCGTCGGCGAGGCTGCGGCCGATGGTATCGAGAACGGTGATCACTGATCTTCCTCGTCGGTACCCGGGTCGGGTGCGGGCCGCGCGTGGCCGCGGAACTCGCGCCAGATGCTGGCGAGCTCCTTGGCGACGAACGCGGCCCGGCCGACTGGTCCGGTCTCGCACCCGGGTACCTCCGCACAGCGGTCCGCATGCGCGGTCATGGCGGTGTCCCGGGCGCGGTCGTTCATGACTTGACGAGCCTTTCGATGGCCGCGGCGGCCTCGCGGATCTTCTCCTGAGCCTCCGGCCCGCCGCTGGCTATGGCGTTGGTCACGCAGTGCCCCAGATGCTCTTCAAGCAGCTCGAGCGCGACCGCCTGCAGTGCCTTGGTGGACGCGGAGATCTGGGTCAGGATGTCGATGCAGTACTGGTCCTCCTCGACCATCCGCTGCAGGCCCCGGACCTGCCCCTCGATCCGGCGCAGACGCTTGAGCACGGCGTCCTTGTTGGCACTGTAGCCTCGCTGCACGGCCGTCACCCCCGATCAGCTCACCTCGGGCAACATACCATGGGGGGGTATATGTGGCAAGCAGGCGCTCCGATCACGACCGGAATCGGCACGGTATCGGCGTCGCCGTCCTAGTTGGCAGCCGACGTGCATAATGGCGCAAGAACAGGCCGGCGCTGACGAGTCGGCCTCGCAGGGCGAGCATGGGGGCTGACGGTGCCGGCAGCGGGCTACGACTTCATCATCATCGGCGGCGGCTCGGCCGGCTCCGCGCTGGCGAACAGGCTCTCGGCCGACTCGTCCAGCCGGGTGCTGGTGCTGGAGGCCGGGCGCCCTGACTACAAGTGGGACGTCTTCATCCACATGCCGGCCGCGCTGACGTTCCCGATCGGCAGCAAGTTCTACGACTGGCAGTACGAGTCGGAGCCAGAGCCGTACATGAACGGCAGGCGGATCTACCACGCCCGGGGCAAGGTACTCGGCGGGTCGAGCAGTATCAACGGGATGATCTTCCAGCGCGGCAACCCGATGGACTACGAGCGCTGGGGCGCCGATCCGGGCATGGGGGACTGGGACTACGCGCACTGCCTGCCGTACTTCAAGAAGATGGAAACCTGCCTGGCCGGCGGTGACGAGTACCGCGGCACTGAGGGTCCGCTGATGCTGGAGCGCGGACCGGCCACGAATCCGCTGTTCACGGCGTTCTTCGACGCTGTGCAGGAGGCCGGGTACGCCCTGACCAGCGACGTGAACGGGTACCGCCAGGAGGGCTTCGCCGCGTTCGACCGGAACATCCGTAACGGCAGGCGGCTCTCGGCCGCCCGCGCCTACCTGCACCCGGTCATGAGCCGCCCGAACCTGACCGTCCGCTGCCGTGCCTTCGTGACCAGGATCCTCTTCGACGGCAGCCGGGCCGTCGGGGTCGAGTACGTCCAGCGCAGGCCGGGCAGTCCGGGCGGCAGCGGTCAGGTTCGCCAGGCCCGGGCGGCCCAGGTCATCTTGTGCGGCGGGTCGATCAACTCACCGCAGTTGCTCCAGGTCTCTGGCGTGGGCCCGGCCGGCCTGCTCCGCGAGCACGGCATAGACGTCGTCGCCGACCTGCCCGGCGTCGGCGAGAACCTGCAGGACCACCTCGAGGTCTACGTCCAGTACGCCTGCAGGCAGCCAGTCTCGATGGCGCCGGCGCTCAAGTGGCGCAACCGGCCGATGATCGGCGCGAAGTGGCTGTTCGGCCGGACCGGCCCGGGCGCTACCAACCATTTCGAAGGCGGCGGCTTCGCCCGCTCCAGCGACGACGTGGCATACCCGAACCTGATGTTCCACTTCCTGCCGATCGCGATCAGGTACGACGGCTCGGCTCCGGCCGGCGGGCACGGCTACCAGGTACACATCGGGCCGATGTACTCCGACGCGCGCGGGTCGGTGCGGATCGTCTCGCCCGACCCAGCGGTCAAGCCGGCCCTGCGGTTCAACTACCTGTCCACCGACACCGACCGGCGCGAATGGGTCGAGGCGATCGGAGTGGCTCGCCACATCCTGAACCAGCCCGCGCTCGAGCCGTTCAACGGCGGCGAGATCTCGCCCGGCCCGCAGGTCGCTTCCGGCGAGCAGATCCTGGACTGGGTCCGACGGGACGGGGAGACCGCGCTGCACCCGTCCTGCACCTGCGCGATGGGCACCGGGGAGCTGTCGGTCGTCGACCCGGCCAGCATGTCCGTGCACGGGGTGGACGGCCTGAAGGTCGTCGACGCGTCGGTGATGCCGTACGTCACCAACGGCAACATCTACGCGCCGGTGATGATGGTCGCCGAGAAGGCCGCCGACCTGATCCTGGGCAACCAGCCGCTGCCGGCGGCCGAGGTCGAGTTCTACCGGCGCTCGGCGACTGCCTGACCGGGCGACTGCCTGACCGGGCGACTGCCTGAGCGGCCGGCTAAGCGTCAGCCGATCTCGACGAGGACCTTTCCGATGGCGCCGTCCTGCACCGCGTCCTGCGCGGCGACGATGTCGTCCAGGCCGAACCTGTGCACCGGCAGCTCGCTCAGCGCCCCGGCGGCAAGGGCGTCGGTGATGTCCCGCGCGGCCTGATCCATCACGTCAGGCGCAACCCCGTAAAGCAGCACGAACCGCAGGATCACGTTGGCGTTCATGCACGCGCGGACCGGCAGCACCGGGTCGGCGGCTTCGGCCGCGTAGGTGACGATCTCGCTGCCCGGCGCGATAACGGCCAGGTCCAGCGCGAGGTTCGCGCCGATCGCCAGCTCGACCACCCGGTCGACCGGTCCGAACGAGCTGATCTGCTCCGACGCGCTCGGCTCGCGGTAGTTGACGACCAGGTCGGCGCCGGCCTTCGCTGCCAGCTCTGCCTTCTCCGGGCCGCTGACCGTGGTAATCACCCGGGCGCCGGCGCGCTTGGCAAGCTCGATCGCGAAATGGCCGACGGCGCCAGCCCCGCCGGCCACCAGGACCGTCTTGCCGGTGACCGGACCGCCGGCGAACAGGCACCGGTGCGCGGTCATCGCGGGCACGCCGAGGCTCGCCCCGAGCTCGGCGGAGGTCCCGTCGGGCAGCGGGACGGCCTGCCGCGCCGGGATGACGCACCATTGCGCGGCCGTGCCCCATTTGCGGCCGGCGGCCGCCATCCACGTCCAGACCCGCTCGCCGACGCGGCCCTGGTCGACGCCCTCGCCGGCCGCGTCGATCACGCCGGCTCCGTCATGGTGCGGGATCTGGAAGCCCTCGATCGGACGCGGTGTCGATCCGCCGCGCGACTTCCAGTCGGTCGGGTTGACACCCGAGTACTCGATCCTGACCCTGACCTCGCCGGGCCCGGGCTCCGGCCGTTCGATCTCCTCGACGCGCAGCACCTCGCTGGCAGGGCCGTAACGGTCATAGACCGCAGCTCGCATGATGCCATCTCCCGTCTCGCCGGATGCTCGGATGACGCTCGGCCGTCTCCGATCATCGCACGGCTGCCGGAGTCAGCCTTCGGCGAGGATCTTTGACTTCGCTGCGGCGAACTCGGCGTCGGTGAGGGCACCTGAGGAGTGCAGGTCGGCCAGTTCTCTGAGCCGGTCCAGCGTGCCCGCCGCGTGCGAACTGCCGACGGTGACCGAACCAGCGGCACCGGTGAGCTTCGCCTCGGCCTGGGCAATCCTGATCTGGTCGTTACGAGCGCGGTCGCTGTCGCGCGCCGCGTTGTGAGCCTTGATCTTCGGGCGGTCGATCTCGACCCGCTTGTGATCATTCGGGTCGTAGCGCACCGGAATCAGTTCTCCCGGACTCGGCGGCAGGAAGATCAGGCTGTCGCCCATGCGCTGCTTGACCACGGCGCTCGAACCGTCATTGAAATGGACCTTCAGCTCGAGGTGGTACACCTCCCCGGAGCCCTTGTCCCGGATGGACCCGCCCATCTCCCCTTTGCAGGAGATCACTACCGCGTTGGTGGCGATGCCATCGCGCATCAGGTCGATTCTGCCGAACATCGCGGCTCCCTTTCTGGCCTGCTCATCTGGCCCCATTATGTGGTCAGAATGGCTGAGAGGCGGCCTTACTGGACCCGGCCTGGCCGCGACGGCTGGTGCCGCTGACTGCCACCGCCCAGGGTGAACCGGACAGGGTGCCATGAAGCAGACTAGACCGGTGACCTCCGACGCTCAGCCCCCGCTCGCACCCGACCACGCCCGCCCTGCCGTGGCACCTGGAGTCCGCGCTGCCGTCGATCCGCGCGATCCGCGCGGCCTGCGGTCCGACGCGCCGCTGCTGGACGGCTGGCTCTCGTTCACCGCTCAGGCCCAGGCCGGGACGCTCACCCCGATGTCGGTACCCGGGCACAAGCAGCGGCAGGACCTGACCGGAGCGGTCGTGGCCGGTGACGCTCCGCTGTATGGCGGCGTCGACTCCATCAAGCACGCCGACGTGCCGCTGACCGATGCCGAGGGCCGCGCGGCCAGGCTGTGGGACGCGGACTGGTGCCGGTTCTCGGTGGCGGGCTCCACCCACGGCAATCAGGCGCTGTCGCTGGCCGTCGGGTCGGACGGCCGGGAGATCATCGTCACCCGGATCCTGCACCGCTCGCTGCTGCTCGGCCTGGTGCTGGCGGGCCTGCGCCCGGTCTGGGTCCGGCCCGAGATGGACACGGCGACCGGGCTGCCGGCCGCGGTCGCCGTCGCCACGGTCCGGGCCGCGCTGGCCGAGCATCCGGACGCCTGCGGGGTGTTCCTCGGCGACCCGTCCTACGTCGGCACGACCGGTGACCTGGCCGGGCACGCGGCCGCCGCGCACGAGGCGGGCGTCCCCCTGCTGGTCGACCAGGCCTGGGCCGCGCATCTGGGTTTCCATCCTGACCTGCCGCCGCATGCCCTGGCCGCCGGGGCCGACGCCATGGTGACCAGCGCGCACAAGGCGCTGCCCGCCTACACTCAGGGCGCGATCGTGCTGGCCAGGACCGAGCGGCTCGACGCGGCCCGGCTGAACCGGGCGTTCGAGGCGACCCACACGACCAGCCCGGCCGGCTCGATCATGGCGAGCATCGACGCGGCCCGTGCCCTGCTCGCCAGGGACGGCCGCGACCTGTGCGGCAGGCTGCTCCGCTGCGTCTCGGCGGCGAAGAAGCGGCTGGCCCAGGTGCCTGGCGTCGCGGTCCTTGACGGGCCAGGCGTCGAGCCGACCAAGCTGGTCGTCCTGCTCGCCGGCACCGGTGCCCACGGCTACGCGGTCGAGGCCGACCTGATCGCGGCCGGGATGCCGGTGGAAAGCGCCGACCGGGACACCGTGATCCCCATCGTGACGATTGCCGATGACGAACGGCGGGTCGAGGACTTCCTCGACGTCCTGATCGAGGTGATCGAGCGGCACCGGAGTACGCCGCGCACTCCGGCGATCGCCGCCTCGTGGACGGTGGTTCCCGAGACGGTGCTCTCGCCCAGGCAGGCCTTCTTCGCAGATAACGAGACCGTTCCCGCCCATGCCGCCGCAGGCAGGGTCAGCGCGGAGCTGATCGCGCCGTACCCGCCCGGCGTGCCGGTACTGGCTCCTGGCGAGCTGATCACGGCGGACGCGATTGAGTCGCTGCGCGAGGTCAGGGCCGACGGCGGCCGGATCGCCTACGCCGCCGACCCGTCCCTGGAAACCTTCCAGGTCATCTCGGGCTAGCCCGCAGGTCTCCCCGGATCGTCAGGGACCGTTCAGGATCCTGGCCTTCTCCGCCTCGAACTCGGCGTCCGTCAGCGCGCCCTCGGCTCGCAGTTCGGCCAGAATCTGCAGCCGGCTGATCCGGTCGTCGGACCCGCTGGCCGGCGCGGCCGCAGCCGCGGCAGGGGGAATCAGCCCGGTACGCTCCGCCTCCTCGAGTCGCATCAGCTCGGCCAGTTCCGGGTCAAGGCCCATCAGGTCGTCGGAGGTCATTGCCGCGGCCGGGTCGATCCAGCCTGACCCCGGCCCGGGCTGCTTGTCGCGTCCGAACATCAGTGTCTCCTTCTTGCTCTAGCCGCCATTATCTCCAGTCTGGAACAGCGAAACGAAAGCTCGCGCCACTCCCTGGAGCAGCGCAGCGGCCATTTCCGCATGCTCGGGCATTCGTCGCGGAAGGCTGATGCGCTGCTCAGGCTTAGCTCGAGCCGCGGTCTCGGCTGACGGGGGTTACCGCCAGTCGTCGATGATGAAGTGGTCGCTCGTGCTGTAGCCGGGGTCGTTGGGGCGGTGCATCGTGACTCCCTGGAAGTCCGAGCGAAAGCCCCGGCTGGTCAGCGCCTTCCAGGCGCGGTCTCGCCCGGCGTTGACGCCGGCGACAAGAGTCATCGCGCCGTGATCGGCCGCCAGCCCGTGGCACGCGTCGATCAGCTGGCCGAACCGGAGCTCAGCGTCCGGACCTGGCCGCACTGCGCCGAACTTGATGTAGCAGGCGCCGCCGCCTGCCTCGGTCCCCGCGCCGACGTGGCAGACCGCGATCGCCTGCGGGCCAGCGCCGTCCTCGAGCAGCACGGTGTCGCCTAGCTGCTGCGCCCGCACGGACGCGATCTCGA
>DASWAA010000232.1:0-61727 GCA_036391385.1 Streptosporangiaceae bacterium
GGCTGTGCTCGGCCTGCTCGCACCGCTCACCGACCGGCCGCTGGCCGACGAACTGGCCGCGGCGGGCGTGACCGCGATCAGTCTCGACCTGATCCCGCGGACGCTCTCACGGGCGCAGCCGATGGACGCGCTGACATCCCAGGCCAACATCGCGGGCTACAAGGCTGCCCTGATCGCGGCGGCGACGTTCGGGCGGTTCTTCCCGCTGCTGATCACCGCCGCGGGCACCGCCCGGCCAGCCAAGGTTCTCGTCCTGGGCACCGGCGTGGCCGGCCTGCAGGCCATCGGTACCGCCCGGCGGCTCGGGGCCGTTGTCAGCGCCTACGACGTCCGCCCGGAGACCAAGACCGAGGTCGAGTCCCTTGGCGGCACGTTCATAGAGCTGACCTCGGTCGGCCCGGCCGGCGGCAGCGGCGGCTACGCCCGTGCCCTCACCGATGCCGAGCGCGCCGCCCAGCAGGCCGAGCTGACCGGCCACATTGCCAGGCATGACGTCGTAATCACCACTGCCCAGGTTCCTGGCCGACGGCCGCCACTGCTCGTCACCAGTGACGCGATCAAGTCGATGGCGCCGGGATCGGTCCTGGTCGACATGGGCGCGAGCGCGCTCGGCGGGAACGTCGAGGGCTCCGCGCCCGGCGAGACGATCGTCACCGGCAACGGCGTGACGATCGTCGGCGCCGACAACCTGCCGTCCTCGATGGCAGCCGCGGCTTCGGCGATGTACGCAAGGAACATCAGCTCGCTGCTGACCTATCTGGCCAAGGATGGCGAGCTCACGATCGACCTGACCGATGAGCTCGTGGCGGGCGTCGTAGTCGCCCACGCCGGGAAGGTCATCCATCCGGCCCTCGCCCCGGCAGACAGTGCGCCAGCCCCGGAGCCGCCGCCACAGGACGCGGGTACCGCCCCGGACGAATCGACCCAGCCCGCCCCGGGCAAGTGAGCGGGAGGTACCTGACATGCTGCTAACGGACTTCATCATCTTCGTGCTCAGCCTGTGGGTGGGCTTCGAGGTCATCAGCAAGGTGCCAGCCACCCTGCACACGCCGCTGATGTCAGCGGCGAACTCGATCCACGGCATCGTGCTGGCCGGAGCGATCGTCATCGCCGCGACGGCCCACAACGTGGTCGGCTACATCCTCGCCTTCGTCGCCGTCGCCTTCGCCGCCATGAACGTTGTCGGCGGCTACGTCGTCACCGGCAGGATGCTCAAGATGTTCAAGCGCCGGGTCGTGCCGGCGCCCGCAGCTCCCGCGGTCGAGGCGAGCCCGAACGGCAAGGCGGCGGCATGAGCGGCTCCTTCAACACCGTCATCCAGCTGATCTACCTCGCAGCTGCCTCGTGCTTCGTACTCGGCCTGCACCTGATGAACAACCCGGCCACTGCGCGCCGCGGCAATCAGGTCTCGGTGGCCGGGATGGTGGCCGCCATCGGGGCCACCGGCGCGCTCGTCATCCACCAGGGGCTCATCGACACCACAGGCTGGATCGTGATCGCCGCCGGGATCGGTGTCGGCGGCGGACTGGGCCTGTACACGGCCAGGACGGTCAAGATGACCGCGATGCCGCAGCTCGTCAGCATCTTCAACGCCGTCGGCGGCGGCGCGGCCGCGCTGGTGGCGATCAGCGACTATATGGAGCTGACCACGGCTAAGCCGTTCCACCTGGCGACGATCAGCTACGCGAAGCTGGCCGCGGGGACGGCCGTCCACATCCCGGCGGCCACGTCAGTGACCACGCTGCTCGATGTGATCATCGGAGCGGTGACATTCTCCGGCTCGATCATCGCCGCCGGGAAGCTCCAGGGCGTCATCACCTCGGCTCCGGTCTCCTTCCCCGGTGCCCGGATCGTGAACCTGCTGCTCGCAGCCGCGGCGGTCGGCGTTGGCGCGTACGTGATCGCCTCCCCGACCATGATCGGCCTGGGCATCGTCATCGCGGCCGCCCTCATC
The DNA here is from genome assembly GCA_036391385.1 of Streptosporangiaceae bacterium. GTDB lineage: Bacteria > Actinomycetota > Actinomycetes > Streptosporangiales > Streptosporangiaceae > Chersky-822. Next base: position 1,955 of record DASWAA010000232.1, read on the forward strand.
TTCGGCGTCTCCATGGTCATGCCGATCGGCGGCGCCGACATGCCGGTGGTCATCTCGCTGCTGAACGCGTTCACGGGTACCGCCGTGGCGATGGCGGGCTTCGTGATCAACAACACCGCGCTGATCATCGCCGGCGCGCTGGTGGGTGCGTCCGGAGGAATCCTGACCAAGCTGATGGCCGACGCGATGAACCGCTCTATTCCTAACATCATGCTGGGCGGCTTCGGCTCCGGCGACGCCGTGGCGGCGGTTGCCGCCACGGGCGGAGCCGGGGTTCAGTCAATCGCCGCCGACGACGCGGCGATCCAGCTCGCCTACGCGTCCAAGGTCGTCATCGTCCCCGGCTACGGGCTCGCCGCGGCGCAGGCACAGCATGAGGTCGCCGCACTCGCCGACCTGCTGGAATCGCGTGGCGTAGACGTCAGCTACGCGATCCACCCGGTAGCCGGCCGCATGCCCGGGCACATGAACGTACTGCTCGCGGAGGCCAACGTGCCCTACCCGCTGCTCAAGGAGATGGACGAGATCAACCCGGAGTTCAGCCGGACCGACGTCGCGCTCGTGATCGGGGCCAACGACGTCACCAACCCGGCGGCCCGGCGGCCGGGGACCGCGATCTCCGGAATGCCGATCCTCGACGTCGACGCGGCCAAGTCGATCATCGTGATCAAGCGCTCGATGGGGCATGGCTACGCGGGCATTGACAACGAGCTCTATACGAACCCTAAGACGTCCATGTTCTTCGCCGACGCCAAGAAGGGGCTCGCCGAGCTGACCGCCTCCGTCAAGACGCTCGTCGGCTAATCTCCGGGCCGGATCCACCCGCCGTGACACGGACGGGACCGGTGCCCGTTATGCCAGGTAAAATAAGTGCTTTTAGAATCTTTTATTATCCCTATTATTACCTATCTCATTTATACGGGCTATTGACAGATCGGACATCTATTCCTATTATGGACGGGCCCATCATTCGTCGTGGCTCGGAGGAATCGATGAAGCGCGCTCTGCCATTACTACTCACCGTGACCGGCCTGATCGTGTATAGCGGCAGCCCGATCGCCTTCGCGGCCCGAAGCCAGCAAGGCCCGACCGCTCACAATCCCTACTGCGTCGCGCACGCCGTGCCGATCGGAAGTTCTCAGCCGGTCGTGATGCGCTGTTTCCGCACCTTCGCGGCGTCGATCAGGGCAGCTACCGGTGGCCTGGTGCGCCTGCCCGCCTCGGCACGGCCTGGCTCCGTAACGCCCGACCAGATCAACCGCAGGGTCGAGGCTGCCCAATCGCCGACGGCGACCTATGTCATCGGCATCGATTTCGAGAACGTCAACTTCGGTGGCCAGTCGGCAACGTTCATCGAGTCGAGCAAATGCGGTAACTACGAGATCTCCAGCATGCCGACCGGATGGAACGACATCGTGTCCTCGGTCAGCACCGCCAGTGGCTGCGCCACGACGCTCTGGCAGAACGTCGACTTTTCTGGTACGACGTTCAATGTCGGCAAGAACGGCACTGCGTCAAGCATGGGCTCGTTCAACGACCAGGCATCCTCGCAGAAATGGTGCCCAAGTAAACCCTGCTGAGTACCCGGTCTGCGAAGGACCCAGGATGGGTACGGTGGCCCCGATCTGGCTCAGGGAATCGGGGCCACCGTACCCGGCTCTTATCGGCCAGATCGCCCGGCTGACCGGACGGCCGCCGGAAGGCCGAGATTCGCGCAGGTACCTGGCGAGCCGGGAAATACTGCCGCGGAACCGTCGTGCAGGGTGCACACGACGAGGGCGGGAATGCGATGACTTCCAGTCGACGACTTGGCGCGCTCATTCGCCCCGACCCGCAGGAAACCCTGCTGATACAAAGCGGCGCACGCATCGTGCGCACGCCTGACCTCAGACCGACCGCCGAGGGTGCCAGGCGCGAAGACCATGGTGTAGTAGCCGTCAGTCGCGTCCGCGACTGTGTAGCAGCGCGCCTGTGACTTGTTGGTCAGGGGCTGATAGGACGCGATCGCGAAGGCCGCGGCCCCGGTCGCCAGCACCATCGCCGCGGCTCCGGCGACAACCGCGGCCGGCTTCCCGTGCCGGCGGCCCGACCTGGCCCCCGAGCGCCGCACCACGTCTTCAAGCTGGCGCCGAGCAGCCTTCCGCCGACGTGCCGGCAGCACCGGCATCCGGTCCGGGTGGAAATAGCTCATCTGCGCACTCCAGTGTCCTTATACATGCTGAGGGTCCGTGCGCTGCATCGCCTGGACTCCATGTCCGGCCAGGTCTCGCAGGCGCTGCCTGGCTCTGGAGAGCCGTGAGCGCACGGTGCCCTCGGGCACGCCGAGCGCGACCGCGGCCTCGGCGTACGTCAGCCCGCCCCAGTCGCAGAGCGCGATCACCTCGCGTTCCGACGGCCGCAGGTCCTCCATCGCGCAGAGCAGGTGACGCGCGAGGCGCTCCTGATCGACCCGGGCGGCGGCGTCGACGGCGATATCGAGCACTTCCTCTGGTGGCGGGAGCTTCGCGAGCAGCTGACCATGGCGGCGCAGCGTCCGCTGTGCGTTGCGGGTGGCGTTGTTGGCCACGCCGAGGAGCCACGGGAGTGCCGAGTCGCCGCTGAACCGGACTTCGTGCCGCTTCCGCCACGCCTCGAGGAAGACGGCCGAGGTGAGATCCTCGGCCATCGACCAGGACCCGGTCCGGCTGAAGCAGTGCGCGTAGACTCGGTCGGCATACCGCTCGAAGAGCTCGCCGAAGGCCTCGCCCGCGAACTCATTCGCGGCCTGCGACCAGAGTTCCTCGTCGCTCGCCGAGCGCCACTCCATCCCCACACATCTATATGTCCGGCAGCTGTCGTTGAGTTCCATAATGAACGGCCTAGCGCTAGTCCCGAAGGGAAGAGTAGCCCTGTGAGCACCATCGACGCAGACCTCGAAACGGCCGTGCCCCCCGTCGTGGACGACGGTCGTGAGCTCAGCGCAGCCAGGATGGCCCAGGTGGGCGACATGGCGGTGCGGCGCCTGCTGCCGCTGCGGGCACGGCGGAGCGTCGGCGCGTGGTGTTTCGTCGACCATTACGGGCCGATGTCGGTCGACGGGCAGACTGGCATGGCTGTGCCGCCGCACCCGCATATCGGCCTGCAGACGGTCACCTGGCTGATGGCGGGCAACGTACTGCACCGGGACAGCCTTGGCAGCGAGCAGATGATCCGGCCTGGACAGCTGAACCTGATGACCGCAGGCCGCGGAATCGCGCACGCCGAGGAGTCGCCGGCCGAGCACGACCCGCAGCTGCACGGCGTACAGCTGTGGGTGGCGCTGCCGGACGCCGCCCGGCTGGCGGACCCGGCCTTCGAGCATCACGCGGAGCTGCCGGTCACCCGCCAGGGCGGCCTGACCATTACCGTGCTGCTCGGGTCACTCGCCGGGGAGCTGTCGCCGGCCCGGACGTTCTCCAGCATCGTCGGGGCAGAGCTAGCGGCGCGGTCAGAATCACAGGAGCGGATCGCCGTCGACCCGTCCTTCGAGCACGTCATGTTCGTGACCGGCGGCTCGGCACTCGTCGACGGGGCCGAGCTCGCCCCTGGCAGCCTGCTTTACCTGGCTCCGGGTCGGGAGGTCGTGCCCGTGGCGACTGCCGGGAGCGCCACGATGATGCTGCTCGGCGGCGTCCCCCTTGGCGAGCCGTTGCTGATGTGGTGGAACTTCGTGGCGCGCACGCCGCAGGAGATCGAGGCCGCGGTCACCGACTGGCGCGCTGGCAGGTTCGGTGAGGTCGGCGGGTATGACGGCGAGCCGCTCGCGGCGCCGCCGCTTGATGCCCGCAGGCTGATCTCCCGGCGCTAAGCCTCCAGGAGGCGCGGCCTGCAACGGGCGGTACGGGGTCTGGCGGAGCCGGCACGGGGGGCGGCCTACCGCAGCTCGCGGGCGTCCAGGATCGCGATCAGCCTGCGCTTGCGCTTCTGCTCGTCTCGCAGCGCTCGCAGGTAGGCGCCGAACTCCTCCTGCGTGCCGAGCCGGTCGTGACACGCCCGAGCCGAGACGAGCAGCCTGGCGAGCCGCTGATAGGCGCGCTCGCCGGTCCGCGTCCGCAGCCCTGCGACCTGCCGCAGGTAGACGGCTAGCGCGTCGGCGGGGCGAGTCCGCGCGGCCAGGTCGGCCAGGCGGAGCCACTGCTCCTCGCTCGCCGCACCGCGCGCCGCTTCCCACGCCGCATCCAGGTCACCGTCGTCGATCAGCACGTCGACGATGACGGCGCCGGCCGGCGCTGGTCCGGGGCCGGATCCGCCCCGGTCCGCCGTGGCGTCAGAGCGCAGCAGGTCACGTGCCCAGTCCCTGACGGCGGGCCAGGTGCCCGCCCGTTGCCCTTCGGCACGGAGCTGCCGGTAGGAGGTCAGGTCGCGCGCGATCGCGAACCTGCCCCGCCGGACGGCAAGCGCGTCGGCACCGCGGCCTGCTGCCAGGTATCGCTCCGCGACGAAATCGGTCAGCTCTTCCGGCGCAGCGGCCGATTCGGCGAGACCGCGCTCGGCCCAGGCCAGCGCCTCAGCCCGCCTGCCCGCCCGGTCGAGCTCGCGCGCGATCTTCAGGTGCTTGCGGTCAGGCTCGTCGTGCCCGGCCGCGATCACGCCCACGAGCGCGTCTGTGTCACCCATCAGCTGCAGCAGTCGCTCAAGCGCCTCCTGCTCGCCTGATCCTGGCTGGCTTGCCTGCCACGCCTCGCTGAGCTGCTCGCGGAGCCGGTGCAGGCCTGCCGCGCCGAGAGCGTCGGCGTAGCCGGCGAAGTCAAGCCAGAGAATGTCCTGCCGGCGCACGCCGTGCTCTGCGAGGAAGTCGGCGAGCCGTACCGCGTCGGGCGGCGCGACACCGCACGCGGCGAGATGGCTCGCCGCCAGGTCAGCGGCAGCGGCGCGGATCACGCCCGACGAGTCCCTGGCGTTCCGGCACGACCTGCTGACGGCGCCGATGGCCTGCTCGGCTACCGCGATCGCACCACTTGGATGCCCGGAGCTGACCACCATCGCGACGGCGGCCGCCGCCTCCCGTACCCGGCGGGCGTAGCGCCAGGCGTCGCCCTCCTCGAGGTACCCGTACGGCGACAGCTCCCGCGCATCGAGCAGGTCAGCCATCAGGGCGCTGACCGAGGTCAGGTCCCCGGCTCCCGCTGCCGCTCGCAGCTCCAGGCGCCGACGCCACTCCAGGTCCTCGACCAGCTGCTCGGCGATCAGGGAAAGCAGTTCGTCGCGGCTGCGCGAGTCCAGCCATGACCTGAGCCGGCCGGCGCCGGCCCGCTCGCCTGCGGCTGGCGCTGCCCCGGCTCGAGCGTGAGCACGCCCGCTGCCACGCTGCGCGGGCACGATTACTGCATTGCGCGCAATGGCCAGCCCGACCGCGACGCAATGCTTACAGAAGAATCCCTCCCGTCCTTGCGGGCAGGTGCATTCCCCCCTGATGCCCCCGGCACCGTCCGGTCCTGGCAGGGTCAGCACGACCTCGTAGTCGGCGGAGCCGCGGACCGAGGCCATGATCTGGTATGCCGATGCCGTGATCCCGTCGACCGCGTCCAGGTACTCGATGCCGCGCTCGAACGACCGGACTCCTGCCGCAGCACGCAGGTCCGCCTCGGTGAAGGTGTGCCGGCCGACGGTGGCCACATCGCCTATTGAACAACACGGCGCTGACAGCGGCGAAATGGCCGATCAGCCCATTACCCGGCCCAATCGCGGATCCGCGCCAATGCGCAAGGGCCTGACCGCTGCCACCAGCGGTCAGGCCCTTGCCTGCTGCACTCAAGTAGCCCCGACCGGATTTGAACCGGCGCTACCGCCTTGAGAGGGCGGCGTCCTGGGCCGCTAGACGACGGGGCCAGGTACATCGATCACTACAGTCGGCCGCCAGGCTAGCGCATCGCGGCGAGTGCGTGCGCCAGATCCAGTAGGACAAGACACACAAAAACGCAGCATAACGCAAGACCTGCCAGACCGTGACATGCGCGGCGCAGCCAACCCCGAAGTGGAGCAACACTGGCTGCCCAGAAGGCAGGCTGTGCTTGGCGCACGTCGCTGGGGTACCAGGACTCGAACCTAGACTAACGGGGCCAGAACCCGTCGGGCTGCCAATTACCCCATACCCCATGGGATCGAGCCCTGCCGGGCTCGGGTCGCCTGAGAAGCTTAGCCGAAGCGCGCTAGTACATCCAACCGGGCTGGCCTCGCCGACCGCGCCCCGCCAGCCGCGCCCGCCTGGCGCCTGACCCTAGTCGCGGTCGGTCACCGGGTTGCTGAGCGTGCCGATCCCTTCCACGGTGACGCTGACCTCGTCGCCCTTGTCCATCGGCCCGATGCCGGCGGGCGTGCCGGTCAGCAGCACGTCGCCGGGCAGCAGGGTCATGACCTGGCTCACGAACACCACGAGAGACCGTACGTCGTGCAGCAGCAGCGAGGTTCGCGAGTCCTGCTTCACCTCGCCATTCAGCCGGGTCGTCAGGGCCAGGTCGGCCGGATCAGCCTCCGTCTCGATCCACGGCCCGAGCGGGCAGAACGTGTCGAAACCCTTCGCCCTGGTCCACTGGCCGTCCCTGGCCTGCAGGTCGCGGGCCGTGACGTCGTTGGCACAGGTGTAGCCGAATATCACCTCGCCGGCCCGCTCAGCCGGGACCTCGCGGCAGAGCCTGCCGATCACGACGGCCAGCTCGCCCTCGTAGTCGACCCGCTCGCTGAGCCGCGTCGGCCGCATGATCGGGTCACCGGGACCGCAGACCGCCGTCGAGGGCTTGAGAAAGATCACCGGCTCGGCGGGCGGCTCGCCGCCCATCTCCCTTGCGTGGTCGGCGTAGTTCTTCCCGATGCAGATGACCTTGCTCGGCAGGATCGGAGCGAGCAGGCGGACCTGCGCCAGCGGGAAGCGGGCGCCGGTTAGCTTGATGTCCTCTGCTCGCCCGCCAAACGGGTGCCCGGCGAGCTGGGCCACGATCAGCTGATCGGTCTCGTGGCCTGCGATGGTCCCGTTGACCGGACCAGGCCCGGGATCAGAGCCTGCGTCCGCGGCCACGACGAGCCCGTAGCTGACCTCTGCGTTGTGTGAGAACCTGGCGATCCGCATGACCGAAGCGTACCGACGGTCGTCCTGGCCACCCAGGCAGCCGGGTGGTCCTTTACTGCAGGTACTCCTCGACTTCGGACGACGAGCGCGGTGCGGCCAGGCTCTCGTCGCCGCCGAACTCCCGCCGGGCCCGGCGCTGCCGCAGCAGATCCCAGCACTGGTCCAGGGCCTCTTCAGCAGACTTGAGCGCGGCCTGCTCCTCTTCGCTCGTGAGCTCGCCGACGGCGAGCCGTGCCCGCAGTGCGCGCTCGGTCTGGATGAGGTCGTCGATGCGCCCGAGTATCTCCTTGTCGTCCATGCATCTACCCTACGACCGGACCGCCCGGCCACCTCGCTCCCGCCTCGGAACCTGAGTCATCCCGCAGCAGAACTGGCTATCCCGTTGCCAGGATTACCTGGATGCGCGCGGTGCGGCCCAGATCGCGCCGAGTGCGATGACGAGGGCAAGCGCGACGGGAAGGATAAGGGCGGTGGCGAGTCCGGCCGCACTGGCCAGACCGCCGATCAGGACCGGGCCGCAGAGCAGGCCCATGTACCCGACTCCCATGACGATGCCGATCGCACCCGCAGGCCGGCCCGGCCGCGCCTGGCCGGCCAGGGTGATCAGCTGAGGAAACGTGCAGGACAGCCCGGCACCATAGATCGCGAAGCCGGCTACCGCGCCAGGCGGGCTGGCCGTGATCAGCACCACGGCCATCCCGGCCGCTGCCATCAGGCCGCCAGCCCGCAGTATCGCCATCGAGCCGAACCTGGCCGCCAGCCGATCACCGGCCAGCCTCCCGGAGGCCATGGTCAGCGCGAAGGCAGCGAACCCGAGCGCGGCGAACCCGGCCGAGGTACCGACGTTGTCGCGCAGGTAGACCGCGCTCCAGCCGTCGGCGGCGCCCTCGCCGAGCAGCGAGCAGAACGCCAGCAGGCTCAGTACCAGCAGCGGTGACACCCGGCGCAGTGGCCTGGCCGCGGACCCAGCCTCCGGCCCGTCCGGCCCATCCGACCCGGCGGGCTCGCTGGTGACCCCTCCCGCAGAACCTGGAGTAGTCACAGTCACTGGCGCCTGCTGAGGCCGCCCGGCGGCGGCCAGCGGACCGGATTCCGGATTCGGCATCAGCCAGGCACGGGCCAGGATCGCGAGCACGGCAAGCGGGACGGCGACAGCGGCGAAGTCGATCGCCGGCCGTACGCCTGCCCAGGCGAACGCACCGCCGATCAGCCCGCCTGCCAGGGCACCGAAGCTGTAGCAGGCGTGAAAAGAGGTCATCAGGGGACGACCGCGCGCCTGCTCTACCTGTACTGCCTGGGCGTTCATGCTGACGTCGAGCACCCCGACGGCGATGCCGAAGGCGAGCATCCCGGCCATCAGCGCGGGCTGGCTCGATGCGACGCCGAACGAGACCGGCAGCAGCGCCACGGCGGCACCGCCGGCCATCGTCGGGGTCCGGCTGCCCGTCCGGTCGATGAACGCGCCGGCGATCGAGGCTACGGCGAAGGAGCCGGCCGGGCCTGCCAGCAGCGCGAGCCCGAGCATGCCGTCTGACAGGTGCAGCCCGTGAGCGAGTGCGGGGATGCGCGCCAGCCAGTCGCCGTTCGTGATACCGAGAACGACGAAGTACGCGATCACGGCCAGGCGTGCACGGTGTAGCCGGCTCCGCTCGGCAGCGCCGGCTACACCGCCGCCGGCCAGGATCAAAGGATCTTGTGCACCCAGCCGTACGGGTCCGGCAGTCTGCCGAACTGGATGCCCATGAGTTCCTCGCGGAGCCGCAGGGTCACCGGGCCAGGCTGGCCGTCGCCGACCTTCCAGCTCCCGGTCGCGCCCTTGACCTCGCCAACCGGGGTGATCACCGCGGCCGTGCCGCAGGCGAAGACCTCGGTGATCTCGCCAGACTCGCACCCTTCCCGCCACTGCTCGACCGAGATCTGGCCCTCCGACACCCCGATTCCCAGGTCAGGGGCGAGCGTCAGCAGCGAGTCCCTGGTGATGCCGGGCAGCAGGGAGCCGGTCAGGGCCGGCGTCATGATCCTGGCATCCGAGCCCGAGCCGTAGACGAAGAACAGGTTCATCCCGCCCATCTCCTCGACCCAGCGGCGCTCCACCGCGTCGAGCCACACGACCTGGTCACAGCCGTTGTCGATGGCCTGCTGCTGGCCGACGAAAGAGGCGGCGTAGTTACCGCCGGTCTTGGCCTCGCCGGTGCCGCCGCGGGCGGCCCTGATGTACTCCTCGGATAGCCAGACCGACACGCCGCGCAGCCCGCCGGTGAAGATACCGCCCGACGGCGAGGCGATCACGAGGAACAGGTAGGAGCTGGCCGGACGGCCCACGCCGAGTGCCGCCGTCGTCGCGATCATGAACGGCCGAAGGTACAGGCTCTGCTCCGGCCTGGTCGGCACCCAGTCCTTGTCGTGCGTGACAAGCAGCTCGATCGCCTGGACGAACGCGTCCTCGGGCAGCTCCGGCATGGCCATCCTGGCGGCTGACCGGCGGAATCGCGCCGCGTTGGCGTACGGCCGGAAGGTCACGACCGGACCGGATTCCTGCCGGTAGGCCTTCATCCCCTCGAAGATTTCCTGGCTGTAGTGCAGGACGGCGGTCGCGGGATCGAGCACCAGCGGACCATAGGGCTCGAGCTTGCCGTCGTGCCAGCCGCGGTCGGTCGACCAGCGAAGCGAGACCATGTGGTCAGTAAAGACCTGGCCGAAGCCAGGAGACTCAAGCAGGCTGGCTCTGACCTCCTCGGGCACTCGCTGCTCGGCTGCGTGGAGATCGAAATTTATCCTCGGTATCAGGCTGGCGTTCATCGCAGATCCTCCCTTGCGCGGACCACAGCGCCGTTGCTCGATCCGCTGCGGCAACCGTCCCTGCCGACGGCCCGCACTTACCATCTTGACCACTTACCAGTGCGGCTGGCCACCCGGCTGACAGGAGTCGGCGAGGCCAGTCGCCTGACGTCGCCGACCGGCCTCCCGGGCAGCGGCGCCTAGCCGGGTACTCGCTCGGCTATGTCGTCGCCCACCTCAGCCGTGCTGCGGGCAGCCCGCTCACCCTGACGCTCAAGCAGGTCCTCGGCGACCGCTTGCCCGATCCTTGATGCGTCCGCAGCCATGCCAAGATGTTCGCACAGCATCGCCGCCGACAAGATCGCGGCGGTCGGATCAGCAATCCGCATACTGCGCACCATGCGCGGATCTTAGCGGTCAGCTAGCCGTGCTGCGGGCAGTGCCCGCGGCATGGTCGGCCCCTATAGGCTCAGCGGGGCCCGCAGGCACCGGCTCCGCCGGGCCCGCCGGCGGCGATCCGGACACCGCGTACATCGCCAGCGGGGCGACGCCCGGGCCCTGGCCGAGGCCGCAGCCCATGGCCACCAGGTCCGCCCGCTGCTGCGGGTCGCCTATGCCCTCGGCGATCACCTCGATGCCCAGGTCACCGGCGAACGCGATGATAGTCCTGGTGAGCAGGGCAAGCGTCGAATCCGACGCGAGTCCGGCGACGAGCGAGGAATCGATCTTGACCACGTCCACTCGCTGCTGGCGCAGATAGGCCAGCGACGCGTAGCCGGTGCCGAACGACTCGGCGGCCAGCCTGATGCCCTTGCTGCGCAGCCCGGCCAGCGCGATCACCATCGGCCTGGGACACTCGATCAGCTCGTGCTCGGTGATCTCCAGCGTGAGGGCCTGCGGTGCCAGCTCGGACTCCTCGAGCGCCGCGAGCACCGAGGCGACGAGCCGAACTCCGCTGACCTGGCGGAGGGTGCAGTTCACCGACAGTCCGACCTGGCGGCCCTGTGATCGCCAGGCGGCGACCTGGCGGCAGGACTCGCGAAGCACCCAGCCCGTCAGCTGGGCGGCCAGGCCAGATTCCTCGGCGACTTCCCGCAGCTGGTCTGACGGGATCGTGCCGTCGGAACGGCACCAGCGCACCTGCGCCTCGACCTCGCGCACCGCCCCGGTGGCCAGGTCGACGACCGGCTCGTAACCGATCTCCAGCCCCCCGCCGGCGATCGCCTGACGCAGTTCGCCTGCTAGCTCGGCCCGCCTTAGCGCGTCAGCCTGCATCGGCGCGGTGAAGACCTCGACCCGGCCGCCGCCCGCGTCCTGCGCCTTCGCCAGAGCGACGGTCGCGTGGCCGAGCAGGTCCGCGGCCGCGCTGGCCGCGCCCATCGCGACTCCGACACTGGCGGTCAGCGTGACCTCCCTGGCCGCGACGCTGAACGGCTCGGAGGCGACCTGGCCGGCGAGATGCTCGGCCAGGTCGACGACCTCTCCGGCGGACATGGCTTCGGTCAGCAGGACCACGAACTCGTCGCCGCTCCACCGGGCGACGGTCGCCGGCGGCGGCACCGCGCCGCGCAGGCGCCGGCCAGCCTGGGCAAGAACGAGGTCACCGCCCGCCTGCCCGACCAGGTCATTGACGGTGGTAAAGCTGTCGAAGTCCACGAGGATCGCGGCCACGACGAGCTGAGGCAGGCCAGCCTCCCGCGCCGCGGTGTCGTGCCCGGCAGGCGCGCTCCCGGCAGGCGCGCTCCCGGCAGCCTCCGCCTCGCCCGGCTGCTGCCCGTGAGCTCCCGCGACCAGACTCTTGACCCGGTCCTCGACGTAGGCACGGTTCGGCAGGCCGGTCAGCCCGTCGTGGAATGTCAGATGGGTCAGCTCCCGGCGCAGCGCGACCCGGTCGCTGACGTCGCGCGCGGCGACCAGCAGCCTGGCCGGCTGGTCTGGCTTGCCGTAACGCGACAGCGTGCACTCCACGTGCCGCCAGGAGCCGTCGGCTCCCCTGATCCGGCCGGCGAACAGCGCGGTCCCGGCCACCGCTCGGAGCCCGGTGACGGCTGCCCTGACTCCGGCTGGCCGGTCCTGCGGATGCACCAGACCGGCCAGGTGCACCCCGGCAAGCTGCCGCGGCGAGTACCCGAACTCCGCGACCCCCTGGCTGACGTACTCGACCGTGCCGGCCAGATCACAGATCACGATCGCGGCGCCGGTCGCGTCCGCCAGCGCACGGAAGATACTGCCGGAGTCGTGCGCGCTGGCCGCCACGGCGCTGGCCTGCCTGGCCAGGCCGGCCAGCCTTGCCACCAGCAGCAAGACGATGAACGAGCCAGTCACCGCGAGAGCTCGCGTGGTCACCCGGCCGCCGAGCGCGTAGCCGGTGACGACCAGCGCCGCCGTGGCCACCGCGACTAGGGCGGCGATCGTCGCAGGGCCAGCCAGGAGGCCCGCGGGCCGATGCGCCGCCGGCTCCGGTGCCCCGGACCTGGGCTGGCCAGCCAGCACGGTCCAGCCTGGCGCCGCCGGAGCGAGCGCGAGCAGCGCGATCGCCACGACTGTCGCCACCCGCGGGCCGGCTCCCGCGACCGTGCCCGCAGCCCGGTCCCCTACCGCCAGCGAGTCGCCGATGGTGATCACGACGAGCGCGAGTACCGGCAGCAGAGTCAGCCGCAGCTTCCTGAACACGATCCGCAGCAGTACCCCGAGCGTTATCAGGTCGGCAACCGGGCGTATCAGTACCAGGGCGAACGCGGCCCGCCCCACGCCGGAACCGGTGTATTCCGGCCAGTAAAGCGTCACCAGGCAGATCGCGAACAGCGCTCCGACAAGCAGGCAGCTATCAAGCACGATCCCGCTTGCCGGTCCGCTCCGGCGGGCAGGCCCGGCGGACGCGGCGGAACCCGCGGGCCCGGCCTGGCCGCCCGGCTCGGCGCCGCCAGCGTCGCGGCGAAGCCGGCTGAGGCCGGGCGCTCCGGCCTGGTCAGCCTCTCCCGGGACGAACGGCGAGGTGAGAGTAGCCAGGCCGATCACGATCGCCGGCAGCGCGGCGAGACTGATCAGGTCGGCCAGTCGAAGCGGCTGCGGCCCGCCGATCAGCCCGCCGAGCGCCTGCTGCACCGTACCGCCCGCAGCCAGGCAGACCGCCGCGACCGCGAGCCAGCGATATCCGTTCTTAACGGAGTCCTCGGGATGGGTCGATGCCCGCAGCAGGCGCACGCACGCGGCAGCTGCCACGAGCGTCCAGGTGGCTGACCACGCCAGCACCGCCGGGCTCACTTCGGCCCTCCCAGCCCTTCCGCCCCATCCATGCTTCCCGCCTGTCCCCTTTCAATGGCCGCAGCCCCAGCGATAGTGCGTGATTGAGAGAAATGAACTGCCCTGGCTCCCCACTGCAGAAGGCGGCGCTGCGGCCTGCGGGAGACGTTGTTCCAGGCGACTGAGGCCGACTTTACGTGCCTCAGGTCACGCTTCGATTGAGGAAAGACGTACGACCGACGACAAGTTCCGCAGAGTCGGCTCAGCGCGGGTCGGCTGCGCCACGTGCGCGCCGGTTATTCGGCTGATCCGGGAGCCGGATCCGGCGTGGTCAGTACTCGCCGGTGATGACGTTGACGAGCGGGGTGCCAGTCAGGTACCGCTCGACCTGCGCGCGCAGGAAGCCAAGTACGGCCAGTGCCGAGACGGCCGTCGTCGCGGCGATGTGCGGCGTAATCAGGGCGTTCGGCATGGACCACAGCGGATGCCCGGCCGGAAGCGGCTCAGGGTCGGTCACGTCGAGCGCGGCATGCAGGCGGCCGGTCCGCAGCTCAGCGCACAGGTCGTCGGTCACGACCAGCGTGCCGCGAGCGACGTTGACGAGCAGCGCGCCGTCCTTCATCGCCGCCAGAAACCCGGCGTCGACCATGCCGATGGTCGCCGCGGTCACCGGCGCGAGCATGACGACGACGTCGGCTTGCGGCAGCAGCCCGGGCAGGTCAGCGATCGGGTGCACGCCCTCCCTGGCCGACCGGGCCACGCGCACGATTGTGGCGTCGAATCCGGCCAGCCGCTGGTCGACCGCGGCTCCGATCGAGCCGTAGCCGACGATCAGGACCGTCCGGCCGGCCAGCGATCCGGTGAACCTGTTCGACCAGCGCCCGGCCGCCTGCTCGGCGGCGAAGTACGGGAACTGCCGCAGCGCCGCCAGGATCGCCGCCACCACCCATTCGGCGGTACTTGCGTCGTGCACGCCGCGGGCGTTGCAGAGCACCGCCCCGGCGGGGACGTGCGGCCGAAGCACGTCGATGCCGGCCGTCAGTGTCTGCACGACCTTGAGCCCGGGCATGGCGTCGAGCGCGGCCACCGCCGGCGCGCGCGGGAACAGCGGGGGGACGTAGAACTCCACCTTCGCCGCCGACGCAGGCAGGTCCGTGCCGTCGTCCGGGTCGACCACCTCGATCTCGACCCCGTCGAGGCCGTCGAGGGCGCTGACCACCGCCTGGAGCGGGACCCAGATCAGCATCTGTCAGCCCTGAGCGAGCTGGCGCAGGATCAGCTCACGGACGCTGGCGGCGTCTGCCTGGCCGCCGGTCGCCTTCATGACCGCGCCGACCAGCGCTCCGGCAGCCGCGGTCTTCCCGTCGCGGATCTTCGCCGCGATATCGGGGTTGGCGGCGATGGCCTCGTCGACCGCGGCGGCGAGCACGCTCGTGTCGGTGACCACGGCCAGGCTCCGGGCCGCCACTACCTCGTCCGGCGATCCCTCACCGGCAAGTACGCCGTCAAGCACCTGCCTGGCGAGCTTGTTGTTCAGCTCTCCGGAGGCCACGAGCTCACAGATCCTGGCTACCTGGGCCGGGGTTACCGCGAGCGCGCCGAGCTCCGCGCCGACCTCGTTCGCCCGCCTCGATAGCTCGGTGAGCCACCAGTTACGAGCCTGATCGGCGGGCGCTCCGGCCGCGACCGTCTCGGCGACGAGCTCCAGCGCGCCGGCGTTGCGCAGGGCGGTCATGTCGAGCTCGGACAGCCCGAGCTCCGCCTGCAGCCTGACCCGCCGCGCCGCGGGAAGTTCAGGCAGCCCGGCCCTGATCAGCTCCACCCACTCCGCCGCCGGAGCGACCGGCACCAGGTCGGGCTCGGGGAAGTAGCGGTAGTCCTGAGCCTCTTCCTTGCTGCGCCCAGGTGTCGTGGAGCCGCTGTCCTCGTGGAAATGCCTGGTCTCCTGCACGATCCGGCCGCCCGCGTCAAGAATCCCGGCCTGCCGCTCGATCTCCGATCGCACGGCCCGCTCTACCGAGCGCAGCGAGTTGACGTTCTTGGTCTCGGTCCTGGTACCCCATCGCGCCGACTCCGGTGGCGCGATCGAGGTGTTGACGTCGCAGCGCATCGAGCCCTGCTCCATGCGCACATCGGAGACGCCGAGCGCGCGCACCAGGTCGCGCAGCTCGGTCACGTAGGCCCGGGCGACCGTCGGTGCCAGCGCACCGGTCCCGGCGACCGGCTTCGTCACGACCTCGACCAGCGGGATCCCGGCCCTGTTGTAGTCGACGAGCGAGTACTCGGCACCGTGGATCCGACCGGTCGTCCCGCCGACATGCAGCGACTTACCGGTGTCCTCCTCCAGATGCACCCGCTCGATGCCGACCCGGAAGGTACGGCCGTCCACCTCCACGTCGAGCCAGCCATCGGTGCATAGCGGCTCGTCGTACTGCGAGATCTGGAAGTCCTTCGGCATGTCGGGATAGAAGTAGTTCTTCCGCGCGAACCGGCACCAGGACGCGATCGAGCAGTTCAGGGCAAGCCCGATCCTGATCGTGTACTCGATCGCCGCCTCGTTGATGACCGGCAGCGAGCCAGGCAGGCCGAGGCAGACCGGGCAGACCGCCGAGTTGGGATCGGCGCCGAACACCGTCGGGCAGCCGCAGAACATCTTCGAGTTCGTGCCAAGCTCGATATGGGTCTCCAGCCCGATCACCGGGTCGTACCTGTCGACGGCCTCGTCGAACGGGACCGGCCGGCTAGCCACGCTCATGGTCGCCGCCAGGTTCGCCTGCGTCATCGTCGCGCTCCCGTCATCGCGGCGCGTCATCTCCCTGCCTCCGCCGCCACGCCGTCCGCGATGGCGATGCCTTTCGCCTCGGATAGCAGCGGGTGCCCGCGTCGCTGGTCGAGCGCGCCCTCGATCGCGGCGCCAACCCGGTAGAGCCGGTCGTCCGCGAGCACCGGCGCCATGATCTGCAGGCCCACCGGCAGGCCGTCCTCCGGGGCAAGGCCGCACGGCACCGACATCGCCGCGTTGCCCGCCAGGTTGCCGGGGATCGTGCACAGGTCGGCCAGGTACATCGCCATCGGATCGTCGGCTCGCTCGCCGATCGGGAAGGCGGTGGTCGGCGTGGTCGGCGATATCAGCACGTCCGCCTGGTCGAACGCGGCGGCGAAATCGCGCGCGATCAGCGTGCGGACCTGCTGCGCCTTACCGTAGTAGGCGTCGTAGTAGCCGCTGGACAGCGCGTAGGTGCCGAGCATGATCCGGCGCTTGACCTCGGCTCCGAAGCCGGCCGCCCTGGTCAGGCTCATCACCTCCTCGGCGCTGGCCACCCCGTCGTCGCCTACCCGCAGCCCGTAGCGCATCGCGTCGAACCTGGCCAGGTTGGACGAGCACTCACTCGGCGCGATCAGGTAGTAGGCGGGCAGCGCGTAGCTGAAGTGCGGGCAGGACACCTCGGTGATCTTGGCGCCCAGCGACTCGAGCAGCTCGACCGCCTCGTTGAACCTGGCGATCACGCCAGGGGCGTAGCCCTCGCCGCCGAGCTCGGTTACCACGCCGACCCGCAGCCCAGCCACGTCCGCGTTCCTTGCCGCCGTGACCACGGCAGGCACCGGCGCGTCCAGCGAGGTCGAGTCACACGGGTCGTGCCCGGAGATCGCCTCGTGCAGCAGCGCCGCGTCGAGCACGGTGCGCGACAGCGGCCCCGGCGTGTCCAGCGACGACGCGAACGCCACCAGCCCGTACCTGGAGGACCCGCCGTAGGTCGGCTTGACGCCGACCAGGCCGCAGACAGCGGCCGGCTGGCGGATCGAGCCGCCGGTGTCGGTCCCGATGCCCAGCGGTGCCTGGTAGGCGGCGACCGCTGCCGCCGAGCCGCCCGACGATCCGCCCGGTACCCGGTTCAGGTCCCATGGGTTGCGGGACGGCCCGAACGCCGAGTTCTCCGTCGAGGACCCCATGGCGAACTCGTCCATGTTTGTCTTGCCGAGTATGACCACCCCGGCCGCGCGCAGCCTGGCCGTGACCGTGGCGTCGTACGGCGGCTGCCAGCGGGCGAGGATCTGCGACCCGCAGGTCGTCGGCATGTCGGTCGTGGTGAAGACATCCTTGAGCGCCAGCGGGACTCCGGCCAGCGGCCCGAGCGGCTCCCCGGCCGCACGTCTGGCGTCGACCGCACGGGCCGCTGCCAGCGCCTGCTCCTCGGCCACGTGCAGGAACGCCCGGACCTGGACATCGGTCAGGGCGATCCGGTCAAGATGCGCCCTGGTCAGCTCGACGGAGCTGACCTCGCCGGCAGCGACCGCGGCGGCCATCTGCGCGGCCGTCAGCGTGATCAGCTCGTTGTGACCGGTCATCGTCAGTCCTCCGCAAGGATGCGAGGAACCCGGAACCGTCCCTGCTCGGCGGCCGGTGCCTGGGCGAGTGCCAGGTCGGCGCCGAGCGGCGGCACGATGACATCCTCGCGGAAGACGTTGGTGAGCTCGGCGACGTGGGTGGTCGGCGGGATGTCGACGGCCGCGACCTCCTGCACCCTGGCCACGGCACCGATGATCACGTCGAGCTGCTCGGCGAAGTGCTCGAGCTCGGCGTCACTGAGCGCGAGCCTGGACAGCCTGGCGAGGTGGGCTACCTCATCACGGGTAATGGACACCAAGCCATCCTAGAGGCCGCCCGCTAGCCGGACCGAGCGCATTAGGCCTGCCGGCCCGCGCTGCGCCCGCGATCCGGCTCTGGCTCACGCTCCCGGTGCCGCGGCGAGCTCGGTGCCGGACACCGCCTGGACCGGTCCGGAGCCGAGCGGACCGGCACCGATCGGACTTGGCCCGATCTGGCCGGGCCGGTGCAACCGCACGGGGGACCCGTGTGCCCGGCGGCGCATGCCCGAGACCGGATCCTGAGCGAGGCGCTCGGTCAGCCACTCCGTGGCCCTGACGGCATCGAGCGGCCTGGCGAAGTACCAGCCCTGCGCGCCGTCGCAGCCGATCTTGCGCAGCGCCGCGGCGACGGCCTCGGTCTCGACGCCCTCCCCGATCGAGCGGATTCGCAGCGACTGGGCCAGCCGGACGAGTGACTCGACGGTCGGGGCCCGCTCCGGGCAGTCAGGAAGCCCGCTGACCAGGGAAGGTGCGAGCTTCACCTCACTGACACCCAGCCTGGTGAGGTGCGCCAGGGAAGAGTAACCGGTACCGAAGTCGTCGAGGCTGATCCCGACGCCTAGCTCGGCGAGCGCCTTAAGCACCTCAGCCGACTGGCCGGCCCGGCCGGCCAGCACCTGCTCGTCGACATCCAGCCGCAGCGCGCACGGCTTCAGGTCGTGCTTGCGCAGGGCCTGGGTGACCAGGTCGACTATGTGCAGGCCGAGCAGGTCCCTGGCCGGAAGGTTGACCGACACCTGCACGCACAGCCCGGTGCTCCACCATCTCGCCGCCTGCGCGAGCGCCCTGTCGACGACCAGTGAGGTGAGCTCGCTGGTCAGGTGTGACTGCTCGGCCAGGCCGATGAACTCGGACGCCTCGAGCACCCCGCGGCGCGGATGCCGCCAGCGGGCGAGCGCCTCCATCCCGATCACCTGCTCGTCGGCGAGCAGGATCTTGGGCTGGAAGTGCAGCTCGATCTCGCCGTTGTGGATGGCGCCGCGCAGGTCCCCGAGCAGCGCGAGCCGCTCGGCGGAGTTACGGTCCGAATCAGCCTGGTACCGCTCGATGCCGGTAAGGCGCTCCTTGGCGACGTACATGGCGACGTCGGCGCGCTGCATGAGCTGCTCGAAGGTACGGGCGTCGTCGGGGTAGATCGCGATCCCGATGCTGGCCTGTACCCGGAAGGTCATCGTCTCAAGGCCCAGCGGCTCGGCGAGAGCGGCCCGGAGCCTGGAGGCGACCTCCCTGGCGGCAGCGGCTTCCTTGACGGCCGGGAGCAGCACGGCGAACTCGTCGCCGCCTAGCCGGGCCACGACGTCGCCTGGCCGGACGCTGTGCGCGAGCCGGTGCGCCACTACCTGGAGCAGCCGGTCGCCGACGGCATGCCCCAGGGTGTCGTTGACCTGCTTGAGCCCGGTGCTACGGTCCAGGTCGATCAGCAAGAACCCGACCTTGGCTCCGCTGCTCCCCGCGCTGGCCAGCGCCTCCGCGCTGCGGCGCGCCAGCAGTTTCCTGTTGAGCAGGCCGGTGAGCTCGTCGTGGCTCGCCTGGTGCTCCCGCTGCACCGAAGTCGCCGCGCTGAAATACAGGGCCGCGAGCGGCAGTGCCAGCAGGGCGACGATCAGCGCCGACTTTGTCGTCATCACCACCGTGACCAGGGGCGCGGTCCCGAACAACAGCACGTGCGACAGCGCCTGGAAAGCCAGGTGCGTCCGCACGACGGCCAGGGGCGGCGTCCGGCTAGCGAGCGCGATCGCGCAGGCCACCAGGCTGAAGTTGACCACGAAGTAGGCCACCCCCGCGAGTCCCAGGATCACGAGCTTCGCACCGTGCGGCACCCACGGGTCACCGATCTGGGGCCTGACGCCGGCCATCAGCAAGACCCCTTCGGCGGCACCCAGGCTCAGGCTGAGCTGGGCGGCGTTGAAGGCGACTCGCTGCGCTGAGTTGCGCTGGGCAAGGCCGATGACGACGACCGCAGCGGCGCGCAGCAGGACGGCGACGGGGAACCCCCAGTACATCAGCGCGGCCACGGTGATGGTCTTCGACACGGCCGCCCCGTCGCAACCGGCTCGCCCGGGAGTCGGGATCCGCCAGATCTCGCCGACGAGGATCATCCCTCCGACGACCCAGAACAGCGGCTGGGTCAGGAGCGTCTCAGCGTGATGCATCTGCTGGGCGGTCGCGAGCACCAGGACCGCTCCGGCTGCAGTGACCGCGGTCATGAATATCCACGGCGGAGAGCCTGGACGCGGTCCGACATTGCGCATGTCGTTCGGGTTCCTCATAGCGTCCTCACGGGCCGCCGGATTTAACCGGGGGGGTACCGGTACGTGAATCACAGTCGGCAGCGTACTTGTGCCGTCACACCTGACGAAGCCATACGCATACTATCTGTTACTAGACGCCTTGTCGTAGTTAACTAATTACAGAATGCGAAGTGTCCTGGTAGCAGGCGGTAAGCGCCGCACCGTCGGACGGCGAGCTAGCCGGCCGGGGCAGCCGCCGAGGCAGCGGCCTCTGGCCCCTCGGCGAGCAGCATCTCCAGGCCTGCGCCGTCGAGAACCGGCACGCCGAGCGAGAGCGCCTTGTCCAGCTTGGATCCCGCACTCTCGCCGGCGACGACGAAGCTGGTCTTCTTCGAGACCGACCCTGATACCTTCCCGCCAAGCGCCGTGATCGCCTCGGCCGCCTCGTCCCTGGTGTAATCCGGCAGCGTTCCGGTCAGCACGACCGTCACCCCGGCCAGCGGGCCGCCCGCGGCAGGTCCCCGGGCGGCAGGACCCGACCCGGTGAAGCCCGGATCCGTCATCCGAACCCCGGCGTCCCGCCATTTCGTCACGATCGCCCGGTGCCAGTCCACGCCGAACCAGTCGACGACCGAGCCGGCGATGGTCGGGCCGACCTCGTCCACCAGCATCAGCGTCTGCGCCGATGCGGCGACGATCGCGTCGAGCGAGCCGAAGGCAGCGGCGAGCGCCCGCGCCGCGGTCGGGCCTACGTGCCTGATCGACAAGGCGACGAGCACTCGCCACAGCGGGCGCTCACGCGCCTCCTCCAGGTTCCGCAGCAGCTTGGTGGCGTTGACCGTGAGCGCTCCGCCCGCCGTGACGAAGAAGGGGCACTGCGCCAGCTTGTCGGCGTCTAGGAAGAAGAGGTCACCCTCGTCGGTGACCAGGCCAGCGGAGAGCAGGGCTGAGGCCGCCTCGTAGCCGAGTACCTCGATGTCCAGGGCACCACGGCCGGCCAGGTGGAAGAGCCGCTCGCGCAGCTGAGCCGGACATGACCTGGTATTCGGGCAGCGCCAGTCGACCTCGTGTGGCTCGCGGGCCAGCGTAGTGCCGCAGCTCGGGCAGCTGCGTGGGAAGTCGAAGGCGCGCTCAGACCCGGTACGCAGCTCGGTCACCGGCCCGACCACCTCGGGAATTACGTCTCCTGCCTTGCGCAGCACGACCATGTCGCCGATCAGCACGCCCTTGCGGGCGACCTCGTCCTCGTTGTGCAAGGTGGCGTTCTCCACCGTGGAACCGCTGACCTTGACTGGTGTCATCACGGCGTAGGGCGTCACTCGCCCGGTCCTGCCCACGTTCACCCGGATGTCGAGCAGCCGGGTGGTGACTTCCTCGGGCGGGTACTTGTACGCGATCGCCCAGCGTGGCGCCCGGCTGGTCGCACCAAGCGCCTCCTGGACGGCGATCTGGTCGAGCTTGACCACGACGCCGTCGATCTCGTATGGCGGGTCATGCCGGTGCTCACCGTAGTGGGCGATGTAGTTCCGCACGCCGCCGATGTCCGCGACGACCTGGTACAGGTCGCTGACCGGCAGCCCCCAGTCCCGTAGCTGCTGATACCAGCCCGACTGACTCTCCGGCCTTGGCTGAGCCTCCCCGGCGATGGCGCCGACGCCATGCACGATCAGTCCAAGCGGCCTGCTGGCGGTGACCGCCGGGTCCTTCTGCCGCAGCGATCCGGCCGCCGTGTTCCTGGGGTTGACGTACGGCGGCTTGCCTGCCTGCGCCTGCCGCTCGTTCAGTTCGTGGAACGCGGCGACCGGCAGGAACACCTCACCCCTGACCTCGAGCGTGGCCGGCCAGCCTGAGCCGGCCAGCCGGTGCGGGGCCGACGCGATCGTCGCGACGTTCGCCGTGACGTCCTCTCCGGTCACCCCGTCGCCTCGGGTCGCCGCCCTGGCCAGCGCGCCGTCGAGATAGACCAGGTCCACGGCGAGGCCGTCGATCTTGAGCTCGCACAGGAAGGGCCCCTCGCCGCCCAGCCGCTCGGCCCTGGCGTGCCAGTTGTCAAGCTCCTGGGCGGAGAAGGCATTGTCCAGGCTGAACAGGCGCTCCAGGTGCGTCACCGGCGCGAAGCCCGTGGTCACGGCGGCGCCGACCCGCTGCGTCGGTGAGTCAGGCGTGCGCAGGTCAGGATGGTCATCCTCAAGCTGGCGCAACTCGCGCATGAGCGTGTCGTACTCGGCGTCCGAGATCACCGGAGCATCGAGCACGTAGTAGCGGTGGTTATGCTCGGCGATCTGGTCAGCCAGGTCGGCATGGCGGTGCCTGGCCTCGTCGTCAGCCTGGCCTGCCGCCGGCTCGGCGCCTTCCGCCGACCGCACGCCGGCAAGCTCGTCCTCGTCGGGTGCGGTCATGCCATGCCCTCCTCGATCAGCTCAGGAATCAGCCGGGCCGCCGCCTGGCACTGGGTGAGCACCGCGCGGGCTCGGGCCGGTGACGCGCCAGCCAGACCACAGGCAGGAGTCACCACCACCTGCTCCGCTAGCGAGCCGGGCGCAAGCCCGATTCGCCGCCAGAGTCCGATCACGGCCTCCGCTGTCTGCCGGGCGGCCTTCTCCGGCGACCCGACCGCTGGCCCGCCCCCCGCTGGCCGGCCGGCCGCCGGGCCAGTGCCGCGGGCTGGAGCGAGTGGCGGTACGGCACCGAGGAAGATGCCGACCCCGGCTTCAGACAGTTCACCGAGTGCGTCGTCGTCCTTCCCGCGCAGCAGGCCGAGATCCAGGCTGACGGCACTAGCGCCAGCGCTGGTCAGGCAGCGGAAGGGCACGTCGGGTGCACAGCAGTGCACGATGCCAGGCGATTGCGCCGCGCCGAGAATTCTCCGCAGCCCGTCCGATGCCACCGGCTCGTCGACTGGGGCCACGCGGCGCAGCCCGCTCGCCGTCGGCACCGATCCGGCCAGTACGCCGGGCAGCCCAGGCTCGTCGATCTGCACCAGGATCGTCGCCCCGGCCAGCCTGCGCCTGACCGCGGCCACGTGCGCCGCGACTCCCTCGGCCAGCGATGCGATCAGGTCGCTCGTGGCGCCGGAGTCGGAGAGCGCGGGCTCGATGCTGTGCGTGAGCTCAAGCGCGGCCGCCAGCGTCCACGGCCCGCAGACCTGGATCTTGAATGGCCCGGCGTAACCGGCCGCCGCCGCCTCGAGCGCGTCGAGATCGGCGGACATCAGGCCAGCGGCGCGGCCGAGATCGCGGCCCCGGCGTTCCGCCAGCCGCCAGCCGCCGGCTGTGGTCTCCACCGGCAGGTCCACCAGCAGGGCAGCGGCCCTGCCGACCAGGTCAGCTCCCGGGCCCCGATCCGGGAGCTCGGGCAGGTGCGGCAGGACGGGCAGCTCGCCGAGCACGACGGCGATCGCCTCGTCCGGGCTCGTTCCCGGCATCGAGCCCACGCCGGTCGCGCTCTGCGCGGGCCACGGATATGGCTGCCCGTCACGACTCACTGGCACATCCTAGCGACCGGGTCTGTCGCCCTGCTGTGGCTCGCCTGAGCAGGAAGCGCCAGATCCTGGCGGCTACGCCGTGGTCGCGACCGCGGCCGTAGCCGCGATCGTCGCGCTGCCGAGCACGGTGTCGCCGTCGTAGAGCACAGCGGCCTGTCCCCTGGCGACGCCGCGAGCCGGCGTGTGCAGCGCGATGAACAGCGATCCGTCCTCCAGCCAGCAGGTCGCCTGGCAGACCTCCCCGTGCGCGCGCAGCTGGACGGTTGCCTCGATCGGGCGCTCGGGCGGCTCGCAGCCGGTCCATACTGGCCTGACGGCAGTGATCTGGCCGACCTCGAGCGCCCTGGCCGGGCCGACCCTGATCGTGTTCGAGGCAGGCTCGATGTCGAGCACGTACCGGGGCTTGCCGTCCGCGGCCGGGCGGGCGAGCCGCAGGCCGCGGCGCTGCCCGACAGTAAAGCCGTAGCTGCCGTCATGCCTGCCGATGACCTGGCCATCAGGGTCGACGATCGGGCCGGGGGCTGAGCCGATCCTGCGCTGGAGGAAGCCGCGGGTATCACCATCGGCGATGAAGCAGATGTCGTGGCTGTCCGGCTTGTCCGCCACGGCCAGGCCACGCCTGGCCGCCTCGGCCCGCACCTGCTCCTTGGTGGAGTCGCCGAGCGGGAACATCGCACGGCTCAGCTGCCCCGGCGTCAGGACGGCGAGCACGTAGGACTGATCCTTCGCCGGGTCGACGCTGCGGACCAGCCGCGGGTGCCGGGCGCCGGCCAGCGGCTCGAGCCGCGCGTGGTGGCCGGTGCAGACGGCGTCGAAGCCGAGCGCGACGGCACGGTCGAGCACCGCGGTGAACTTGATCTTCTCGTTGCAGCGCAGGCACGGATTGGGCGTGCTGCCGCTGGCGTACCCGGCGACGAAGTCCTGCACTACGTCGGCGTCGAACCGGTCGGCCATGTCCCATACGTAGAACGGGATCCCGATCACGTCGGCCGCCCGCCTGGCGTCCCTGGCGTCTTCCAGCGTGCAGCAGCCGCGAGCGCCGGTCCGGTATGAACTCGGGTTCGCCGAGAGCGCGAGATGCACGCCGGTTACCTCGTGCCCCGCCTCGGCGGCCCTGGCGGCCGCGACGGCCGAGTCGACCCCGCCGGACATGGCCGCGAGCACGCGCAGCCCGGTCACCGGCCCGCCCGCCTGGCCCGCTCGACGACCTCGCCAAGCACCGCGGCGAGCGACTCGACGTCCTCCCGCGTGCTCGTCCAGCCCAGCGAGAACCGCAGCGAGCCGCGGGCTCGCGCATGGTCTGCGCCCATCGCCAGCAGCACGTGGCTGGGCTGTGCGATCCCCGCCGTGCAGGCCGACCCGGTTGAGCACGCGATGCCCTTCGCGTCGAGCAGCATCAGCAGGGCATCGCCCTCGCAGCCCGGGAAGGAGAAATGCGCATTGCCTGGCAGCCGGTACGCTCCAGGTTCCGGCCCGTTCAGGACGGCATCGGGAACGATCACGCGGACCCGCTCAACGAGCAGGTCACGTAGCTCGCCGACCTGAGCGGCGTGCTCTTCCCTGCGCGCGGCCGCATGCTCGACCGCGACCGCGAATGCCCTGATTCCGGCCGTGTCGAGCGTCCCCGACCTGACGTCGCGCTCCTGGCCTCCGCCGTGCAGGACCGGCACAGGCTCCTCGCCGCGCGCCAGGAGCAGCGCCCCCGATCCCACCGGGCCGCCGAGCTTGTGCGCCGTGATCGTCAGGGCCGTCGCTCCGCTCGCGGCCAGGCTGACCGGCAGCTGCCCGGCGGCCTGGACGGCGTCGCTGTGGAACGGTATGCCGTGCTCGGCGCACACCTGCGCAAGCTCGCTGACCGGCTGGACGGCGCCGACCTCGTTGTTCGCCCACATCACGCTGACCAGCGCGACGCTGGCCGGATCCGGCTCGATCGCCTCCCGCAGCACGTCCGGGCTGAGCAGGCCCGACCTGTCTACCGGCAGGTACTCGACGACCGCGCCCTGGTGCCTGCCGAGCCATTCCGCGCAGTCGAGCACGGCATGGTGCTCGATCGAGGTAGCCAGGACCCGGCGCCGCGGCCGCGGGCCGTCCTGACGCGCCCAGTACAGCCCTTTGACCGCCAGGTTGTCGGCCTCGGTACCACCGCTTGTGAGAACGACTTCGCTTGGCCTGGCCCCGTACACCTGCGCGATCTGCTCACGTGACTCCTCGACCACCCGACGGGCCCGGCGGCCCGCATTGTGCAGCGAGGAGGGATTCCCGGTCTGGGCCAGTTCCTCGGTCATCGCGGCGACCGCCTCGGGCAGCATCGGCGTCGTCGCGGCATGATCAAGGTAGACGCGTGCGTCAGCGTCGCGCCGTACCTGGACCACTGCACCCGGATGGTCGCTGGCAGCCGGCCTGGCGGCGATTCCGGGGAGGTCGCCGACTGGTTCGAGGTTCGCCATGGTGATTCCAGCCTAACGGGACGCTAACGCCACTAGGCCCAGGCAGTTTCATGGTCACGGCGGGATTGCCGCTCCAGGGCGGGATCCCGCCGCGACCATGCCATCGGATCAGCCCTTGCGCTTGCCGATCTCCTCGACAAGCTGCGGCACGACCTTGAACAGGTCACCCACCACGCCGAAGTCCGCGAGCTCGAAGATGGGCGCTTCCGGGTCCTTGTTGACCACCATGATCGTCTTGGACGTCTGCATCCCGGCCCTGTGCTGGATGGCTCCGGAGATGCCCACGGCCACATAGAGCTGCGGGGAGACGGTCTTGCCGGTCTGGCCGACCTGAAACTGATGCGGGTACCAGCCAGCGTCGGTCACGGCACGGGACGCTCCAACCGCGGCGCCGAGTGAGTCGGCGAGCTGCTCGATCAGGGCCATGTTGTCGGCGGAGCCGACACCGCGCCCGCCGGACACCACGATGGAAGCCTCGGTGAGCTCTGGCCGCTCACCGCGCTGCTGCACGACCCGCCCGGTGATCCGCGCCTGCCTGGCCGCGTCGCTGACCGTGATGCTGACCGGCTCGATCACCGCCGGCCCGTCGGCCGGCTCGGGAGTGATCGCGTTCGGGCGCACCGCGATGATCGGCGTTCCGGTCCTGACGCGCGAGTTCACGTTGATCGCGCCGCCGAAGATCACCTGCTCGGCGCTGAGGTCGTCCGCGAGGCCCACAACGTCGGTCAGGATGCCCCAGCCGGTCTTGACCGCGAGCCGACCGCCGATCTCACGGCCCTCGGCAGTGCTCGGCAGCAGCACCGCGGCGGGGGAAGCCTGCCTGGCCAGTTCGGCCAGCAGTTCGGCCTTTGGCGCTACGACGTAGTCGTCGAACTCGGGCCCGTCAGCCACGTAGATCTTCGCCGCGCCGTACCCCGCGAGCCGCTCCTGCGCCTCTTGCGCGCCGGGGCCGGTCCAGACCACGGCGGGCTCGCCGAACCGTCGTGCGAGCGTCACAAGCTCGACGGTGACCTTCTTGACAGTCTCGCCTTCATGCTCGGCGAGTACCAGGATCTCAGCCATTGTCGGCAGCCTTTCCGCCCTCAGATGAACTTGCGTCCGGCGAGGAACTCGGCTGCCTTGCTGCCGCCGTCGCCTTCGTCGGTCACGACCGTGCCTGCCTGCCTGGGCGGCCGCTTCGCGAAGCTCAGCACCTCGCTGGCAGCGTTGGCCAGCCCGACGACGGCCGGGTCGACCCCGGCGTCGGCCACGCTCATGGTCTGTACCGGCTTCTTCTTAGCCGCCATGATCCCCTTGAACGACGGGTACCGCGGCTCGTTGATCTTCTCGACCACGCTGACCACGGCGGGCAGGGTGGCCTCGACGGTGTCGTACCCGTAGTCGGCCAGCCGGTTGATGGTGATCGCCGTTCCGTCGATCTCCACCTTGCTGGCATAGGACAGCTGCGGGACGCCGAGCCGCTCGGCCAGCATCGCCGGGAGCACTCCCGTCCGCGCGTCGGTCGACTCCGAGCCGAGTATCACCAGGTCGAAGCCGATCTGCCCGAGCACGGCCGCGAGGGCGGCCGAGGTGCCGAGAGTGTCGGAGCCAGCCAGCGCCTCGTCGACCAGGTGCACGGCCTTGTCCGCGCCCATCGACAGCGCCTTGCGGATCGACTCGGTGGCACGGTCCGGGCCCATCGACAAGATGGTCACCTCGCCACCGTGCGCCTCGGCGAGCCTGAGGCCCTCTTCGATCGCGAACTCGTCAAGCTCGTTGATGACTGCATCGGCAGCGTCTCGGTCGAGCGTGGAGTCCGATTCCCTGAGCGTGCGCTCGGACCACGTGTCGGGTACCTGCTTTACGCAGACGACGATGTTCATGATCGGCGGCCGACCTCCCTGTCTGTGCTAGCCCGGGCAGGGATGTGCATCCCTGCTTTGCCAACCCGAGCAGTGCAAGCCTGCCAAACGGGGCAAGCGACCCGCATTCCGGGTCCTGGCATTGCGCTCCCGACTATGTTACTGGCTAGTAGCATAGCTCCGAACTCAGGCCTGCCGCTCTGCCAGGCTCACCACGTTGGCGAGCAGCATCGCCCTGGTCATCGGCCCGACGCCGCCAGGCATCGGGGCCAGCCAGCCGGCTACCTCGGCGACTTCCGGGTGGACGTCGCCGACCAGCCCCTCGCCTGTCCTGGTGATCCCGACGTCGAGCACCGTGGCGCCTGGCCTGATCATGTCAGCGGTGACCAGGCCAGGCTTCCCGGCGGCGGCCACCACGATGTCCGCGTTGATCGTATGGGTCTTGAGGTCGACGGTTCCGGTGTGACAGAGGGTCACGGTGGCGTTCTCGCTCCGCCTGGTCAGCAGCAGGCCGAGTGGCCGTCCGACGGTGACTCCGCGGCCGATGACGGTGACGTTCGCGCCCGCGACGGGTACCTGGTAACGGCGCAGCAGCTCGACGATTCCCAGCGGGGTGCAGGGAAGCGGAGCGGGCTCGCCGAGTACCAGCCTGCCGAGGTTCATCGGGTGCAGGCCGTCGGCGTCCTTGTCCGGGTCCATCAGCTCGAGCACCGGCTGGCTCGCCAGGCCCGCGGGCAGCGGAAGCTGGACGATGAACCCGGTGCACTCCCGGCTGGCGTTGAGCTCAGCGACGACGTCCTGCACCTGCTGCTGACTGGCGCTCGCCGGCAGGTCCCGCCGGATGCTGGCAATGCCGACCTGCGCGCTGTCCTTGTGCTTGCCGGCCACGTAGACGGCGCTGCCGGGGTCGTCACCGACCAGGACGGTGGCCAGCCCGGGGACGATGCCACGAGCGGCCAGTGCGGCCACCCGCTCGGTGAGTTCGGCGCGGATGGCGGCGGCTGTGGCCTTGCCGTCCAGGATGATCGCGGTCACTGGCTCATTCTGGCCGGCCGGCGACGGCCGGGCGAGCCGCACCCGGCCAGCGGCGCGCCGGCGAGGACCAGCACTCAGTGGAAGAAGTGCCGGACGCCGGTGAAGTAGAGGCTGATACCCGCCGCCTCCGCGGCCTCGATCACCTCGGCGTCCCGGACGGAGCCGCCCGGCTCGGCGACCGCGCGCACGCCGGCTTCCGCAAGCACCTCGAGCCCGTCGGCGAACGGGAAGTACGCGTCGCTCGCCGCGACCGAGCCAGCCGCCCGGTCACTCGCACGAGCGACGGCGAGTCTCGCCGCGTCCACCCGGTTGACCTGGCCCATGCCGATCCCGACCGACGCCTGCCCGCTGGCGAGCAGGATCGCGTTGGACTTGACGCTGCGGCAGGCGCGCCAGGCGAACTCCAGGTCGGCAAGCACGTCGCCGGCCGCCCCCGGGCCGGCGGCCAGCTGCCAGCCCGGCACCCGGTCCCCCGCCTCGGCGACGGCGTCGGCTGCCTGCATGAGCAGCCCGCCGCCGACCTGCCGCCACTCGACCGCCGCCCCCGCGCCCTGCGGCAGGGCACCGGCATCGCTCGTCCATCCCTCGGGCTGCGCACAGCGCAGGAGTCGCTGGTTCTTCTTCCTGGTCAAGATCTCCAGGGCGGCCGGCTCGAATCCGGGTGCGATGATCACCTCGGTGAAGATGTCGGCGATCTGGCCGGCCAGTTCGGCGGTGACCGCCCTGTTCGCGGCGATCACCCCGCCGAACGCGGAGACCGGGTCGCAAGCATGAGCCTTGCGGTGCGCCTCGGCGATGTCGGCACCGAGCGCGATCCCGCACGGATTTGAGTGCTTCATGATCGCAACGCAAGGTTCGGCGAACTCGTGAGCGGTGCGCCAGGCCGCATCGGCATCGACATAGTTGTTATAGGACATCGCCTTGCCGTGCAAGACGTCGGCGCCCGCTACTCCCTGACCGGCTGGCGCGCCGGCCGCCACGTACAGGGCCGCGCGCTGATGCGGGTTCTCGCCGTAGCGGAGCACGTCCCTGCGGTTCCACACGGCCGCGACCAGGTCGGGCCAGCCGGTCTGGCCGGCGGTCTCGTCCGGCGCGTAGGCCGACGCGAACCAGGATGCGATCGCCGCGTCGTAGCGCGCGGTGTGCGCGAACGCCTGGGCCGCCAGCCGCTTGCGCTGCTCGCGGGTGAACCCGCCTGCGGCCAGGGCCGCCTCGATCTCGGCGTAGCCGTCCGGGCTGGTGACGACGGCGACACTGGCGTGGTTCTTCGCCGCGGCCCTGACCATCGCCGGTCCGCCGATATCGATCTGCTCGACGCACTCCTCCTCGGCCGCCCCGCTGGCGACGGCCTGAGTGAACGGATAGAGATTGGACACCAGGAGCTGGAACGGCGCGATCCCGAGCCGGTCGAGCTGCGCGGCGTGAGCTGGGTCCCGCAGGTCGGCGAGCAGTCCCGCGTGGACGCCCGGATGCAGCGTCTTGACCCGGCCGCCGAGGCACTCGGGGAAGCCGGTGACCGTCTCGACCTGAGTCACGGGGACACCTGCCGCCGTGATCGTCGCGGCTGTGCTGCCGGTGGAGACGATCTCTACGCCAGCGGAGTGCAGCGCCCTGGCGAGTCCCGCAAGCCCAGTCTTGTCGTACACGCTGACGAGTGCCCTGGTTATGGCAGTCCTGCTCACCGCGCAGATCCCTCCTGATGTCCGATCGTGACCCTGCGACCGCTGACCGACCATCCCTTGCCGAGCATCGCCGTGACCGTCTGTACCAGCAGGGAGCGCTCGGCGGTCTTCACCCGCTCGGTCAGCGTCTCTTCGTCGTCGTCGGGGCGTACCGGCACGGCCGCCTGGGCGACCACCGGCCCGGAGTCGATGCCAGCATCGACAAGGAAGATCGTGCAGCCGGTGACCTTGACCCCGTACTCCAGTGCGTCGCGGACCCCGTGCATGCCGGGGAAGGACGGCAGCAGAGCCGGGTGCGAGTTGATGCAGCGGCCCGAGTACTCGGCGAGGAAACGTGGCCCGAACAGCTTCATGAACCCCGCGCAGACGATCAGATCCGGGCGATAGCTCAGGCAGGTAGCGGTCAGCGTCTCGTCCCAGCCGCTACGGTCGGCGAAGTCGCCAACCCGGCAGACGAACGTCTCGATGCCCGCCGACTCCGCCCGGCTGGCCGCCTTCGTGTCAGGCCGGTCGGCCCCGACGGCCACGATCTGTGCCTGCGCCGAGCCATCCGCCAGCGCGTCGATCAGGTGCTGCAGCAGCGTCCCCTCGCCAGACACCAGAACAAGCAGGCGTGATCGCATGCGGCCACCCTAACCGTGCTGGCGTCAGCGCTCGCGTGCGGCTGCGCGCGTTCCGCCGTGCCGGGAGTGCTCTTTGCCAGACGGTGGCTGGTGCGTGCCCTAGTGGTGCCCGTCCGGCGTACTCTTGGCGAGCCGGCCAGCCCCGGCCTGGGCGGACGGGCTAGCTGGTTAACTGGTAATGAACCAGGACTCAGCACGCGTAGCAGCACCGAGGACCGGAGGGACCCACTGCCCGCCGAAACCAGCCCGCGACAAGCTCAGGGCGACCCCGATCAGCAGGACGGCACGAGACGGACCGCGAGCGCGGGCCAGTCCGATCGGCCGGAGTCAGCCGACCAGCCGCAGGCCGCCCTCCCCGGCCTGCCGAGGCTGTTCTTCGCTGAGCAGCCAGATTCGGCGCAGGGGGCGGCACCGCAGTGGGACCCGCCACAAGGCCAGCCCTCCGGGCAGCCGCCGCCACAAGGCCAGCCGTGGGGCCCGCCGCAGGCTCCCGGCCAGCCGCCACAAGGCCAGCCGTGGGGGCCTCCGCAGGCTCCCGGCCAGGGTCCAGGCAAGCTCGGGTTCGGCGACCGGCCCGTGCCGCAGCGCGCTCGTCCGGGAAGCGGTCAGCAGCGGACCAGGCAGCCGGACCGTGAGCTGAGGCAGCGCGCGATGGCCGCGCTCGTCCTGGCCTTGCTGAGCCTGGCGGGAATCCTGCTCGGCTGGAACTCCATCGTGCACCGCGGTGTCTACTTGCTCTTCTTCGGCGCGGTCGTGGGCATCGCCGCCTGCGTGATCGGCATTACCGCGCTGGTCAAGGCCCGGCGGACCGCCTCCTTCCGGCCGCGCGGCGCCGCGGGCGGCATCGTCCTCGGCACTCTCGCCGTCGCGCTGACCATTCCCACGATCGTGATCTACCTCGCGTTCCCGGCTCAGTTCAACACCTACGTCAGGTGCGCGAGCCAGGCCCAGACGACCCAGCAGCAGCAGGCCTGTTACAACAACTTCCGCAAGTCGGTGATGAACGCCGTCGTCGGGTCGGGCGGCGGACGGATCACGGTCAGGTCAGGGCAGCGCGGAGGGGTCGCCTGACGGGCGCGGTGCCGTGCCATCGGTTTCGCCTGCCCATCTGTCGAGATAGATGACGTGACCGTCGTCCGCGGGCCGACCGGGCTTGATTCGCTGGCCTGACGGCGGCGCGGCGTCGGGCGCCGCCTGCACCGATGGCCAGCGCGCCCGCACGATCCACCAGTTCGCCGCGCCCGCGGTGATCGCCGCCGCCAGGCCGACCTCCAGGACGGCCACGGCACCGACCTGCCAGGCCGACGGCCCTACTGCCGACATCCGGCCGTCACCGAGCGGGCCGCCGGCGAAGGCAGCCAGCACGGCCAGCACGACGCCAGTGAGCAGGCCGCTGCAAAAGCCCCTGACCGGTGCCGACTCAAGGACCGTCGTCGGTGCCACCCGCACGACAAGCAGGCCGCCGATCGCCCCGGCCAGATAGGGGATCGCGAGCATCACGGCCCCGAGCCAGCCTGGTCCCGAGCCATGCGCGCCGACAGGCAGCGCTGCCAGCAGCGGGAACGCGGGCAAGGGGCCGACGACGGACCCGGTCGGCGCCACGACCGTGCCGGCGCCTACCGCGAAGCCCGGTCCGAGCATGTACGCGATGGCCCACAGCACAGCGTTGGGCAGGTAGGCAAGCTGGGCGAGCAGAAGCAGCCCGGACCCGACGATGCCCGGACTGAGCAGCTGGTAGACGGCACCGTACCTGTGCACGTCCCCGGCGAGGGCCAGGGCCGTCGCCATAGCTCCCGCGGCGACGAGCACGGCAAGAGATGCCGCTGTCCCGGCTAGCACCGAGCGCATGCGCACTGACATCAGCGCACCCAGCTGAGTCCACGGTGCCAGCGCACGGGCCGCTCCGAGTGCCGCGGCGCAGAACGAGATGGTGAAGCCCGCCAGCACTGCCTGCGGTACCGACGCGGCAGCGAGTCCGGACCTGCTGGCGATCGCCAGTGCCCCGGCCAGTGCCGCATAGGGCAGGGCGACGGTCAGCGCCACCGCGAGCGCCTGCCGCAGCCCGGTGACGGCGTGGCCGCGCACCACCGACCGGCCGGCCCGCCACAGCAGGGTCCCGGGCAGCAGCACCAGGCCGAGTGGCAGCATGCCGATCCGGCCAGCACCGGCGACCTGGACCTCGGCGTGGTGACCAGCCAGCCAGAGCACGGCGGCGGTGCGCAGCACGCCGGCCAGGCCGAGGCCGAGATGCGGAGCGGCGATCCAGCCGACCAGGACCAGCATCGTCACCGTCGCCAGTCCGGCCCCGGCAGCCGTGACTGCCGCCCAGGCCCCGGCGACGAGCAGCGGCCTGGTCATGCCAGGCCAGGCGGTCTCGCCCGGCCTGGCCCCGCCGGTCCCCTGGCCGTCCTGCGCAGCGAGCCGGGCACTACGGGCCGAAGTCGTCACAAGACTCAACCCTGGCAATCGCGACCGGCACGCCGTTGGAGGCGCGCCGGAAGCCCCGCGCCCGGTAATTAGCTGCCCTGCATCAGCTCCCGGGCCAGGAGGGCGGTCTCGCTGGGAGTCCGGCCCACCTTGACTCCCACCTTCTCCAGCGCTTCTTTCTTAGCCTGGGCCGTGCCGGCCGACCCTGAGATGATCGCGCCCGCATGGCCCATCGTCTTGCCTTCGGGCGCGGTGAAGCCGGCGACGTAGGCGACGACCGGCTTGGTGACGTTCGCCTCGATGAAGGCAGCGGCCCGCTCCTCGGCATCACCGCCGATCTCGCCGATCATCACGATCGCGTCGGTCTCCGGGTCGTCCTGGAACGCCTGCAGGCAGTCGATATGCGTGGTGCCGATGATCGGGTCGCCGCCGATACCGACACCAGTAGAGAATCCGATGTCCCGCAGTTCGTACATCATCTGGTACGTCAGCGTTCCCGACTTGGAGACCAGGCCGATCCGGCCCTCGCTGGTGATGTCGGCCGGGATGATCCCGGCATTGGACTTACCGGGCGAGGCCACGCCCGGACAGTTCGGCCCGATGATGCGGGTGGCGTTACCGCGCGAGCAGGCATACGCCCAGAAGGCCGCCGTGTCGTGCACGGGGATGCCCTCGGTGATGACGATGACCAGGCCGATTCCGGCATCCACCGCCTCGATCACGGCGTCCTTGGTCCCGGCGGGCGGCACGAAGACGACGGAAACGTCGGCGCCGGTGGCGGCCATCGCGTCACCGACCGTCCCGAAGACGGGAACGCTGGCTCCGCCGAGCTGTACCGACTGGCCGGCCTTGCGCGGGTTGGTGCCGCCGACCACGCTGGTGCCGGCCGCGATCATCCTCGCGCCGTGCTTGCTCCCCTCCGAGCCCGTGATGCCCTGGACGATGACCCGGCTGTCGCTAGTGAGGAAGATCGCCATCTCATGCTCCCGTCGCGGCCAGGCTGGCCAGCTCGGCGGCGCGCCGCGCCGCGTCATCCATCGTCGCTACCTGCTCGACAACGGCGATGCCAGCCTCGGTCAGGATCCGGCGGCCCTCGGCGGCGTTGTTGCCGTCCAGCCGGACCACGATCGGGTGGCGCACCTGCTCGCCCCGGTCAGCGAGGATCCCGATCGCCGTCACGATGCCGTTGGCGACGGCGTCGCAGGAGGTGATGCCGCCGAAGACGTTGACCAGGACGGAACGAACCGACGGGTCGGACAGCACGATGTCCAGGCCGTTGGCCATGACCTCGGCCGACGCGCCGCCGCCGATGTCGAGGAAGTTCGCGGGCCTGATGCCGCCGAAGTCCTCTCCTGCGTAGGCGACCACATCGAGCGTCGACATGACCAGGCCTGCGCCGTTGCCGATGATGCCGACGGCGCCGTCGAGCTTGACATAGTTCAGGTGCTTGGCCTTGGCCCGCGCCTCGATCGGGTCGGCTGACTCCGGATCGGCGAACTGTGCGTGCTCCTGCCGGAAGGCAGCGTTGTCGTCGAGCGTCACCTTGCCGTCGAGCGCGACGACCCGGCCGTCCTTGGTGAGGATCATCGGATTGACCTCGACGAGCGTGGCGTCCTCGTCGGTGAAGACCGCCCACAGCCGCTCGGCGAGTTCGGCGGCGCCGGCCGCCGCCTCCGCCGGAAGGCCGCCCGCCTGGATGATCTCGGCAGCCTTGGCCCGGTCAACGCCTGCCAGCGGGTCGATCCCGATCCGCGCGACCGCTTCGGGGCTGGTATGGGCTACTTCCTCGATCTCCATGCCGCCCTGCACGGAGCAGATCGACATGAACTGCCGGCCCGCCCGGTCGAGCAGGAAGGACAGGTAGTACTCCTGCGCGATGTCGCTGGCTTCCTCGACCAAGACCTTATGCACGGTGTGGCCCTTGATGTCCATGCCGAGGATCTGCGTCGCCTTCTCGAAGGCGTCGTCCGGGCCGTCGGCCACCTTGACGCCCCCGGCCTTGCCCCGGCCGCCGGTCTTGACCTGGGCCTTGACCACGACCCGCGGCTGGCCGGCCGCGGCCAGCTCGGCCGCGATGGCCCGCGCCTCCTGCGCCGTGTGAGCGACCTTGCCGCCCGGCACTGGCACGCCGTACTCGGCGAAGAGCTCTTTTGCTTGATGCTCGAACAAGTCCACGTCTGGGGGTCCGTCCTGACTGATGCTGCGGCTCGGCTCGCAGCGATGCCCACACATCCGGATTGTCTTCGGCGCCGCCCAAGCAGCGGCCGCCCGCCAGGAAGCCTAGCGGTCAGCCAGTGCCCGCCTGGTCAGCCGGCCCGGGATTGCGCCTTCGCGCCAAGCGCTGACTGGACCCAGTCCGCGATCTCGTGGGTCGGCGCGCCCGGCGTGAAGATCTTCGCGACCCCCATCGCCTGCAGTTCGGCGATGTCGGCGTCGGGGATTATTCCGCCGCCGAACACCACGATGTCGGTCGCGCCCTGCTCGCGCAGCAGCTCGAGCACCCGCCCGAACAGCGTCATGTGCGCGCCCGACAGGATGGACAGGCCGATCGCGTCGGCGTCCTCCTGCACGGCGGCGGCCACGATCTGGTCGGGCGTCTGGTGCAGCCCGGTGTAGATGACCTCGACCCCCGCGTCGCGCAGCGCCCGCGCCACGACCTTCGCGCCGCGGTCATGCCCGTCCAGGCCAGGCTTGGCGATGATGACCCGGATGCTTCCCATGACTCCTGCGCCCTCCAGCCGCGAATGCCTCACCCGCAGCGTATCCGGTCCACAGCCGGGAGAGCCGGCGGCATCGGCTGGTTCAGCTATAGCTTCTCGATCGGCGCGTAGCGCAGCAGCAGGTGCTTGATGCCGTACTCCTCGCCGAAGTCCACCTTGGCCTCGGGGTCGTCGCCGCGGCCCTCGACGGACAGCACCCGCCCGAGGCCGTAGCTGTCGTGGTTGACCAGGTCGCCAGGCTGCAGCGCGGGCACCGGCCGGTTGCCCGGCGCGTTGACGCCGGCCCGGCGCGCTAGTCGCTCGGAGGCCGGTGACAGCGACGACGAGGCCGCCGAGGCATCGCGGCGCCAGTCGAGCAGCTCGGCCGGGATCTCGGACAGGAACCTGGACTGCTTGTGGTAGGCGGGCCGGCCCCACCACGCGCGCGCCACGGCGCGAGTCAGGTACAGCCGCTCCCGTGCCCTCGTGATCCCGACGTAGGCGAGCCTGCGCTCCTCCTCAAGCTCCCGGTCGTCGTTGATCGACCGCTCGTGCGGGAAGACGTTCTCCTCCATCCCGGTGAGGAAGACGACCGGGAACTCGAGCCCCTTGGCGGTGTGCAGTGTCATCAGCGTGACCAGCCCGCCGTGGTCGGGACCCTCGGGAATCTCGTCGGCATCGGCGACCAGCGACACCTGCTCGAGGAAGGCAGCCAGCCCG
The DNA here is from genome assembly GCA_036391385.1 of Streptosporangiaceae bacterium. Lineage (GTDB taxonomy): Bacteria > Actinomycetota > Actinomycetes > Streptosporangiales > Streptosporangiaceae > Chersky-822. Next base: position 38,893 of record DASWAA010000232.1, read on the forward strand.
CCGCCCGCGTTACGCGCGTCGAATTCCCTGGCGACCGATACGAGCTCGGTGAGGTTCTCCGCCCGCCCGGCGTCCTGCAGGTCGCTGGAGGCCTCGAGCTCGGCGATGTACCCGGTCCGGTCGAGTACGGCCTCGGCCAGGTCCCCGACCGGCGTGCCGGATTCGGCTGCCTGCCTGAGCTCGGCGATCAGCTCGTTGAAGGCCTCGATCGCCTTCACCGAGCGGGCCGGCAGCCCCGGGACGTCCGCCGGGCGCGCGAGCGCGGCGGCGAAGGGGATCCTGTCCCTGGCACCCAGGCCGGCCACGTACTCAAGGGCCCGGTCGCCGATGCCGCGGCGCGGCACGTTGACGACCCGGCGCAGCGAGATCTCGTCCTGCGGGTTGGCGATCAGGCGCAGGTACGCCAGCAGGTCACGGACCTCACGGCGCTCGTAGAACCGGACCCCGCCGACCACCTTGTACGGCACGCCCGCCCGGATGAACACCTCCTCGAACACGCGCGACTGCGCATTGGTTCGGTAGAAGACGGCCACGTCGCCTGCAGTGGCGTCGCCGGCGTCGGCGAGCTTGTCCACCTCCTCGGCGACGAACGCCGCCTCGTCGTGCTCGCTGTCGGCCACATAGCCGGTGATCGGCGGGCCGCTGCCCGCGTCTGACCACAGGTTCTTCGGCATCCGGCCGGTGTTGCGCGCGACGACGGCGTTCGCGGCGGCGAGGATGTTCTGCGTCGAGCGGTAGTTCTGCTCGAGCAGGATGACCCTCGCGCCGGGGAAGTCGCGCTCGAACTCGGTGATGTTGCGTATCGTCGCGCCGCGGAATGCGTAGATTGACTGGTCCGCGTCACCGACCACGCACAGCTCGGCGGGCGGCATGAAGTCGTCGCCGGCGAGCTGACTGGCCTGGCCTCCGCCGACGAGTTCCCTGATCAGCACGTACTGGGCGTGGTTGGTGTCCTGATATTCGTCAACGAGGACGTGGCGGAACCGTCGCCGGTAGGCCTGCGCCACGTCAGGCAATGCCTGCAGCAAGTTGACGGTGACCATGATCAGGTCGTCGAAGTCCATCGCGCCGGCCGCGACGAGCCGCCGCTGGTACTCACCGTACGCCTGCGCCAGCGCCTTCTCCCGGTAGCCCGACGCCCGGGACGCCGCGGTCTCGTAATCGAGCAGCTCGTTCTTGAGCGTGCTGACCCGCCCGGCCATCGCCTTCGGCGGGTGGTACTTGGGATCCAGGTCAAGCTCACGGCAGACCAGCGCCATCAGCCGTTCGGAGTCGGCCTGGTCGTAGATGGTGAACGAGGACGGGTAACCGAACCTGCTCGCCTCCCGGCGCAGGATCCGCACGCAGGCCGAGTGGAAGGTAAGGAGCCACATGCCGCGCGCCCGGGCGCCGGTGAGTGCCTGGGCGCGGGCCGCCATCTCCCCGGCCGCCTTGTTGGTGAACGTGATCGCGAGGATCTCAGGCGGTGCCACGTCCCGCTCGGCGACCAGGTACGCGATCCGGTGCGTGAGCACCCGGGTCTTGCCTGAGCCCGCCCCGGCGACGATGAGCAGCGGGCCGCCCTCGTGCAGCACGGCCGCGCGCTGCTGCGGGTTCAGTCCGTCCAGGAGGGAGTCAGCCGCCGTCATGGTCACCTGTTCACCTTAGGCGCTGGCGCTGACAGCGAGGTGCCGCTGCCGGAAGGCGGCTGGGTTCAGCGCTGGCCAGGCAGCGCGACCAGTTCGGCTGGCACGATCGTCACGGGGAACGGCCGCTCGGCCTTGAACGCCTCATCGCCGCTGACCTCGGTCACCTGACGATAGCTGCCGCGTCGCAGCTCGAAACAGGTCAGCCGCGGCCGGTCGAGACTTGGCGTCATTATCCAGTACCACGAGATGCCGAAGCCCGCGTAGACGTCCTTCTTCCTGTTCCTGTCGTAGATCGCAGTGGAAGGCGACGCTACCTCGATGGCCAAATCGGGCGGGCTGCTGACGGACTTCTCGGTCAGCCTGAACTCATCCGCACGGATGACGAGAAGGTCAGGAATCCGATACTGGCTCGCTGACATCGCCACCCCGTTTCCCGAGACCACCACGTACTCGGCCGGGCAGGCACTGCCCAGCATCATCTGCAGCCGGGCAACTACCAGCTGATGGACGTTCGCGGGGGCGGGGGACATGACGATCACCCCGTCATCGAGCTCGTACCGGTTGCCGTCGTCCGGCAGCAGGTCGAGGTCCTCGACGGTCAGCGGCCGGTCGTCCGGCAGCCCGGTCCTCTGCGCGGTCATGACACTCATAGTGCCCTTCGTCGTGCTCCGCGCGCCAGCCAGCAGAGTGTCATGACCGCCACCTTGCCAGGCAGCACCGACAGTCCGGCGCGGTTTGCTAGCCCGCACCGACCGACCGCGCGGATCAGCGGATCATTCGTCAGGGACGAGGGTCGGGGTCGCCCTGGTCAGGGTCTCCTTCCTGAAGAATGCCGGTGCGACCACCCGCATGTAGATGAAGAGCAGCAGGCCGACCAGGGCCGCACCAGCCGCGATCACGAACGGCCCGCCGACCTGCCAGTGGATCCCCGGTACAGTCCAGTAGGTGTAGTCGTTGCCGGTCGCGAAGTCGTAGTCGAGCCACGCGCTCCAGCCGCCGAGGAACCACAAGATCAGCGCTCCGGTCACCGGCAAGATGCCCTGCATCCACAGGTTGCGGGCGCTGGTCCTGAGATTCCTGCGGTAATACCAGGCGCAGGCGAACCCGGTCAGCCCGTAGTAGAAGGCGATATACAGGCCGAGTGCGGTGACCGCGTCGCCGAAGACGCCGGTGGCGTTCGAAACGTAGTTGATCGACACGTAGAACCCGATCGACACCACGCCCATGACGATCGTGGACACGGACGGGGTCAGGAACCTCGGATGGATCTTCGCGAACGACGTCGGCAAGGCCTTGTAGGCAGCCATCGACAAGGTGGTCCGCGCCGTGGGCAGGATCGTGGTCTGGGTCGACGCCGCCGCCGAGGACAGCACCATCAGCAGGAGCAGGTGGTAGAAGACCGGCCCGGCCCCGGTCGTGCCGAAGATCGCGTTTGACTGCACGGAGAGCACGTCGCCGGCGTTGGCGAGGTTGCCGAGGCCGTTGCCCTTGGTGCCGATCCCGGCGAACGACTGCATGGACAAGATCACGAGGGTGTAAATGGCCAGCAGGATGATGGTGGACAGGATCGCCGCCCGTCCGGGCGTGCGGTGCTTGTCCTTGGTTTCCTCGTTGACCGCGACGGCGGTGTCCCAGCCCCAGTAGATGAACACCATCAGGATGATGCCGCTGACGAAAGCGCTGAACGAGGGGACATTGAACGGGTTGAGCCAGGACCAGTGCGGCGTCAGGTGACCGGCCGGAGCTGACCCGGTGCCGACTTTCACCAGCGCGGTCACCGAGAGCACGGTCAGCATGACCAGTTCGATCGACAGCAGGACCTTCTGGAAGTTCGCCGAGACCTCGATGCCGATGTAGCAGATGAGGGTCATCAAGATGATCCAGATGACCCCGCCAAGCAGCACCCAGCTGCTCGTCGGGTTGCTGCCAATTCCCTTGGCCCCGAATTCCAGGAATACATACACGCTGGCCACCTGGGCGAGGCTAGCCATCACGATCACGTCGGCGGCCACGATCGCCCAGCCGCCGGCCCAGCCCGATTTCGGCCCGAACGCGCGCGTCGCCCAGGTGAACGTGGTGCCGCAGTCCGGGTCGGCCTTGTTCATCTCGCTGTAGCCGATCGAGGTGAGCAGCATCGGCACGAACGCCAGGATGGCGATGACCGGTGACTGCAGGCCGACAGCAAGCACGACGAAGACGAGCGTGGCCGCGATGCTGTAGGCGGGCGCGACGGACGCTGTCGCGATCACCGTGCTTGAGATCAGGCCGAGCGCGCCGGCCTTCAGCCCTTTCTCAACCGGCTGCTCGGCCGGCTCGATCAGTCGCCCACTCGCCGTCATCGCGCACCCTCCCCTGGTCTTCACCTCAGCGGCGTGTGGCACGCTGAGGCTGCGGGGGGTACAAGGATGCTTCCCCGCACCGACCGCTTTCACGACTAATAGGATCGCCAAGATGCGCATACTGCTCGTCGGAGCCGGCGGAGTTGGCACCGCGTTCGCGCGGATCGCGGCGCGCCGGCAGTTCGCTGACCTGGTCGTCTCCGACTACGACCTGGGCAGGGCGCAGCGCGCGGCGGAGGCCAGCGACCGCTACCAGGCCGTCAGGATCGACGCCAGGGACGAAGACGCGGTTGCCGGGCTGCTTGCTGAGCACTCCTGCGACGTGCTGATGAACGCCGCCGATCCGAGGTTCGTGATGCCGCTGTACCGCGCGGCGCTACGGTCTGGAGCGCACTACCTCGACATGGCGATGTCCCTGTCGCATCCGCACGAGGACGCTCCCTACAGCAAGACGGGCGTCAAGCTGGGCGACGACCAGTTCGCGATGGCAGACCAGTGGGAGCAGCGCGGGAAGCTGGCCCTCGTCGGCATCGGGGTCGAGCCGGGGCTGTCCGACATCTTCGCCCGGCATGCCGCGGACACGATGTTCAGCGAGATCGACGAGATCGGCGTGCGGGACGGCGCGAACCTGGCGGTGCGGGGATACGACTTCGCGCCCACGTTCTCGATCTGGACGACCATCGAGGAGTGCCTGAACCCGCCGGTGATCTGGGAGGCGGACCGCGGCTGGTACACGACCCCGCCGTTCAGCGAGCCTGAGGTGTTCACCTTCCCGGCCGGCATCGGCGCGGTGGAGTGCGTGAACGTCGAGCATGAGGAAGTGCTGCTGATCCCGCGGTGGGTGCGGGCCCGGCGGGTGACGTTCAAGTACGGCCTCGGCGAGGAGTTCATCGGGGTGCTCAGGACGCTGCACAAGCTCGGCCTCGATGCCACCGCGCCGGTCAGCGTCGGCGGCGCCCAGGTCTCGCCGCGTGACGTCGTCGCCGCCTGCCTGCCCGATCCCGCTGGCCTCGGCGCGAAGATGACCGGGCTGACCTGCGCTGGCACCTGGGTCACCGGTACGGGCAAGGACGGCGCGCCGCGTGAGGTGTACCTGCACCATGTGGTGGACAACGCCTGGTCGATGGCCGAGTACGGATCGCAGGCCGTCGTATGGCAGACCGCGGTCAACCCTGTCGTGGCCCTGGAGCTGATCGATTCCGGCGCCTGGTCTGGCGCCGGCGTGCTCGGGCCAGAAGCCCTGCCCGCCCAGCCGTTCCTCGACCTGCTCACCGACTACGGCTCCCCCTGGGCTTGCGAGGAGCGGACGCCTGCCCGCTGACCGGGCATGCGCTGAAGAAAGGAAACGGAGATACCCGCTATGAAAGAACTGCGGAATTTTGTCGGAGGCCAGTGGGCCGATTCGGTCGACAGCAGGCGGGAGGAGCTGATCAACCCCTCCACGGGCGAGGCGTTCGCGACCACGCCGATCTCTGGTCCGGCCGATGTGGACGCCGCCTTCAAGGCGGCCGCCGGCGCCTTCGAGACCTGGCGGGACGCGACCCCGTCGGAGCGGAGCCTGGCGCTGCTGCGGATCGCCGACGCCATCGAGGCCCGGGCCGACGAGTTCGTGGCGGCCGAATCTGAGAACACCGGCAAGCCGCTCGGGCTGACCAAGTCCGAGGAGATCCCGCCGATGGTAGACCAGATCAGGTTCTTCGCCGGCGCGGCGCGGATGCTGGAGGGCAAGTCGGCCGGCGAGTACATGTCGGGGTTCACCTCGATGATCAGGCGCGAGCCGGTCGGCGTGTGCGCCCAGGTCACGCCGTGGAACTACCCGATGATGATGGCCGTCTGGAAGTGGGCGCCCGCCATCGCCGCCGGCAACACCATCGTGCTCAAGCCGTCGGACACCACACCGGTGAGCACCCTGATGATGGCCGAGCTGATGAACGAGTACCTGCCGGCCGGCGTGATCAACGTCATCTGCGGCGACAGGGATACCGGCCGCGCCCTGGTAGCGCATCCGGTGCCGCGCATGGTGTCGATCACCGGCAGCGTGCGCGCGGGCAAGGAGGTCGCGGCCGAGGCGGCGTCCGGCCTCAAGCGGGTGCACCTCGAACTCGGCGGCAAGGCTCCGGTCATCGTCTTCGACGACGCCGACCCGGCTAAGGCTGCCGAGGCGATCGCCATCGCCGGCTACTTCAACGCGGGCCAGGACTGCACGGCGGCCACCAGGGTGCTGGCCGGCCCCGGCGTGCACGACGACTTCGTCGACGCGCTCGTGGAGCAGGCCAAGGGCCAGGTCACCGGCGGGCCCGACGTCGAGGCCGACTTCGGGCCGCTCAACAACGCCCGCCAGCTTGACCGGGTGGCAGGCTTCATCAGCCGGCTGCCCGACCACGCGAACGTCCTGACGGGCGGCCAGCGCGCCGGGTCTCGCGGCTTCTTCTTCGAGCCGAGCGTGGTCAGCGGCCTGCGGCAGGACGACGAGATCATCCAGAACGAGGTCTTCGGCCCGGTCATCACCGTGCAGCGGTTCACCGACGAGGCGCAGGCCCTCGCCTGGGCTAATGGCACCGAGTACGGTCTGGCGTCCTCTGTCTGGACCTCCGACCACGGCCGCGCGATGCGGATGGCGCGGGCGCTGGACTTCGGCTGCGTCTGGATCAACACGCACATCCCGCTGGTCGCCGAGATGCCGCACGGCGGCTTCAAGAGCTCCGGCTACGGCAAGGACCTGTCGATGTACGGCTTCGAGGACTACACCCGCGTCAAGCACGTGATGTCCTCGCTCGACTAGTCGCTCCGAGCAGCCCCGGCGCACGTCTGCCGCGCAGCGGCACGCCGCGCGCCGGGCTGCCGCCCCGATGTCGTTGCCGCGAGCCGTAGCATCGGGGGGGTGAGTGATGACAGCGCAGTGCAGCGGGTCCTTGTCGTTACGGCTCATCCGGACGACGTGGATTTCGGTGCGGCGGGGACGATCGCGACCTGGACCGACGCGGGAATCGAGGTCGTCTACTGCGTGGTGACCGACGGCGACGCGGGCGGCAGCGACCCGTCGGTGAGCCGCACCGACATGGCGGTGCGGCGCCAGGCCGAGCAGATCGCGGCGGCCAAGTGCCTCGGCGTCAGCGACGTGCGCTTCCTCGGTTATCCGGACGGCAGGGTCGAGCCTTCGCTCGCATTGCGCCGTGACATCACGCGCGTCATCCGCCAGGTCAGGCCCGATCGCGTGGCCTGCCCGTCGCCGGAGCGCAATTACACCCGGATCCCGGCGAGCCATCCCGACCACCGCGCGGTGGGTTCTGCCGCGCTCGACGCTGTCTATCCCGATGCCAGGAACGTGTTCGCGTTCCCCGAGCTCGCCGCCGAGGGACTTGAGGCCTGGACCGTCCCTGAAGTCTGGATCTTCGGCGGACCTCAGCCCTCGCATTTCGTCGACGTCACCGGCACCTTCGGGCGGAAGATAGCCGCGCTCCGAGCGCACGAGAGCCAGACCGGCCACATGCCGGACCTGGAGGACATGCTGCGCGGCGCGCTCGCCCGGGCCGCCACTGCGGCCGGCCTGCCCGAGGGGCGCCTTGCCGAGGCGTTCCAGGTACTCCACATCCCGTGACCGGCGTGGGCGCCGGCGGCGCCGAAGAATGAACCGGCCCCGGCCACCGGGTCACTTCGCCGCCGGCGGCGGCACCCTCGGCTAGTCACTGCCACGTGGGCCGAGCAGGCGCCGCCGGCCCCGGTCTCGGCAGCGCCTGCTGGGCCCTTCGTTCCCGTGACAAGCTTCCCTTCCGGCGAATATTCCTACTAACCTTGTATGTTAGTCGAGAATATAGGAAGATAGCTCGCGGACGGCCTGCCGGCTGACCTGAGCAGCGGGCAGCCGGCCACGCACGCCAACCCCCTTGCTAGGAGAGCGAATGCGCAAGCTGATGAAGATCGCCGCCAGTGCGGCCGTGCTGGCAAGCGCCGTGACACTGATCGCGGGCCCGGCCCTGGCCGACCCGGTCAACGGCAGCGGCAGCCCGGTGACGCCAAAGGAGACCGACGTCGTCAGCGTCGGATCTGACACCAGCGAGTACCTGGTCGACCAGCTGGCGTTCGATTACAACAAGTCGCACTCGACCGGCCCGCGCCTGTACAGCTGGGACGCGGTAAACCCGGTCACCGGGCTCACCGACAACATCAAGACGAAGTTCGGCTGCACCGCGATCGTGCGGCCGAACGGGGCGACCGCGGGCCTGACAGCCTTCTACGCGAACGCGAAGACCAGCGACGGCAAGCACTACTGCATCGACTACGTCCGCTCCGCCCGTGGTCGCAGCTCCACCGACCCGGCGAAGGGGCCGGGCGGGGTGACCTTCGTCGCCCTGGCCAAGGACGCCATCAGCTACGCGGCCAACGCCACGACCAACGCTCCGCATAACCTGACCACGGCCCAGCTGAACGCGATCTACACCTGCACCGCCACCGCCTGGAACCAGGTCGGCGGCACGAGCACCGACACCATCCAGGCGTTCCTGCCGCAGACCGGCTCAGGTCTTCGCACGTCCTTCCTCAAGGCGATCGGCGTCGCAACGCCCGGCTCGTGCGTAAACAGTTCCGTGCAGCAGAACGAGGGGACTGACCCTCAGTTCAAGGGGAACGCCGACGCGCTCGTGCCCTACTCGGTCGCCAAGTACATCTCACAGCGCTACCACTCCGCCAAGTGCGGCGTGAAGCCGACCGCCACTCAGAACAGGTTCGGCTGCGACGAGCATGGCGCCTTCATCCTGAACTCCGTCAACGGCACCAAGCCGACGACCGGCACCGGCACCGGCACCACGATCAATCCGCTATTCAGCGCCAAGTTCATCAACGCGATCTATGACGTGGTGCGGTGGGCTCAGACCAGGGACAACATCCCGGCCTACCTCGAGCCGTTCTTCGCCTCGGCTTTCGCCACCACCAGGGGCTGGATCTGCTCGAACACGACCGCCAGGCAGGACCTCATCAACTACGGATTCCTGCCCACGCCCTTCTGCGGCACCGGCTCCTGACTACCGCTCCGCCCCGCACACCAGCCAGCGCAACGAACGCACCGAAGGACACCCCATGCACCTCACCATCGGCCGCCGGGCCCGCCTCACCGTCCTGGGCGCCGGCCTGATCACCGCGGCAGCGGTCGCACTGTCCGCTACGGGCCCCGCCCTCGCCGACACGACCGACACCGGCGGCACCGCGACCATCACGATCCCCCGCAGCTACATCGTCCATCTCGCGAAGTCCGGTGTCGTCCTGCTCGCCGGCGCACCATCCACCTCGAGCTACACCGCCGGGCCGGGCAACTTCTCCAGCACCGATGCCTACACGCTGCCTGTCACCGGCGGAAACGGCGAGGTAAGCAACTTCTACGGCACCGTCGACCTCGGCGGCACCCTGGTCGTCATCAGCGCCGCTCACAGCCAGACGGCCACTATCACCGACCTGAAGATCAACTTCTTCAACGGCACCCTCACCGGAGTCATCGATGGTGCCGCCCGTCCCGTCACCATCGCCTACATCAGCGGCAACCTGTCCTCGAGCACGGGAACGGGCACCGAGACCTTCACGGCCACGCAGCTCGCCTTCGGCGCCAGGGCCGCCGCCGCGCTCAACACCGCGCTCGGCACCACGGTCTTCGCCAGGGCGACCAACCTCGGCAGCCTCAGCACCACCTACGACGTCACCGTCAGCTAGCACGACCCGCAGGCCAGACAGGGAACGGAGGCGCGTCGCGGCTGGTGTCGTCACCACCGCGACGCTTCCTCCTGTTTCTCGCTCAGATAGCTAGTGGTTGGGAACGTGATGTACGCACCAGCAGTGGACCAGGCTGAGCAGGACGTGCCGCGCGTCATAGTCGCCGCGGCCACCGCCGGTGACAGGGTCTTCCGCGGCCTGCTCCGCGCAGCCGGCGTCACCGTGCTGGCCATCACGGTCCTGATCCTGGTCTTCCTCGTGCTGCGCTCGGTCAGCGCCTTCCAGCGCGCGGGGCTGGGCTTCTTCACGACGCAGAGCTTCTACCCGGAGACCAGCGACCAGTTCGGCGTCGCGGCGCTGCTGCCCGACTCGGCGATCATCGCTGTAATCGCGCTGGCCGTCGCCCTGCCGGCGGGCGTGGCGATCGCTATCTATATCTCCGAGTACGCGCCGCCGCGCCTGCGCGGACCGATGATCGCGGTGGTCGACCTCATGGCGGCCATTCCCAGCATCATCTTCGCGCTCTGGGGCCTGTTCTTCCTGATGCCGAGGATTCTCGGCACCGACCAGTGGCTGTCGCGCTGGCTCGGCTCGTTCCTGCCGGTCTTCCAGTTCACCAAGGCTCAGACGCCGGCCAACTACGTGGGAGCGATGTTCATCGCCGGCTCGGTGGTCTCCCTGATGGTGATCCCGATCATCACCTCACTGTCCAGGCAGGTCTTCTCCCAGGCGCCGCAAGGCGAGCGGGAAGCCGCCTACTCGCTCGGCTCCACCCGGTGGGGCATGATCCGCACCGTCGTGCTGCCTTTCGGCCGGGCGGGCGTGATCGGTGCCAGCATGCTCGGCCTGGGCCGTGCGCTCGGCGAGACGATCGCCGTCACCTTCATCCTGACGCCGCTGACCTACACGCTGAACCCGCACATCCTCGAAGGCGGCGGTAACTCGATCACCGCCGAGATCGCGAACTTCGTGACCCAGTACGACTCCAAGGGCGTCGCCGCGCTGCTGGCCGCCGGCCTGGTGCTCTTCGTAGCGACGCTTATCGTCAACAGCCTGGCCTCGGTCGTGATCAGCCGATCCCGGTCCGGCGCCCTGACCGCGGACTGATCCGATGACACAGCAGACGCGTGTGCTCGTACCCGTACGGCCATCGCCTGACCCCGAAAGTGACCAGCTGCCTGCCGAGAGCCGGCTCCGCCTGCGGCGTGCCACTTCCGAGGGGACCGCGACGTTCGCCGGCGCAGCGGCCGCGGCCCTCGGCCTGGTCTGGCTGATCTACGAGCGCGTGCTGCCCTTCTCCGGTGCGCTCGGCTTCTGGCTGACCTGGTACGTGGTCTTCCTGGTGCTGTACACGGTCATGGCGCGGCTGCAGTCAGACCGCCTCGCCGCCAGGGACCAGCTGGCGTCGGTTGCGTTCGGCACGGGCGGCGTCGTGGCCTTCCTGATCGTCGTCGAGGAGGTCGGCTACACGCTGCTACGAGGATCCGGCGCCGTCTTCCACCTCAACTTCTGGACTCAGGCGATGTCGTTCGCCGGGCCCGACAGCCCGATGACGATCGGGGGCGTGCTCCATGCGATCGTCGGATCGCTTGAGCAGCTGGGCATGGCCACCACGATTTCCGTGCCGCTCGGGGTGACCACGGCACTGTTCCTCTCCGAGATCGGCGGCGGGCTCGCGCGGACCGTCAGGACCATCGTGGAGGCGATGACGGCCCTGCCTGACCTCATCGCCGGCCTGTTCATCTACGCGTCGCTCGTGCTCAGCCTCGGTGTCGCCAAGAGCGGGTTCTGCGCGTCGGTCGCCATCGCGGTGACGATGATGCCGATCGTCGCGAGGGCGTCTGAAGTAGTGCTCCGGCTGATACCCGCAACGATCAAGGAGGCGTCCTGCGCACTGGGCGCCAGTCAGTGGCGCACGGTGTGGAACGTGGTGCTGCCCACCGCCAGGTCCGGCCTGACGACCGCCGTGGTGCTGGCCATGGCACGCGGTATCGGCGAGACCGCTCCGGTGCTGCTCGTGGCCGGTTACACGAAGGAGCTGAACCTCAACCTTTTCAGCGGCCCGCAGACCAGCCTGCCGCTGTTCATCTACGACTCCGTGCATGTGCTCGGCACGAATGCCTATGTCGAGCGCGGCTTCGGGACCGGCTTCGTCCTGGTCGTGGTGGTGCTCGCGCTGTTCGCGGCTGCGCGCAGGCTCGGCGGCTCGGCGCCCGGCGAGCTCACCAGGCGGCAGCGCCGCAGACTAGCCAGAGAGGCAGCCAGCAGATGACCATTGCCCGGATAAGCAGGGCGGTGCCAGCCATCCTCGGCATCGCCGCCATGAGCGCCGGCATCGTGCTGCTGCCCGCGGTACCCGGATCGATGGCGGCGACGAGTCCGAGCCCGTCGGCGAGCACCAGTCCGTCCTCTAGCCCGACCGGTAATCCGAGCCCGACCGGCACCCCGGGCCCGACCCGCTCTCCCGCTCCCAGCGGGTCCCCCAGCCCGAGTCCGACCAGGTCGCACCACAAGGTGCCCGGAGGCACGACCGTGCCGGGGCCGCGGATGTGGGACCCGGCGCACCAGAGGCTCTTCCCTGGCCACAGCACCGTGACGGTCAGTCAGACCAGCAGCCTGGTGAACGAGATGGTGCACGTCTCGTGGACTGGCTTCACGCCGAGCAGCGCGGTGCTCTACGACCAGACGGCCACCGACTACCCGGTCATGGTCGTCGAGTGCAATTCCGCCAGGCCCCGGACCTGGAAGCAGTGCTATGGCGCCGACAACGGCGGCGTGCAGGGCGCCTTTGGCCCGTTCGGGCCGATGAACGCCGCCTATGCGACAACGGCGCCGAACGGCAGCGGCGAACTCGACATCCAGATCCTCACTCTGGCCGAGAACCAGATGCTCGGCTGCAGCGTGCGCCACCTGTGCTCGCTCGTCGTCGTGCCGAGCCAGGGCGGCAACACCCTGACCAGCCCGGCCGGCTGCCACGACCACAGCCTCGACGCCGGCGGCACGGACCTTGGCGAGTTCGCCTTCAGCAGCCAGACCGGCTCTTGCTCGTGGGCGGACCGGATCGTGGTTCCGCTCGCCTTCGCGCCAGCGCCTGCCAACTGCCCGATCAAGAACGCGAGTTTCACCGCGATCGGCTCGCCGATGCTGGCCAGGGCCATGAACCAGTGGCGCGCCGGGCTCTGCTCCTCCTCCAGCCCGCTGGCCATCACCTACAACTCGGCCCTGAGCGAACCCGAGGCCATCGCCGCCCTCCCGAGCGGCCTCGGTGACATAGCGCTGACCACCCGGCCGGGCCCGGCCCAGGTCTCGCCGGGCAAGACCTACACCTACGCTCCGGTCGCCGTCTCGGCGGTGGCGATCGCTTACTGGGTCGACAACCCGGTCACCGGGAAACCAGTCCGCTCGCTCAGGCTCGACCCGCGACTGGTCGCCAAGCTCGTCACGCAGTCATACAGCTTCGAGAACGAGGGCTGCGGGCATGGCACGCCGCCGAAGACCATCGGCTGCGACGGCGCGGTCGACGGCAACCCCTTCAGCCTGTTCGATGACCCTGAATTCCAGAAACTGAACCCGGGAGTCAGGGCACCAGGCGGAAGCGGTGCGGCCTTCCAGGTTCCCACGGTCGTTTCCGGGCACAGCGACCTCACCTGGGAAACAACGCGGTGGATCGCGGCGAGCAAAGACGGCAACAGCTTCCTCCAGGGTCAGTTCGATCCCTGGGGAATGCACGTCAATACCGACTACCTCGGCATGCATTACCCGACGGACGCCTTCACCGGCCAGGATTCCTATCCGGTCATCGCCCACAAGTACAGCCCGGTCTTCCCGCTCAGCATGGTCGCGAGCTATCAGGCGCAGAACTGGGACCCGGGCACGGACTGGGAGAAGGACCCGTTCGGAAACTTCCCCAGAGACCCGATCGAGGTGCCGGGTGAGCGCGCGCTGTTCGCCATCCTGGACGAGGGCGACGCGGCGGCCTTCCGGTTCCCGGTGGCCAGGCTGCTCAACAGCAAGGGCCGCTACGTCGCGCCGGACGCGGCGTCGATGGCGGCGGCCATCCCGTCCATGGTCACCAGCCCGGCCAGCCACATCACCCAGCAGGTCGACTACGCCAGCCAGAACGCCAGCGCCTACCCGCTGACGATGGTCATCTACGCTATGGTCCCGACCAGCGGCGTCAAGCCCGCCAAGGCAGCCTCGATCGCCAGGTTCCTGGACTACGTCGCCGGACCCGGCCAGACCCCCGGTGCCCGGCCCGGTCAGCTCGCCCCTGGTTACCTGCCGCTCCCGGCGAACCTCAGGGCGCAGACCCGCACCGCGGCCGCCGAGGTGCTGAGCCAGTCAGGCGGCAGCGCGAATCCGAGCCTGGGGCAGTCCGCCAGCCCAAGCCTGCCGGCCATTCCCAGCACGAGCCCGGCGGCGAGCCCGTCCCCGAGCCGGCTCGGCCAGGCAATCGTGACGGTCGCGCTGAAGCGGGCGCAGACGGCGGGCCTGATCAGGTACGCGCTCCCCGTCCTGCTCGTCGTCGCAGGCGCCGCCACCCTCAGCGGAGCCTCGTCTCTCATGCTCGGTGCGGCCGACGCCGCGACGCGGACCCGGCTGCGGCGCCTGCGGCAGATCCGCCTGACCTGGAGGAGAAAGCCATGATCCCTCGTCTGCTTCGGGCTCGGGCACGAATGGCGGCCGCCACGCTGGTCGCTGTCGGAGCGGTCGCGGCGGCCGCGCCGCCGGCGAGAGCGGTGAGTTACGTCGCGATCAGCGGCTCTGGCTCGTCCTGGAGCGCGGTAGCGCTCGACCAGTGGCAGCAGGACCTGCGGCCCAGCGGCCTGGTCATCAACTACAACCCGGACGGCTCGGCGGCCGGCCGCGGTGACTACATGGCCAACCAGGATGACTTCGCCGCATCGGACCCACCCTTCCGAAACGGCCAGGATCAGCTCGGCGGAACCGGGGCCGAGCATCCGACCCAGGGTTACTCCTACATACCTGACACCGCCGGCGGCACCGCGTTCATGTACCACATCGATGTCGCCGGAAAGCTGGTCACGAACCTGCGGCTCTCGGGCCTGACCCTGATGAAGATCTTCACTGGCGCGATCACCAACTGGGACGACCCGGCGATCACCAGGGACTACGGCGCCCAGCTTCCGAGCCTGCCGATCACGCCGGTGATCAGATCGGACGGATCAGGGGCCACGTTCTTCTTCACGCGCTGGATGGCGCACATGTTCCCGGCGCAGTGGAACGCGTTCTGCCAGAAGGTGAAGCCGGGCATCCGCCTGCCCTGCGGCCAGACCGAGTTTTACCCGCTGTTCGGAAACGCCAAGTCCGAGAACGGCTCCAACAACGTGGCCACCTACATCACGGCCAGCTACGGAAACGGCTCCATCGGCTATGACGAGTACGCTTATGCTCTGAATTCCCACTATCCGGTCGTTAAGCTGCTCAACCCGGCCGGCTACTACGTGCTTCCTACCGCATCGAACGTGGCCGTCGCGCTCACCCAGGCGCAGATCAACGAGAACCCGGCCAGCCCTGACTTCCTCCAGCAGAACCTGGACTCGGTCTACACCTACACCGACCCGCGCTCCTACCCGCTGTCCAGCTACAGCTACCTGATCGTGCCGCGGGCCGGCAGCCACCAGCCGACAAACTTCACCGCGGCCAAGGGGCGGACACTGAGCACCTTCGTCGACTACCTGCTCTGCTCCGGCCAGCGCGAGGTTGCGGCTCTCGGATACTCGCCGCTGCCGCTGAACCTGGTCAAGGGCGGCCTCCTGCAGAACTCCAGGATCCCCGGCGCCGTGCCAGGGCCCAGCCCCACGACGCTGGCCGGATGCAGCAACCCGACCTTCACGGGCGGCCAGCTCACCCTGCTGACCACGGCCCCGCAGCCCTCACCGTGCGACAAGCTTGGCGAGCCGCTCGACTGTGTGGTCGTCAACGGGAAGGCGGCCACTCCGGGCGCCGCCGGAACATCGCCGTCCGCGGACGCCTCACCCGGCGCGGCCTCTCCGTCCGGCGGCGCTATCCCCGCCGGACCGGTGACCGGTACGTCTGGCCCGTCCGGACCGCAGGCCCCGCTCGCCGTTACTCCGGTCGTCGTGAACGTCGCGGCCAGCGGCCCTAGCAAGCTGGTGCTGAGCGTGCTGACCGCGCTTGCCATCGTCTGCGCCGTGATACTGCCGCCCGCGCTCGGCGGATGGCTGCGCCGCCGGCGCCGTCAGGGACTGGGCTGAGCCGCGTGTCGGAGATCCAGGTCACGGTAGATCCCAGGGTAGATCCCAGCCCGGTCGCGCTCACCCCGAGCCCTGGCCGCAGGAATGGCGCCAGTTCCTGGCCGCACGGGGCTGGAGTCGGGCTGACCCTGCTCGGCGTCTTCCTGCTCGGTTTCCTGGCGTACCTCTATGCCGCCTCAGGCATCCAGGAGGCTCGCGCGCAGTCGACCGCCTTCGCCACCTTCAGGTATGAGCTTGGCCAGCAGACGGCGCCGCTGGACGCGGTGACGCCTGGCACGCCAGTCGCGCTGCTTGACATCCCGGCGATCGGCATCCAGAACATGGTCGTCGTCGAGGGGACCGCTCCGGAGAACCTCACGCTCGGGCCTGGCCACCTGCGTGACTCGCCACTGCCCGGAGAAAGCGGAGTGTCGGTGATCCTCGGGCGGCGTGCCACCTTCGGCGCGCCGTTCGGCCGGCTGCCCGGGCTGCGCCGTGGTGACAAGATCACGGCGATCACCGGCCAGGGCAGGGCCTCGTACACGGTCATGGCCATCGGCGACAGCGGACACCTCGTCGAGGACCCGGCACCGAACCGGCTGCTGCTTGTCACCGCCTGCTCGGCGGCCGTGCCCACCTCGTACTGCTATTTCGATGCCGATCTCACCTCCGCTCCGCAGACCGACCCGGGCGGGCGCCCGCCGATCACGGCTGCCGAAACACCGCTGAGCGGTGACAGCAGTGCCCTGGTGCTCGCCCTGGTTTGGGGCCTGGCCCTGGTGATCATCTCGGCGGCCGGCACCGTCGCCGCCGCACGCTGGTCGCCAGGGCTTGCCTACCTGGCCGCTACCCCCCCGGCGCTGGCCGTGCTGTGGAACCTCTATCAGAGCCTCGCGGCGCTGCTGCCGAACGTGTACTGACGGACCGTGACGCTGATGACCGCACCTTCGATCGCAGGGAGAGCGAACCGATGATGCCAGCCAAGTTTCCCGCGGATGTCGACTGCGCACAGCAGCTTTCCGGCCTGACCGCGCAGGACGTGTCGGCCTGGTTCGGCGACCGCAAGGTGCTCGACCGGGTGTCACTGACCATGAATCCCGGTACGGTCACCGCCTTGATCGGCCCGTCTGGCTGCGGAAAGTCGACCTTCCTGCGCGTCCTGAACCGGATGCACGAGATGGTCCGCGGTGCCTCGCTCGCTGGCCAGGTGCTGCTCGACAGCACTGACATCTACGATCACGCGCAGCGGCCGACCGAGGTCAGGCGGCGGATCGGAATGGTCTTCCAGAAGCCGAACCCGTTCCCCGCGATGTCCGTCTACGACAACGTGGCCAGCGGGCTCAAGCTGGCCGGAATCAAGGTCAGCGACAAAGACGGCCTGGTCGAGACCAGCCTGCGCCGAGCAGGGCTGTGGCACGAGGTGCACAGGCGACTGCGGGCCCCGGGCGCATCACTATCCGGCGGCCAGCAGCAGCGGCTGTGCATCGCCAGGGCGCTTGCGGTATCGCCCGACGTCCTGCTGATGGACGAGCCATGCTCTGCGCTCGACCCGACATCGACGCGGCGGATCGAGGACACCATCGCCGAACTGCGCGATCAGGTCACCATTGTGATCGTCACGCACAACATGCAGCAGGCTGCTCGGGTATCGACAGAGTGTGCGTTCTTCCTCGCAACCGAGCAGGCTCCCGGCCACATTGTCGAGGCGGGCCCGACGGAGCAGGTATTCGGGGCACCGGCTGACCCGCGGACGGCCGACTACGTGCATGGCAGGTTCGGCTAGCCGGGAACTTGCGGACGCAGCACGAGGGCCCCGATCTAAGCCGGGGCGATATAGCGGTATTCGCCGCGTGCGATTGGGGAATGGGGACTGGTGCGCCTCGGCTGGCAGTTCTAAGTTGGCATCAGGCGCATCAGCCGTCTCGGAGGAGCCAGCGCATGACCCAGATCAAGGTAACGGTCGACGGTGTCAGCTACGCCGACCAGGTAGAGCCCCGGCTATTGCTTGTTCATTATCTCAGGGACGTGCTCGGCAAGACCGGCACGCCAGTCGGCTGTGACACGTCCAACTGCGGCGCGTGCACGGTGCTGATGGATGGCGTCTCGGTCAAGAGCTGCTCTGTGCTGGCCGTGCAGGCCGACGGCACCGACATCACCACCATCGAGGGCCTCGCCAACGGCGAGTGGCACCCGCTGCAGAAGGCGTTCCACGAGGAGCACGCGCTCCAGTGCGGCTACTGCACGCCTGGAATGATCCTGGCGGCGGCCGACCTGCTGCGGGACAACCCGAACCCGACCGACGAGCAGATTCGCGACGGACTCGAGGGGAACCTCTGCCGCTGCACTGGTTACGAGCACATCGTCCGCGCCGTTCGGCGCGCCGCGCAGGCAGGAGCGGGCCAATGACCACGACCGCTGAGTCACCAGCCGCCGAAATTGGCCGGGCCCGCCGGCGCAAGGAAGACGCCAGGCTGGTCACCGGTCAGACCACCTGGACCGACAACCTGACACTGCCGGGGATGCTGCACATGTGCTTCGTGCGCAGCCCGTACGCGCACGCCAAGATCACCTCTGTCGACGTCAGCGCCGCCCGCGAGATGCCCGGCGTGGTCGCCGCGTTCTCCGGAGCTGACTTCGCCGACGAGCAGGGCAGCCTGCCGTGTGCCTGGCCGGTCACCCCCGACATCGTGATACCGCCGCACCCGCCGATGGCGACCGACGAGGTCCGTTATGTCGGCGAGGCTGTGGCCGTCGTGATCGCCAGGGACAGGTACGCCGCCGCCGATGCCGTAGCCGGCGTCGACGTGAACTACGAGCCGCTCGAGCCGGTACTCGACATGCGCACCGCGCTGGAGGAGAACTCGCCGAAGGTGCACGAGGCCGGGAACAAGAGCTACGAGTGGGTCTTCGCCAACGGCGACCTGGACGCGGCGTTCTCCGGCGCGCCCGTCGTCCTCGAGCGCACCTACCGGCAGCAGCGACTGATCCCGTCCGCGATGGAGCCGCGATCGGTCGTGGCGTCCTGGCTCGGTGACGACGTCACGCTCTGGTCGGCCACCCAGATACCGCACGTGCTGCGGTTCGCGATCGCGGCGTTCTTCGGGATCCCCGAGCAGTCGATCCGGGTGATCGCGCCGGACGTGGGCGGCGGCTTCGGCTCCAAGCTCCAGGTCACCGCCGAGGAAGTCCTCTCCGTGCTGATCTCGCGCAGGCTCGGCCGGCCAGTCAAGTGGACAGAGTCGCGCAGCGAGGGCAACCTGACCGTGCACCACGGCCGCGACCAGTGGCAGCGGATCAAGATCGCCGCTGATAGCGACGGCCGCATCCGCGGCCTGAACGTCGACCTGCTCGCCGACATGGGCGCATACCTCATGCTGGTCACTCCCGGCGTGCCGCTGCTCGGCGCCTTCATGTTCCCTGCCATCTACAAGATGGACGCCTACTCGTTCAAGTGCACCGGTGTCTTCACCACCAAGATGCCGACCGACGCGTACCGCGGCGCGGGCCGCCCGGAGGCGACCTTCGCCATCGAGCGGATCATGGACGAGCTTGCCACCGAAATCGGCGTGGACCCGCTCGAGATCCGCGAGCGGAACTGGATCAAGCACGAGGAGTTCCCCTACACCACGATCTGCGGTCTGACCTACGACTCGGGGAACTACGAGGCAGCGACCGCCCGTGCCAGGGAACTGTTCGGCTACGACGCTCTGCGAGCGGAGCAGGCGGAACGAAACGCCCGGGGTGACACGGTCCGGCTGGGTATCGGCGTCTCGACTTTCACCGAGATGTGCGGCCTGGCTCCGTCCCGCGTCCTAGGCAGCCTGGCCTACGGGGCCGGCGGCTGGGAGCACGCCTCGATCAGGATGCTGCCGACCGGCAAGGTCGAGGTGGTCACCGGATCGAGCGCTCACGGCCAGGGCCACGAGACGGCGTGGAGCCAGGTCGTGGCCGATCAGCTCGGCGTCCCGTTCGAGGACATCCGGGTTCTGCACGGCGACACCCAGATCTCGCCCAAGGGAATGGACACCTACGGCTCGCGGTCGCTCGTGGTCGGCGGCATGGCCCTGGTCGGCGCCTGCGACAAGGTGATCCAGAAGGGCAAGGTCATAGCCGCGCACATGATGGAGGCCAGCGAGAACGACATCGAGTTCGTCTCCGGGCGGTTCCAGGTACGCGGCGACCCCGAGAACGGGCGCTCGATCCAGGAGGTCGCGCTCGCCACCTTCGCGGCGCACAACCTGCCCGACGGTGTCGAGCCATCGCTCGATTCCGACGCGACGTACGACCCGGACAACTTCTCCTTCCCGCACGGCACCCACCTGTGCGCGACCGAGGTAGACACCGAGACCGGGATGGTGAAGATCCGCTCGTACGTAGCGGTGGACGACGTCGGCGTGGTCGTCAACCCGCTGATCGTGGACGGCCAGGTACACGGCGGCATCGCCCAGGGAATCGGCCAGGCCCTGTACGAAGAGGCGGTCTACGACGATGCGGGCAACCTGCTGACCACGACCCTGGCTGACTACCTGGTGCCCTCGGCGGCCGATCTGCCGTCGTACGTCACCGAGCGGACGGTGAGCCCGGCGGCGAACCGTCTCGGCGTCAAGGGCGTCGGCGAGGCCGGAACGATCGCCTCGACACCGGCCGTGGTGAACGCCGTCGTCGACGCGCTACGCCCGTTCGGAGTCAGGGACGTGACGATGCCGTGCTCGCCCGAGCGCGTCTGGCGCGCGATCGAGGCGGCCCGCAGCGGCGCGGCGAACAGCAACGGAGGTGCGGCATGATCCCGGCCAAGTTCGACTACGTCAGGGCAGGCTCGGTCGACGAGGCAGTGCGGGCGCTGGCCGAAGGCGGCGAGGACGCCAAGGTCATCGCGGGCGGGCAGAGCCTGCTGCCGCTGCTGCGCCTGCGGCTCGCCAACCCGGACCTGCTCGTCGACATCGGCGGTATCGACGAGCTCCGCGGCGTCATCGATCACGGCGACTCGCTGCTGATTGGCGCTCGGACCACGCACTATCAGGTCGTGCACGACCCGCTGATCGGCGAGCACTGCGGGCTCCTCGCGGAGGCTGCGGCGACAGTGGCCGACCCGGCCGTCCGGCACCGCGGTACGCTCGGCGGCTCGCTGGCCCACGCCGACCCAGCCGGTGACCTTCCGGCCGTGGTGCTCGCGCTCGGCGCCACCATGGTGGCGCGCGGTCCCGGCGGCGAGCGCGAGATCGCCGCGTCAGACTTCTTCGTCGACTACCTGACCTCCGCACTCGACCCCGGAGAGATCCTGACCGGGGTACGGGTACCCAAGCTCGGCGGGGACTGGGGCTATCGTTACGAGAAGTTCCACCGGACCGCGCAAGCCTGGGCGATCGTGGGCGTGGCCGCTCTGGCCAGGCGCTCGAACGGGCACGTTGCGGAGGCCAGGATCGGGCTGACCAACATGGGGTCGGTTCCGGTCAGGGCCAGCGCGGCCGAGGCGGCCGCTGCGGGCGCCGAGGCAACCCGCGAGGCGCTCAGCGCCGCTGCGGCGGGCGCGGCCGATGGCACTGAACCACCGGCGGACCTGCACGGAGCGCCCGACTACCGGCGTCACCTTGCCCAGGTCCTGACCGGCCGAGCATTGGCAGCGGCGGCAGGAGCTTAACAGCATGGAACTGGAGCACTCATTCACTGTCCCGGTCCCCAGGAGCCGGGCGTGGGATGTGCTGCTCGACGTGGAGAGGGTGGCGCCCTGCATGCCGGGCGCCACCCTCGACTCGGTCGACGGCGACGAGATTCACGGCAGGATCAAGGTCAAGGTCGGCCCGATCAACATGACGTACGCGGGCACCGCGCGCTTCGTCGAGCGGGACGCCGAAGCTGGCGTGGTGACGCTCGAGGCCTCCGGCAAGGAGACCAAGGGTGCCGGCACCGCGTCGGCCTCGGTCAGGTCGGTCCTGGAGGACCACGGGAACGAGACTCACGTCAGCGTTAAGACGACGCTGAACGTGACCGGCAAGCCGGCGCAGTTCGGCCGCGGCGTCATGAACGAGGTCGGCGGCAAGCTGCTCGGCATCTTCGCGACGAACCTCGCCGACCTGCTAGCCACCCTGGAGGAGGGCGAGGCGGCGCCGGCCGAGGCCGCTGCCGCAGGGGCGGCCACCGCGCCCGAGGCGCTGCTCGACGAGCCGGTCGACGAGCTCAAGCTCCCGGCGAGGGCAACCGCGAGCCTGCACAACGCCGGAATCGGGACGCTCGGACAGCTGGCAGTCAAGACCGACGACGAACTGCTGGCGATCGACGGCATCGGGCCGGCCACGATCGTCGACATCAAGGCCAAGCTCGTCGAGCACGGCCTGACACCAGGGCAGGCAAGAGCCGACATGGCCGAGGCCGCCGAGGCCGGGATCGCTCCCGCCGGCGCACAAGCAGCGACCGCGAGCACACCAGCCGCCGGACGCCCGGCCACGGCGCGGGCGGCGGCGCATCAGCTAGAGGACGACGCGATCAACCTGATCAAGGTGGCGGGCATGCCGATGCTCAAGCGAGCGATCCCGGTGCTCGCCGGCCTCGCCGCCGCTCTGCTGATCGGCCTGCGCCGCAAGCTACGCCGGCGTAACCGCTGACGGCGCCCGCCGTCCGTGCAGTGCTGCCCGGGCGGCGGCCCCGCCGTCGGGGCGTCACGTTGCCCGGGCCGCGGCATCGTGCCCGGGCCGCCGTTCCCGGCATGGCTCGGGTTCAGGTCGGCCGCGGCCGCACCGGTCGCCGTGTCGCCGCCTGATCCCTGCCAGCGCCGGTCCGCTTCCGCTATTTTGCTGATTGCCACCGCCGCGGGAGGTGGGTACCAAATTACCTATATCAACTTTTACGGTATCTTCACAGCAACGACTCATCTTCCCGCGTTTCAAATAGCAGGACCGTATAATGTCGCTGATGCGTGAGCTCGCCGCCCCTGGCAGTGACTGCGCACATATTCGTAC
>DASWAA010000233.1:0-22188 GCA_036391385.1 Streptosporangiaceae bacterium
GGGCGGCAGGTTGTTCACGATGCGGTCGCCGATCGAGATGGTTCCCGACGTGATCTCCTCCAGGCCCGCGATCGACCGCAGGGCGGTCGACTTGCCGCAGCCGGACGGGCCGACAAGCACCATGAACTCGCCGTCGGCGATGTCCAGGCTGAGATCGTCGACCCCCTTCACGCTGCCCGTGTAGACCTTGCTGACGTGGTCAAGGACGATCTTGCCCACTTGCACCCACCTCTTGAGTCAGGCCGAGTATCTCGGTGGCCGCCAGGCTACTCGCGCGTGTCGCACCAAATGTAGCGAGATATGTCCCCGATGGGGGACTCCAGGCCGGCAAGCCCATCTCGACCACCACCGCGTCCGCCCGGGCAGAGAGCAGCCTGCTGACGACATCCTGACCGACCGCGTAACGGGGCGCGTCGCGGACGACGATCGGCAGAGGCGCTCCGCGGCCGCCGCCAGCTGACGGGACCGGGCCGCTGACCTGCATGTTCGCGGTCTCGGGTGAGCTTTCTTCCGCCCAAAATCCGGGCCTTAGAGTGGCCTGGTGCGCTGTACTTGTGGACGGTCAGGAGGAAGAGGGTGAGCTGGGGTGGCTGACGAGGTGCGGTTCGCAGCTGACCTGTACCGGGGCACAGCAGCAGCTTACGAACAGTACAGACTGCCATATCCAGCAGCGATGACCGCGGATCTGGCCCGCAGCGTCCAGGTCTCCGGGCGGGGCCGGTTGCTGGATCTGGCCTGCGGGACTGGCCAGCTCGCCTTTCCACTGCGCCCCTGGTTCGCCGAGGTGTGGGCTGTCGACCAGGAGCCAGACATGATCGAGGTCGTCCGGGCCAAGGCCGCCACTGCAAAGGCACTGAACTTCCGGCCGGTGGTGTCCAGCGCAGAGACGCTCGGCGCCCAGGCGGAGTACTTCGAGCTTGCCGTCATCGGCAACGCGTTCCACCGGCTAGACCGGGATCTGGCCGCCGGCCGGATCTTCGGCTGGCTCCGGCCAGGCGGCCACCTGGCGCTGTGCTGGTCTTCCCAGCCCTGGACCGGTGAGCAAAGCTGGCAGCGGGCTCTCGCCGCCGCCTTGGACAGGTGGCAAGCGGCGCTCGGCGCCGAGTACCGGATCCCGGCTGGCTGGGAAGAAGCGCGGTCGCGCAGGTCCGACTCCGAGGTGCTCTGCGACGCCGGATTCGATCTGGCCGGAAGTCGTGAGTTCGCCATCGAGCACCGCTGGACCTTGCCCGAACTAGCCGGGCTCGTCAGGTCGACGTCCTTCCTCCCCGCCGCGGTACTCGGTGACCAGGCTGCCGCATTCGATGCCGACCTCGCGGCCAGCCTCGGCCACCACAGCGACGATGGTGCCTTCACCGAGACCGTGAACTTCGTCTATGAGCTGGCCCGAAAGCCTCACTAACGTTGCCCCGAATCGTCACTCTGGCTGGGCAGCGGGGCCGACGGGCGCAGCGGGGGCAGTGGGCCGTCGATTGCCGCCGCCGGTCCCGGAAGAACCGGCGGTGGAGGTTGGCCAACTTCGGATTGTGGTATCGGCGGCGGATCCATCGCACCACCTGGCGCCATACGTAAACGTCGAGGTAGCCGAAGGTCGCCTTGCCCGGCCGGTAGCTGAGGCCTGCTCCGAGCTGCGCAAGGCCGCTGGCTCGCAGCTCGACCCGGTGATGGTCGACGCCCTCCTGGCCGCCTGGCCGGGCGAGCCGGGGCGACCGCCGTCGTGACCCGCACAGCCGTGCCCTGGGGCGGGTTCCTGGGCCAGCATGCCGCTCACTAGCGCCGGCCCGCGGCGTAGCGCAGGCAGGAGCTTGGTCAGTTCGTGCGTGCCCGGCCGCCATTCCCGCGTCCTTGACAGCACGTAGGAGCAGGCGTACGGTCAACGGCGCGTACAGAGAGTAATTAATTGTGTACGATGTGTTATCAAAATCGGGGGAACGGCAGGAGTCGGGTCCCTGCCCATTGACCATCGGGAATGTGTGCGGGGACTGCGAGTCGCCATGCCTTGCCTGCCGTTTCAGGCGGACGCCCGGATTGGCCAAACCTGAGGACAGAGTCTGTGACGGGCAAGGGGGGGACATGAAGTTCGGGAGATCGCGCCGGGTACGCGTCCTGGCGATGAGCTTGTCGACAGCGGCGGTCACGACACTGCTCGCTGTCGGCACAACCACGGGATCGGCGTCGGCCGCTGGCGTCCTGAGGAGCACGTGCCCGCCGCGCGTCAACTTCAAATCCGACAATAACGTGGCGGCCAGATTCTCCAACAACGGCAATACCACCACGTACTTCTTCCTTTCGCTCGCAAACGAGGGGCCGCTCGGCGGAGTACCGGGCCTTATCGGCTACTGCGTGTACCCGACCGCCAAGCAAGACCGCGTCCACGCGATCGCGTCCGGCGCGAACGGAGCCAGGTGGCTTGCCCGCCAGAGGTTCCGCCTCGGGCCGCGGAGATTCTCGTTCGTTCGGCCGGATGGTGACCCGAGCAACATTCCGCTCAACGGGATGACCACGCTGATGGGAACGGCCACCGGGAAGAACGCTCCGCCGGGGGCCAGGGTCATCCTTCTGCACATCCACGACCCCCGGGTGTGCGGCCGTCTCTATCCGCACAGACGGCACCGTCACAGGCACCACAAGATCACTGGCACCTGCTGGGTGAAGCCAGGTCAGGTGCGGTTCCTGCCTCCGCCTCCGCCGTCGGCCTGCGACATCGGCGACAACACGGTCGCCTACAATGCGATGCCGTTCGGGGTGATCGACTGCCCCAAGCCCAGCCTGGGCTTCGAGGCTCAGTCGGTGGCTGAGTTCGGAGACCGAGTGCAGCTCGCGCCAGGCAGCGGGCGGACCCTCATGGCGCTGAACGTGCTGTTCGCAAGCTTCGCCTGCGAAAGCGGGCACTGGAACCTGGGCGACTGCAAGTCGACCACCGGGGATACCTTCACGCATCCGATTACGGCGAACATCTACGCGGTGGACAACTCCACCAGTCCCCCGACCCCGGGCCCGCTGCTCGCAACCGAGACGGTAACCCAGACGATCCCTTACCGGCCCTCAGGCGACCCGAGTTGCCCAGCCGTGCCATCCCAGGGCGTCCCTGCGGGGGCACAGTGGTTCAACCCTCGCGCGCCGAATGGCGGCCAGTGCCAGAACTCCATCTCGACAGTGCTCAGCTTCGACAACTGGACCTTCACAGGCTCAAGCACTCTTCC
This sequence comes from Streptosporangiaceae bacterium, assembly GCA_036391385.1. Classification (GTDB taxonomy): domain Bacteria; phylum Actinomycetota; class Actinomycetes; order Streptosporangiales; family Streptosporangiaceae; genus Chersky-822. The sequence continues at coordinate 3,204 of DASWAA010000233.1, forward strand.
CGATCAGGTGATCTGGACGGTCGCGTTCAACACCACGCATTTCGGCTACAAGCCGATCGGCCAGGGCGCAGCGTGCTTCAGCGGTCCCGGCGGGTGCCCGTACGACTCGCTCAACGTCGGGGTGATGAGCTACCCGGGCGCACCGTATGCGGGCTTCGACGTCGACGAGGACGAGGCGTTCATCAGTACCGGGGAGCCACCGAACAAGCTCCACGCTGACTTCGGCTGGACCGGACTCAGGCCGCTTGGCGAGATCTTCACGAGCGGGTAGAACCACAGTTCGCCGAGCCAGCTGCCTGACAGCCCAGCCGTCAGGCAGCTGGCTCGATGTTCTGGTTCAGGTGGAACAGGTTGCCCGGGTCGTACTCGCGCTTGATCTCGGCTAGCCGCTGGTAGTGCCCGCTGTAGTTGTCCTTGACCCGGGCACTGTCGTCGTCGGCCATGAAGTTGACGTACCCGCCTGGCTCGGAATACGGCTCGGTCGCGTGGTAGTAGTCCCGCACCCAGGCGATCCTGTCCTGGTCCACTGCCGGGTCCTGCCACGCGGCGACGATGACGGGCGCGAACGAGGCCTGGCGGTAAGCGAACGCGGTGTCGTCGGCGCCGACGTCGTGACAGGCGCCGTCGATCGGGTACAGGTGCATGGTCGCGCTGACCTCGGGCACCTGCGATCCGTACCGGACGTGCTCGGCGATGGCATCATCGGTCAGCTCGGTGACGAAGCTGCCCTTCCAGTAGCTGCGGATGCCCTTCGGGAAGAGCGAGTCGAAGGCCATGTTGAGTGCCGGGTACGGCATCGGCCCGGCCATCTCGGCGGCGACCGGAGCGATCGCACGGAACGGCTCCATCGCCCTCTCGCCTTCCTCGACCGGTCCCGACCAGTGCACGACGGCGGCGCAGAAGGTGTCGCCGACCCGATCAGGCGGGACGAAGGGCAGCGGCGGCGCGATCTGGAAAGCCGGGAAGGCACCGTAGGCGCGCGGTGCCTCCGGCAGGAAGTCACGGAAGAACCGCAGCAGGTCGGCCGCGTAATCGAGCTCGTAGAAGAAGAGCCCGGTGTAAACCTCCGCGACGGGATGCAGGCCGAGCTCGAACGAGGTGACGACGCCGAAATTGCCGCCGCCGCCGCGCAGCGCCCAGAACAGATCGGCATTCTCCGCCTCGCTCGCTTTCAGGACCGTGCCGTCAGCCGTCACTACCTCGGCTGAGCGGAGGTTGTCGATCGTGAGCCCGTGCGCGCGGGCCAGGTATCCGATGCCGCCGCCGAGCGTGAGGCCACCGATCCCGGTGGTGGAGATGATGCCTCCGGTGGTCGCGAGCCCGTAGGCGTGAGTGGCCTCGTTGAACACGCCCCAGGTCGTGCCGCCATCTGCTCGCGCTGTGCGGCGCTGCGGATCGACGTCGACCTGGCGCATCCGCTCGAGGTCGATGACGAGCCCGCCCTCGCTGGTGCCGAAGCCGGGAGCGCTGTGCCCGCCACCGCGGACGGCCAGCTCGAGCTCGTGATCGCGGGCGAACCTGACCGCGCTCACGACATCAGCCACCTGCTGAGCGAGCACCACCGCCTTCGGATGCTTGTCGAACATGCCGTTGTGCACGCTCCGGGCATCGTCGTAACCGGGATCACCGGTGGTCAGGACGGGTGCGCTGATCTGCTCACGCAGGACGTCGATGGCTAGCTTGCTCATGGTCGAGCTCCCCCGAGGTCGACAGGACTGGCAAAGGCGCTGCCCCGCTGGATTCGCGGCCGGCAACGATCAGGCCATCCACTCGATCATGCCTGTGTGAAGGACGTGTGCAGATTGTGTGCGGGCCAGCGGACTGGCCGTGGTACGGCGAGGATGGGAAGCTAGAGCGGTGACGGTGACCGCCAGGGTGGAGCACGTCGGAAGCCTGCTGCGCCCGCAGTACTTGCGCGACGCCCGGGCCGCGCATGCGAGAGGCGGCATCGGCCCGGCCGAGTTCAAGGTCACCGAGGACCAGGCCGTCCGCGAGATCGTGGCCATGCAGGAGGAGCTCGGCCTGCCGGTCGTCAACGACGGGGAGCTGCGCCGCGAGTCGTTCCAGGCTGAGCTCACCGCCGCCTGCGACGGCTTCGCCGGCGTCACCATCGATGCCTGGCTGTGGGGTCAGTGGCATTCGGCTGAGGTCGGCGACGCCACGATAGAACGTCCGCCAGACCTGGCCGTGACCGAGCGGCTGCGCAAGCGCCGTAACCTCGCCGCGGAGGAGTTCACGTTCCTGCGCGCCTGCACCGACCGCCAGATCAAGGTCACGCTGCCGAGCCCGACGCTCTTCGCGAACCTGTGGTCGCCGCAGGACTCGACGGCCGCGTACCCGAGCCTGGACGCCTTCATGGCCGACGTGGTCGAGATCTTGTGCGACGAGGTCAGGGAGCTGGTCCGGCTGGGGTGCGGCTACATCCAGCTCGACGCGCCGCATTATCCGCTGCTCATCGAACCGACCTGGCGCACGTTCTACGAGACCCGCGGGTGGCCGGTGCAACGCTGGCTGTCCTATGGGATCGAGCTCGACAACGCCGTCATCGAGGCCGGGCGGCCGGCGACCTTCGGCTTCCACCTGTGCCGCGGCAATCAGCTCAGCCGCTGGCTGGTGGCTGGCGACTACGAGCCGATCGCCGGCCCGGTGTTCGGGTCCGTGCGCGCGGACCGGCTGCTGCTCGAGTACGACGACGAGCGGTCGGGCACGTTCGACCCGCTGCGGCTGGTGCCCGACGACAAGGTAGTCGTGCTCGGGCTGGTCACCACGAAGACCTCAGTCGTGGAGGACCCAGCCGAGCTATCCAGCCGGATCAGTCAGGCCAGTGCCTGGATCGACCGCGAGCGGATCGCGATCTCCCCGCAGTGCGGCTTCGCGACCTCGTCGGCCGGCAACGCAATCTCGCCGCTGGCGCAGCGGGCCAAGCTGGGCCTCCTTGTCCAGGTAGCTAGAGACGTTCTCGGCTGACCGAACCGGGCAGGCGCTCGCCGGGCTCGCGGCTAAGGCTCCTGACGCACCGGTGAAGATCTGCCGGCACTCCCGCACCGCGTAGTACACGAGCACGTAGCCAGCGGCCGGGTCGGCCTGCCACCAGCCAGCGGCCGCGTTAAGCACTAGCCCGGCCAGCACGGCCACCGCCAGGATCCCGTCGATCAGCGTCACCCTGCCCTCGGTAGCCAGGACCGGATTACCGAGTGCCCGCCCCGTTCCGGCCTTGCCGTAAGCGAGCCCGAACATGACCACGGCAGTGATGGCGGTCCAGGCGATTCCGGTCGGCGAGTGGCGGGGGTGAAAGCCGGCGATCAGTACCCAGGTCGACTGCACGGCGAGATATGCGGCCAGTGCCGCGAACGCGATGCCGATCAGCCGCAGTGCCCGCCGCTGCCGGTCCTGACCGGCCCCGGAGAGCTCCCAGACGACAACGGCGGAGGCGCCGATCTCGATCAGCGAGTCGAGGCCGAATCCGGCGAGGGCGACGGACCTGGCGGTGACCGCCGCGTAGCCGAGTACGACGATGCCGGCCGCGTTCCAGCCGAGGGTCGTGTACTCCAGAGCGAAGCCCCGGCGGAGCAGGGCCCTGCGGCGCGCGTTATCGGGGGTTGTCACGCAGGCAGTCTGACAGGGCGCCGAACCAGGTGGACCGGGCCGGCAAGTTCCGCCCCACCCAGGCCGCGCCCCGCCAGGTCAGCCGACCGAGGTGTGCTCGGCGGTCCAGACGTCGATGACGTCGAGTGAGGTCGTCTCGGGCTCGGGCGGGACGAATCCGAGCATGGACTCGAGCATCGGGTGGATGACAGGGTGCAGCCGCTCGTCCTGGAAGGTCTCCCAGTCGTCCTTGGACTCCCACGCATCGATGTAGCGCAGGCCGTTCCCGGTCCGGTGCGCGATGTGGCAGATCATTCCCTTCGGGAGCTCGCGGCCGAGACCGTCGGTGATGCGCCGGTAGGTGTCTGAGTCGATCGGCACGTCGTAGGTGAATGCGTAGGTCATAGCTCCGGTCTCCTGTCGTCATATTCATCCGAATTAAATTCGGATTGATTTGTGTATCATGGCAGGCGTGCATCCCCCAGTCAAGCGGCGGTACGACGCGAGCGGGCGCCGCCAGGGCGCCGCCCGGACCCGCGAGGCGATACTCGAGGCCGCCAGGCACCTGTTCGGCCAGCGCGGATATGCGGCGACTTCGATGTCAGCCATCGCCGAGCAGGCCGGCGTCGCGCTCGACACGGTCTACGCCGCGGTAGGGCGCAAGCCCGAGCTCGCCCGGCTGCTGATCGAGACCGCGATCTCCGGCACGGGCCAGGCCGTACCTGCGCAGGAGCGCGACTACGTCCAGGCGATCAGGGCCGCGCCGGATGCGGCGGCAAAGATCACCATCTACGCATCGGCGGTCCGCGTCATCGCCGCCCGGCTCGCGCCGCTCGTCGGCGTCATCCAGCAGGCAGGGGGAGCGGAGCCGCAGCTGGCCGCCCTGTGGCAGGAGATTGCCGAGCGCAGGGCGGGGAACATGCGGCGCTTCGTCGCGGAACTCGCAGCGGCTGAGCCGCTTCGAGTCAGTCTGGACGAGGCCGCAGACATCGTGTGGGCGACCAACGCGCCGGAGTTCTACCAGCTCGTCGTCGGCCAGCGGGGCTGGAGCCCGGACCGGTACGAGACGTTCCTCGCCGACGCCTGGAAGCGGCTGCTGCTCACCGGTTAGGGGCTGCCGCCTGTGCCCGGCTCATCCGGCCGGCTGAATCCGAGCTGGGCCGCCCAGCGACGCACGCACTCGGCGAAATACGCCTCGCGCTCTGCGGTGCTCTCGCCGATGACATTGTGGAACTGCCCGAATAGCTCTAGGGAGACTGTCCCGAACAGCGCCGCCCAGGTCATCAGGCCGGTCTGTACAGCGACGTCACTGACTGGAGGGGGGATGGCCGCGCGGACCGGCGCGAGCGCATCCCGGCAAGCCGCGCTGAGGTCATCGCCGCCCGCCGGGCTGCCAGGCCACCCTCGCGCGGCGGCGTCGACGAGGAGTTGGACCAGCAGGTTAGACACCCGGCTGGCCGGCCCGATCGTGTCCTCGGGCGCGACGTACCCGGGCACCGGCGATCCGTAGATCAGCGCGTACTCGTTGGGATTCGCCTGCGCCCAGTCCCGCATCGAGTGGCAGATCGCGGCCCACCGGCCGGCGAGATCATCCCGCTCGACGGCCGCCTCCCTGGCCTCGGCGGTCGCGCCGAGCGAGTCGTAGGCGTCGATGATCAGCTTCGTGAGCAGGTCGTCTCTGCTGGCGACATAGCGATAGACCGCCGACGACACCATGCCCAGATCGCGAGCGATCGCGCGCAGGCTCAGCGCGGCAGCGCCCTCGGTCGCTAGGTGCCGGCGGCCTGCCTCGAGGATCTCCCTGGTGATCTCGGCCCGTGCCCGCTCCCGCGCGGTTCGCGGTGCGGACGGGGCTGACGGGGCTGACGGGGTCGAGCTTCCCGTACCGGCGCCCCCGCCGCGTGCCCTGGCGTCTGCTGGTCGTTCGCCCTGCTCACTCACTGGCATGGCTGCATCCTGCCAGCAATCCAGAGCAATGGCAACAAAACAGAGCGGCGCTCTTGACTGTGGGCTCGTGCCGGTGCCATCCTTGGATTAACGAGAGCGGCGCTCACAACTGTGAGCAGCTAGAGCAAATGGAGCTGAGATGGACTCAGGCGAAATGCACGTGGTCGTGGGGGCCGGGGCGATCGGGACCGGCGTGGCAAAGATCCTCGCCGGGCAGGGCCGCCGGGTCAGAATCGTTACCAGATCCGGGTCAGGCCCGTCTGATCTCGGGGCCGAGCGAGTCGCCGCCGATGCCGGAGACGGCGAGGTGATGGCTCGTCTCACGACGGGATCGGCCGCGATCTACAACTGCGTCAACCCGCCCTACCACCAGTGGCCAGCGCAGTGGCCGCCGATCGCCAGCTCGCTGCTCCGTGCCGCCGAGCACAGCGGCGCCGTGCTCGTCACGATCTCCAACCTCTACGGCTACGGTCCCGCCCGTGTCTCGGTCGGTGCCCAGGGTTATGACGTCGCGCACCCGATGACCGAGGAGACCCCGCTCGCCGCGACGGGCAGGAAGGGCATGGTCCGTGCTCAGATGTGGCGCGACGCGCTGGCAGCGCATCAGGCTGGCAGGGTCAGGGCTGTGGAGGTCCGGGCCTCGGACTACGTCGGGCCCGGAGCGCAGAGCGTGCTCGGCGACCGCGTCGTGCCGAACATCTTGCGTGGCAAGGCGGTCTCGGTGCTCGGCCGGGCTGACCGGCTGCACACCTGGTCGTTCACCGGCGACGTTGCCCGGCTGGCTGCCGTGGCCGGCACCGATCCTCGAGCCTGGGGCCGGGTCTGGCACGTGCCCTCCGGCTCCCCGCGGACCCAGCGTGAGGCTGTCGGAGACATCGCCCGGGCCGCCGGACTGCCGCAGGTCCCTGTGCGCGCGGTTCCAGCGGCTGCGCTGCGCGTCGCTGGCCTGGTCTCGCCGCTGATGCGCGAGCTCAGGGAGACCCAGTACCAGTTCACCGAGGACTTCGTGATGGACTCCACGGCGGCGCGGCGCACCTTCGCACTCGAGCCAACCCCGTGGGACCGCGTTCTCCTTGAAGTTCTTGGCTCGTTCGGGTGGCCGCGCCAGGCCAGCCAGGCGCGGAGTGCCTAGGCTGGATTGTGCCTGCAGGGCCTGCGCCGGGCGGACGGCGGGACGATGCGGGTACTCGGCATCGACCCGCAGGCCCAGTCCGTTCGGCTGCGCCGGCGGGTCGGAAGCCAGCTGCAGGAGTCGGCCCTTCCGAGCCGGATCAAGGTGCGGGAGGCCCTGCAGTGGTTCGGGTCGCGATGAGGCCGCCCGGCGATCAGCGAGATGACAGCAGGCCGAGCGTGGCCTTGTCGGGCTCGCCGCTGAAATACTGGTCGAGCACCTGGCTGAACACGGACTCGCCGGGAGCTGCCTGCCGGAACAGCGTCATGGACGAGCGCAGCTTCATCGCGTCGAGGCCGCCGAAGATCGCTTCGGCGCTGCCGTGATGGGCCTGGGCAAGGACGCCGGCGCACTCGGTGAGCCTCGGACCGAGGACCGGGTGCCGCAGGTAGGCCCGGGCTTCGTCCAGCGAGGAGATCGAGTACCTCCGGGAGGTCGGGCTCTGGCCGAGGCCGGCGATCTGCGGGAAGACGAACCAGATCCAGTGGCTCGTCTTGCGGCCGGCCCGCAGCTCGGCGACGGCGCGGTCATAACTGCCATCGGCGTCTTGCGCCGCCACGAAGCGCCCCAGATCGTAAATATCGTCAGTCGTCATTCTCGGCTCCTGTCGGCGTCCAGGCGATCTCGGAGAATGCCGGGGCTCTGGGCCCCAACATTCTCCGAGGTACCGGCGTCGGCCGGTGTTCGACCGGCGTCGACCGGCGTCGGGCGGCGCTGGCCGGCGTCGGCTGGGGTCACGGTGACTGGCCGGGGATCGCGTCGCCGGGGGCCAGGACGGGCACGTCTACGCCAGCCTGGACCGGCACCGTGCCTGGGTACTTCAGGCCGGTGCCGGTGTTGAGCACGACGACCTCGTCGCTAGCCGACAGCCAGCCTGACTCGCGGAGCCGGCGCACGGCCGTGAAGCAGGCAGCCCCTTCCGGGCAGACGAAGCTGCCCTCCAGCCTGGCCACTTCACGCTGGTCGGCGAGCAGCGCGGCATCGTCCACGGCCACCGCCGTCCCGTTGGTGGCATAGACGGCATCGAGCACGAGGAAGTCGCCGAGCGCCTTGGGCACGGTGATGCCGAAGGCGACCGTCCGGGCGTCCGGCCACGGCTCGCTCACCCTGGCTCCCTGCTCGAACGCCCGCACGATCGGCGCGCAGCCGGCCGCCTGGACCGCGACCAGCCGGGGCAGATCGCCGCTGACCCAGCCAAGCTCGCGCAGCTCGAGCAGTCCCTTGTAGATGCCGATGATGCCGACACCGCCGCCGGTCGGATAGACGATCACGTCCGGCAGGCGCCAGCCGAGCTGCTCGGCTATCTCCAGGCCCATCGTCTTCTTGCCCTCGAGCCGGTAGGGCTCCTTCAGCGTGGAGACATCCTGGTAGCCGGGCCGGCCGGGCAGCGCGCCGGCGACGAGCCTGCCCGCGTCGCCGATCAGACCATCGACCAGGTACAACTCGGCACCGGCCACGGCGCACTCCGCGCGGGTGATGGCGGGCGCCCCGGTCGGCATGACGATCAGGCTGTGCAGCCCGGCCCGGGCCGCGTACGTCGCCCAGGCGGCGCCCGCGTTGCCGTTGGTCGGCATGGCCACGCCGGTGACGCCGAGCTCGGCCGCGCGGGAGACGCCGACCGCGGCGCCCCGTGCCTTGAACGTGCCGGTCGGGATCAGGCCCTCGTCCTTCATCAGCAGCCGGGGCACGCCGATCGCCCGGCCGAGCCTGGGCATCGCCAGCAGCGGGGTCATGCCCTCGCCGAGGCTCACCACCGGCGCGGGATCGCCGACCGGCAGCAGCTCGCGGTAGCGCCACAGGTCAGGCAGCCGGGAGGCGAGGTCCGGCGGGCTGACCCGGGCGCGGACCTGCTCGAGGTCGTACCGCGCGAGCAGCGGAGACCCGCACGAGCACGTGCCCTGGAGCACGGCGGCGTCATACCGCAGGCCGCACTTCCCGCAGTCGAGATGGGACAGCGCTGAGAACGATGAGGAGGACACCGGCACCAGGTGATTGTCTCCCGGCCGGGCCGCCGCACGCCGCCAGGACCGGCCTGCCCGCGAATCGATAAACTTAGGCTTAACGTTTGACCGGGAGATGCTCCTTGACTCTTAACCAATTGCGCACGTTCCTCGCCGTGGCCGACACCGGCTCGGTGCGCGCGGCTGCCGAGGACCTCGTCGTGACGCAGGCCGCCGTCTCGGCCTCGCTGGCCGCGTTGCAGAAGTCCCTCGGCGTCGCGCTCGTCGTCCCTGACGGACGGGGGCTCAGGCTCACGCCAGCCGGCGAGGCGTACGCGGGCTACGTCCGGCGGGTACTCGGCCTGCTCGACGAGGCCAGGCTGGCAGCCTCGGCGGCGGCGGACCCGGAGCGTGGCGAGCTGCGGCTCGCCGCCGTGACCACCGCCGCCGAGCAGCTCGCGCCCGCCATCCTTGGCGGGTTCCGCCGGCGCTACCCGCAGGCCGGCGTCCGGCTGGAGGTCGGCAACCGGGAGCGGGTGCACGCGCTGCTCGATCGGCATCAGGTGGACCTGATCCTCGGCGGGCGGCCGGAGCCTGGCTGGGACGTCACCGTGCACGCGGTGCGCCCGCACGACCTTGTGGTCGTGGCCGCGCCCGAGCTGGCCGGGCACGCGCCGGGAGACCTGCCCGGCCTGCTGGCCTGGCTCGCCCGCCAGACCTGGCTGCTGCGCGAGCCGGGATCGGGTACTCGTGCCACCGCCTCGGCCCTGCTGTCCGAGCTCGACATCGCACCGCCCTGCCTGGTCGTCGGCTCCAACGGCGCCATCAGGGAGTCCGCCACGGTAGGCCTCGGGGTCACGCTGGTGTCCAGGGACGCGATCGCCGCCGAGCTTGCCGATGGCAGGCTCACCGTCCTGAGCGTCCCGGGGACGCCGTTGCACCGTGACTGGTACCTGGTCGCGCACTCTGGCGAACTGATCGTCCCCGCCGCCCGGCTGGTCGAGCACGCCCTGCTCGAAGGAGGCTTCCGCCGGCCGTCCCGCGCAGGTGCCGTTATCAATAAAGATTTGCTTAAGAGTAGTCGCTGAACACTCAATAGACACTGAAACAGTCGGCTGGCATGGTGGGACGTGGGAGACCACGAACCGACGGAGGAGCCATGGAGCCAGGGCCGGGTCAGGAACGCTGGAGCGCTGGGGTGATGCCGTATGCGCAGATGGGCTACTGGCAGCCCGACTACGTGCCGAAGGACACCGACGTGCTGGCCGCGTTCCGGATCACGCCGCAGCCCGGCGTGCCGCCGGAGGAAGCGGGCGCGGCAGTGGCCGGGGAGTCCTCGACCGCGACGTGGACGGTCGTCTGGACGGACCGGCTCACGGCCTATGACCACTACCAGGCCAAGTGCTACCGCGTGGAGGCCGTCCCCGGCCGCGAGGGTGAGTACATCGCCTACATCGCCTACGACATCGACTTGTTCGAGGAAGGCTCGATCCCGAACCTGACCTCCTCGATCATCGGCAACGTCTTCGGGTTCAAGGCCCTGCGGGCGCTGCGCCTGGAGGACATGCGGATCCCGCTGCACTACGTGAAGACCTACCAGGGCCCGCCGCACGGCATCGTGATGGAGCGGGAGTACCTGAACAAGTACGGCCGGCCGCTGCTTGGCGCCACGACCAAGCCGAAGCTCGGACTGTCCGCCCGTAACTACGGCCGGGTGGTCTACGAAGGGCTGCGCGGCGGGCTCGACTTCACCAAGGACGACGAGAACATCAACAGCCAGCCGTTCATGCGCTGGCGGGACCGGTTCCTGTTCACGATGGAGGCCGTCAACCGGGCGCAGGAGCGGACCGGCGAGATCAAGGGCCACTACCTGAACGTGACCGCCGCGACCATGGAGGAGATGTACGAGCGTGCCGAGTTCGCCAAGGAGCTTGGCAGCGTCGTCGTCATGGTGGACCTCACCGTCGGCTACACGGCCCTGCACTCGATGTCACGCTGGGCGCGCAGGAACGGCGTCCTGCTGCACCTGCACCGGGCAGGCCACAGTACGTACACCAGGCAGAAGACCCATGGCGTGAGCTTCCGTGTCATCGCCAAGTGGTGCCGGCTGATCGGGGTAGACCACATCCACGCGGGCACCGTGGTCGGCAAGCTGGAGGGCGACCCGGCCACCACCAGGGGCTACTACGACACGCTCCGCCAGTCCTTCGTCCCGGCGAACCTGGCCAACGGCATCTACTTCGACCAGGACTGGGGGTCAATGCCCGGCACCATGCCGGTGGCCTCCGGCGGGATCCACGCGGGCCAGATGCACCAGTTGCTCGACTATCTCGGTGAGGACGTGATCCTGCAGTTCGGCGGCGGCACCATCGGGCACCCGATGGGCATCGCGGCCGGCGCTACGGCCAACCGGGTCGCGACCGAGGTCATGATCAAGGCGCGCAACGAGGGCAGGGACTTCGTCGCCGAGGGCGAGGACATCCTGCGGGAGGCGGCCAAGGGATGCCAGCCGCTGCAGGTCGCGCTCGACGTCTGGGGCGACATCACCTTCAACTACGAGTCCACCGATACCCCGGACGTGCTGGTCACGCCGACCGCCTGAGCCGCGCCGCGGACTCACGGGCCAGGAAACTCTTCAGACAGGAGCACGCCAATGCGGCTTATGCAGGGCACTTTCTCCTCGCTGCCCGACCTCACCGACACCGAGATCGCCGCGCAGATCCAGTACGCCATCGACCAGTGCTGGGCGATCGCGATCGAGTTCACCGACGATCCGCACCCGCGCAACGTGCTGTGGGAGATGTGGGGGCTGCCGATGTTCGAGATAGCCGACGCGGCAGCCGCGATGCACGAGGTCACTGCCTGCCGGCAGGCCTACCCCGGCCGCTACATCCAGGTGAGCGCCTACGACTCGCGGCTGGGGCGCCAGACCACGGCACTCAGCTTCATCGTCGGCCGCCCTGCCGTCGAGCCCGGGTTCCGGCTGGACCGGCAGGAGAGGTCGGACCGCCGGATCAGCTACTCACTGCACCCCTACGCCGCCGACCGCCCGTCCGGCGACCGCTACGGTGACCACTACGGGGCCGGGTCGCCATGACCGGCCCGGGGCCGGTGATCTCGCCCGCACGCGGTTTCGCGATGCCGCGGCCCGGCGTCGCCGGCCTGCCGGATGGCGAGGGTTCCGGCGGGCCGGAGCCGGGCGGGCCGGTGTCCGGCGGGCCGGTGCCGGGCGGGCCGGTGCCGGGCGGGCCGGTGCCGGGCGGGCCAGTGCCGGGCGGGCCGGAGCCGGGCGGCACGGAGCCGGGCGGGCGGGTGGTCCAGTCTCCGGCTGGGCCGGATCAGCCGCGCCTGGCCGCCGTGGCGGACGGATCGGTTGTCGACCTCGATGCCGAGCAGCGATCGCTGCGGACCGGCGAACTGCTCGACCGGCTGGATGCGGAGTTCGTGGGCCTTGCCCCGGTGAAGGCCCGGGTCAGGGAGATCGCGGCGCTGCTGCTCGTCGACCGCCTCAGGCAGCGGCACGGCCTCACCTCGTCCAGGCCCAGTCTGCACATGTGCTTCACCGGCAGCCCGGGCACCGGCAAGACCACGATCGCCATGCACATGGCCGAACTGCTGCGTGACCTCGGCTACTTGCGCAAGGGCCAGCTTGTCAGCGTCACCCGGGACGACCTGGTCGGCCAGTATGTCGGCCATACCGCGCCCAAGACCAAGGAAGTGCTCAAGCGGGCGATGGGAGGAGTGCTCTTCATCGACGAGGCCTACTACCTGTACCGGCCGGAGAACGAGCGCGACTACGGACAGGAGTCGATCGAGATCCTGCTGCAGTTCATGGAGACCCACCGTGAGGACATGGTCGTCATCCTCGCCGGTTACGCCGACCGGATGGATACCTTCTTCCGCTCCAACCCCGGCATGGGCTCGCGGATCGCGCACCATCTCGACTTCCCCGATTTCACGCTGGACGAGCTGCTGCGCATCGCCGACCAGATGCTGGAGCGGGAGGAGTACCGGCTCTCCGATGGCGCGCGGGAGGCCTTCGGTGAGTACGTGGCGCTGCGGATGACTCAGCCGAGATTCGCCAACGCCCGCAGCATGCGCAATGCCATCGACAGGCTGCGGCTGCGTCAGGCGGGCCGGCTCGTGGCCTCCGGCGGATCGATCCGGCTGGCCGACCTAAGCGAGATCAGTGCCGCTGACGTCCGCGCCAGCCGGGTCTTCGGCAACAGCACCGACGCCGCCTGACCTGTCGCGAGACGGTCTGGCCGCGGCCAGACCGGCGTCCTTGGTGCCCGGCGGCAGCACGGGGTGGCCGGAAGGCTCCGAACGCGGGCTGCTTGGCAGCGTCAGGCGGACCGTCGTGCCCCGGCCAGGGGTGCTGATCAGATCCAGCTTCCCGCCTAGTAGCTCGGCCCGCTCGCGCATGCCGGACAGGCCGAACCCCGTCGGCGCACCCGGGCCGCCGCCCGGCCCGACGACGAGGGAGCCGACGGCTGCCGGATCGAAGCCGGAACCGTCGTCGGTGATCTCCAGCACGACCCGGCCCGGTGATCCGGCCAGCCGGATCAGGACGGACTGGGCGCCGGCATGCTTGGCCACGTTCTGCAGCGCTTCCTGCGCCGTCCGGTAGACGGCGGTCTCGATGTGCTCGGACAGCCGCTGCGCGGTCGCCTCCACCTGGACGTCTAGCTGCGGGAAGGAATGCCCAAGACTCGCCAGGCTGGGGGCCAGGCCGAGGTCGTCAAGCACCGGCGGGCGCAGTCCCGCGATCGCGAGCCTGGTCTCGTCCAGCGCCGCCGCGGCCAGTTCCTGCGCCCGTGCTATCTGGTCGGCGGCCAGATCGGGTGCATTGCCGATCGCGTCGGCCGCTGCGGACAGGTGAAAGAACAGGCTCACGATCCGCTGGCTGATCCCGTCGTGAATCTCCCCGGCCAGCCGGCGGTTCTCATGTTCCTGCCACTGCATCGTCTGCTCGGCGAACCGCTCGAGCGCCTCCTCCCGCTCCGCGAGCCGCTGGTGCAGCCGGGCGTTCTCGATCGCCCCGGCGACCAGTCCGGCGACCGATCTGAGCAGGTCCACGTCCGACCCGGCGAATTCGCGCCGCTGCCTGGTGTGCACGTTGAGCACGCCGACCAGGTGCCCGAGCGGCGTGACGATGGGGACCGACACCATCGAGGTGTAGTCCTCGCCGCGTAGTGCCGGGATGTAGCGGTAGCGGGGATCGCTCGTCTTGTCCCCGACGATCACGGCCGGCTCGCCGTGGTCGGCCACCCAGCCTGAGACGCCCTCACCGACGGCCAGCTCGATCTTGCCGACGAGCTCGTCGAACGGGGGAGTGGCGCCCCTGAGCTGCAGCGTGCGCCCGCGCTCGTCGAGCAGGTGCACGAAGCACACGTCGGTTTGCGTCGTCTCGGTGACGAGGTTGGCCACTCCCTGCAGGATCCGGTCCAGATCAAGGCCGGCCGAGATGGTGTCGATGACTCTCGACAGCAGCCGCGCCTCGCCTTCGGCGTCCCCGCCAAGCAGCGCGGTCAATGGAACAGGCCTTCGCGCAGCGCCGCGGCCACCGCGCCGGCCCGGTCCGATGCTCCGAGCTTGCGGTAGATGCCGCGGGAGTGCGTCTTCACCGTCTCCTCGCTGACTACGAGCTTGGCGGCGATGGCGCGGTTGGACAGGCCGGCCACCAGCAGCGCGAGCACCTCGCTCTCGCGCTGAGTCAGCCCGAGATGGGCCCCGGGCCAGAACTCGCCGCTGTGCAGCCTGGCGGCGGACAAGGCCACCCGTCCGGCGAGCGCCGGGTCGATCAGCACCTCGCCGTCCCTGATCCGGCGCAGATAGTCGACAAGCTCGGCGCCCCTGATCCGCTTGAGCAGGAAGCCGGCCGCGCCGACCCGAAGTGCCTGGTAGAGGTACTGCTCGTCGTCGTAGACGGTGAGGAACACCACCTTGCAGGACGGGTGCGCGGCGAGGATGTCGCTGCACAGGTCCAGGCCAGATGAGCCGCGAAGGCGGATGTCGAGCAGCACCGCGTCCGGACCGACCTCGGTGACGATCCGCAGCGCGTCCTGCGGATCGCTGCTCTCGCCGACGATCTGCACCTGCGCGGAGTACGGATGGAGCATGGCCTTGAGCCCGTCGAGCACCATCTGGTGATCGTCGATGATCACCACGCGCAGGGCCGAGGGCTCGGTACTCATAGCAGGAACGCTACCTACTTGCGCCGGGTGCGGATGCCCTCCGGCCAGCGAGGTGAGTCCCACTGGTCACGCCCTGGCCTCGAGCAGGTGCCACAGCAGGAGCAGCTGCGCGATCGCGAGCGACTCACTGCGCCGGCCCGGCGCGTACTCGCCGAGGCTCTCGGGCGGCGCTGTGCCGTGGTCGATGGACAGCTGCGCCCAGATCGCCTTCTCCACGATCTGGCTGTCCTCGCGCGGCGCGTAGCCGTGCACGTGCAGCGCGTCCACAGGCCGGCCGTCGCCGTCCCTGATGAGCCGGAGGTGGACGGTCCGCCGGTCGTCGTCGGTCAGCACGTGCGACAGATCCGGGTGCATGATGGTGGGCCGCAGCAGGATCTCGGCCGACAGCGGGGTGTCCGCCACGTCGCCGTGTCCTGGCACGGGGGCGAATCTGATGGCCAGGTCGGCCCACTGACGCTGCGGCCGGATGTAGGCCGCAGACTCCGGCTCGCGGCGCTCCAGTTCGGCGAGTACCTGGCACGGGTCATAGCCGCGATCCCGGCAGTCGCGCCTGAGCTTCCAGTCGCGCCGGATCTCCTCCGGCGGGTCCAGGTAGACCGTGATGTCGAAGCAGGCACGGGACAGCTTGGAGTGCAGCGGCAGGAGTCCCTCCACGATCACGAAGTCACGCGGCTCGACCAGGACAGGCCGGGTCAGCGTGCCGGTCGAGTGGTCGTAGACGGGCTTGAGTATCGGGCGCCCGAGCGCGAGGAGCTGCAGGTGCTGTTCCATGATCTCGATGTGGTTGCACTCAGGGTTCAGCACCGTGAACGGGACATCGCGGCGTTCCTCGCGGTCGTACTTGTGATAGTCGTCCGCGCACACCGCGGTGGCCCGGTCCGGGCCGAGCGCCTCCACGATCCCGCGGGTAAGCGTTGTCTTGCCAGCCGCGCTGTCTCCGGCGATCGCGATCATGACCGGGCGGCGGGCGCTGCCTGGCATGTCCTGCCGGGCAAGACGCACGAGCTTGTCGGACATGGTCACTGCCTCGCTTCCGGCTCCCTGCTGGACTGCCACCATAGATGAATCCGCAGGTCACGCCATCCCCCCTGGCGGGGAGGCGCAGGGGGAGATCGCAGCTGCACGCAGACCGCTCAGACAGGAGGCCGCAGGGACACGCCGCGGGTCCTGGCCCGGGGTACGGGCTGGATCCCGGTCCCCCGCAGGCTCCTCCTGCCGGGGGATGCGAGCGGCCGGACGGACTCTTACCGTCGGTCCATGACTGATCTGGCAGCCACGGCGCAGGCTCTGGTGGCACCGGGCAAGGGCATCCTTGCCGCGGACGAGAGCATCCCCACCATGTCCGCGCGGCTGGAGGCTGCCGGGGTGACGGCGACCGAGGAGACCCGGCGCGCCTATCGAGAGCTGCTCGTCACGACACCGGAACTCTCCGAGGGCATCAGCGGAGTCATCCTCTGTGACGAGACACTGCGTCAGCGGGTGAGCGGTGGCGCGACGTTTCCCGACGCGCTCGCGGACGCCGGAATCCAGGCCGGGATCAAGGTCGACGCCGGGACAAGACCGCTGGCCGGAAGTCCGGGCGAGACGATCACCGAAGGTCTCGACGGCCTGCCCGCGCGGCTGCGCGAGTACGCCGGGCTCGGAGCGTCGTTCGCCAAGTGGCGTGCCGTCCTGCGGATCGGCTCCGGGATGCCATCCGCCGTCGCCGTTCGCGCGAACGCCCAGGCCCTAGCCCGTTACGCGGCCTCCTGCCACGAGGCGGGCCTGGTGCCGATCGTCGAGCCAGAGGTGCTGATGGACGGCGCGCACTCGCTCGGTACCTGTGAGACCGCGACGACCCTGATCCTGCTTGAGGTGATGAGCGAGCTGGCGGACTACGAGGTGGACCTGGACGGCGTCGTGCTCAAGCCGAACATGGTGCTACCCGGCAAGGACTCGCCGGCTGACGCCGGTCCTGGCGAGGTCGCGGTGGCCACTTTGCGCGCTCTCGGCGGCGTGCCGGCCAGGCTGGCCGGGGTGGCGTTCTTGTCCGGAGGGCAGTCACCGCAGCGCGCCACCGCCAACCTTGCCGCGATGCAGGAGCACCCCCACATCTGGCCGCTCACGTTCTCCTTCGGCCGGGCGCTCGTCGACCCCGCGCTCGCTGGCTGGCACGGTGACCCGGCCTGCTGGCAGGACGGGCAGCGAGAACTGGCCCGTCGCGTCGCGATGAACGTCGCGGCACTTACCGGCAGTTACCGCCCCGAGCACGAGCTCGATCCTGCCTGATCCTGCCTGACCCGGCCGTTAGGCCCGGCTAAGGCTGCCGTTCGGCCCTGACCCGGCTGGCTGAGGCCAGCCGATAATGGGCAGCGGCAAAGGAGCCGGACATGTTCGAGCACGAAGCGCCCGCGGCGCGGGCGGCTTGTGACGGCGGCGGGACCGCAGCTGCCAGGCGGCGGCTAGCAGCCGTCGGGAGCACCGCCCTGGCCGTCGTCCTTGCCTCCTGTCAGCTGGCCGGGACCACCGTGAACAGCCACATGGCGGGGCAGCGGGCGGGCGGGCAGGCCACCGTGTCCGGTCAGGCGGCGCCGCAGGCGGGCGGGCAGGGCGACCGGTCCGGTCAGCCGGCGGCCGGCGCCACTGCCGCCGCCCCGCTGCGGTCGTGCCTGACCGGGACCTGCTGGGTCTCGGTCAGCGTCGCCACCATGTGGGTCAAGCCCTGGTATCCGCGGCCGGTCGACGCGCCGGCCCTGGCCAGCCCGGCCCGGCCGAGGGCATGGGTCGCCGCTATGTCCGCGGCGCAGAAGTCCTGGCTGGTCGGCCGGCTGGAGTCGCAGGCGCTGTACGGCACCAAGGTGACCGTCATCGGCCATTACGGCTCGGGCTGGACGAAGATCGCCGTTCCCAGCCAGCCGACGAATCGCGATGGCCGCGGGTACCCGGGATGGGTGCCGACCAGGCAGCTGACGAGCACGTCCCCGCCTGCGGGCACCACGACCGCGATCGTGCGCGCACCGACGACCTGGCTATGGAGCGGATGGACAGGCAGCGGCGTTACCGGCAGCCGGGTGATGGAGATCTCCTACGACACGATGCTCCCGGTCGTAGCCGCTACCTCCACGTACGTCGAGGTGGCGATGATCGGCGGCGGGAGGCTGGCACTCCGGCGGTCGGCCGTGGCGCTGCACGCCGCGGGCACCTCCTGGGGAGCGACCGCAGCGAAAGTGATCGCGGAGGCGCGGAAGTTCCGTGGCCTGCAGTACCTGTGGGCGGGGACGTCCGGCTTCGGCTTCGACTGCTCGGGATTCACCCGCTCCGTCTATCTGGCCTACGGGCTCACGCTGCCGAGGGACGCTGACCGGCAGGCGGTCCACGGCACTCCGGTCGCCGCTTCCGGCCTCCTCCCCGGCGACCTGGTGTTCTTCCGTGCGGGCCCGTCTGGGCCGATTAGCCATGTCGGCATGTACGTCGGCAACGGGCAGATGATCGACGCACCGCACACCGGCGCTCCGGTCCGGATCGAGTCGGTGTGGTCGTTCGGTAACTATGCCGGCGCTCGCCGGTACTTGCACTAACCGCGGCAGCGAGTTGCGCGCTAACCTGCCGGAGGAGGAATCTGCGATGACGAACTTCGAGCCTGCCGCTGGCGGCCTGGGCGAGGGCGGCGACCCTGACGGGCCAGATGACGCGCGCGAGGCCGCTTTGATCCGCAAGGTGCTTCGGCTGCAGGAACGGCACAGGGAAGGTGGCGTCGAGCCCGAACTAGGCGGCGATCCTGAGCCGGAGGTTAGCGACGGCGATCGCGGCGGAGCCGCCGCGGATGCCGAGTCACATTAGCGGTCGTACCTGAGCCGCCGTGCCGCTCCCGCAAAGCTGGTCGGACCAGGCAGTCTGACCAGCCCGGCATCAGACCATCTGTCCGGCCTCACCAGGTCCGGCCTGGTTACAGGCCGTTCAGGCCGCGGACCAGGGTATAGCCGCCGACGAGAACGACGAGCACGGTGAACGCGACGCTGAGCCTGACCGGGTTCAGGCGGCCGGCCAGATTACTCCCGGCCAGTGCGCCGACCGCGGTCGCCCCGGTAAACCAGGCGATCAGCGGCCAGCTCAGGTGCGGCCCGCCGTGGGCGTACCTGACCCCCAGCGCCGCCACGCTGTTCACG
>DASWAA010000234.1:0-13117 GCA_036391385.1 Streptosporangiaceae bacterium
TACGCGACCCGCTCCAGGCGGCCGCCCGCCGCGACCGGCCGTGCAGCTCTCCGGGTCCCGGGGAGCTGGCCGCCCACCTGCGCCGCGAAGCCCGGCTTCCGTGGCCGTAGTCGGATGCTTTTACATTTGTCATGATAGATAGTGCCTTTGCATTGGACTGTGGGCACAGGGAGAGGTACGAGCAGAGCACATGGAGAGTCCGACGACACCTAGCCACGAGCCTGATGCCGGGTTCCCCGCGCCAGATCCTGCCCTCAATCTGGAGCCCGCCCTCGCGCCAGCGCTCTTCGCACAGCCGGCCGAGCTGCCGCAACAGCCGAAGAGGATTCCCAGTCACCTCATCGGGCCACTCATCGTCGGCGGCATCGTCCTGGCCATTGTGCTGATCATGGCGGCCTCAGCTCTGGTGTCAGGTCTGGGCCGCACCGCCGCTGGCGTCAAGCAGCCTGGGCCACCGTCGGGGCCCGTGCGCACGCTCACCCTCCCGGCGTCGGTGCGAAGCTATGCCCAGGAGACCGGATCCACTGCCGCTTCGCTGATCGCCATCATGCGCAAGCGAGCCAACTCTCAAATCAGGTTGAGAAACACGATGTGGGCCGGGGCCTTCCAGAAGGCCGCGATCGGCATCTACACCCAGCCGGGCGGTCCGCCGTTCGTCGTCATCGGCTTCTCCAGGCGCACCACGCCGCTGGTGTTCGAGGTGACGCGCTCGCAGCCGCTGGCCGTCCGGGTCGATTCGTTCTTGCTGGGCGCGCACGTCAGCAATGCCAGGGCTTATCCGGCCGGCCCGCTCGGAGGCGTCCTGAGCTGTGGCACTCAGCAGGCTGCCGCCGTCTGCGTCTGGGCGGACTCGTCTACCTTGGCCACGACCTTCCAGTCGGGTGTATCGCCTGGCGATCTCGCGAGCCTGACGGTTGCCCTGCGCGACGCCGCCGAGCACTGACCGACGAAGCGCGCGGAAGCAGCGGCAGCGGAAAAGCGTTAGGCATCCGGGACCTCGACGACCATCCTTGTTCCCTGATGCCCTAGCGCCGCCATGGAGTCTGCCGCCTTGCTGCCAACGCCCGCTGAGCTGCGAGCGCGCCTGCCGGAGCTGATGCTGCAGGACCAGCACCGGCTGCGCCGTCGCATCGACCAGGCGGCGGCCCTCCGCGACGCCGGGCCGCGCGACCGGGCGCTGCGGCACGTCGCCGACGCCGTCGAGGCCGCATCGGAGCGGATCGCGGCACGCAGGCTCGCCAGGCCGGCGCTGACGTATCCGGCCGAGCTTCCGGTCAGCCAGCGCAAGGACGAGATCGCGGCGGCCATCCGCGATCACCAGGTCGTCATCGTCGCGGGGGAGACCGGCTCGGGCAAGACCACGCAGCTCCCGAAGATCTGCCTGGAACTCGGCCGTGGCGTGGCCGGGCAGATCGGCCACACCCAGCCGCGCAGGCTAGCGGCCCGTACCGTGGCCGAGCGGATCGCCGAGGAACTGGACACCGAACTCGGCGCGGCCGTCGGCTACAAGGTCCGCTTCACCGACACCTCGACCGACGACACGCTCGTCAAGCTGATGACCGACGGCATCTTGCTGACCGAGTTGCAGCGTGACCGGCGGCTGCTGCGTTACGACACGCTCATCATCGACGAGGCGCACGAGCGCAGCCTGAACATCGACTTCATCCTCGGCTACCTGCACAGGCTGCTGCCGAGCCGGCCCGACCTGAAGGTCGTCATCACCTCGGCCACTATCGACCCCGAGCGGTTCAGCAAGCATTTCGCCAGGGGCGCATCGGGCGAGGCCCCGATCATCGAGGTCTCCGGCCGGACTTACCCCGTCGAGACGCGCTACCGGCCGCTGATCGCCGCAGACGGCGCGGACCGTGGCGCGGCGCAGAGCGCGCCAGCCGAGTCTGAGCCGCGTGACCAGGTGCAGGCGATCTGTGACGCTGTCGACGAACTCCGGGCGCAGGGTCCCGGCGACATCCTGGTCTTCCTCAGCGGTGAACGCGAGATCCGCGATACCGCCGACGCGCTGGCCGGCGGGGATGACCTGGAGATCGTCCCGCTCTACGCCCGGCTCTCCGCAGCCGAGCAGCACCGCGTCTTCCAGCCGCATCGCGGGCGGCGGGTCGTCCTGGCCACCAACGTCGCTGAGACCTCACTGACCGTCCCCGGCATCAAGTACGTGATCGACCCGGGTACCGCCCGGATCTCCCGTTACAGCAACCGGACCAAGGTCCAGCGGCTCCCGATCGAGCCGATCTCGCAGGCGTCGGCGGATCAGCGGAAGGGACGCTGCGGCCGGACGTCAGACGGCGTCTGCATCCGGCTCTACAGCGAGGACGACTTCGAGTCCCGGCCGGAGTTCACCGACCCGGAGATCCTGCGCACGAACCTGGCCTCGGTCATCTTGCAGATGGCCGCCCTGGACCTCGGCGAGGTGGCAGGCTTCCCGTTCATCGACCCGCCCGACACCCGCAACGTGACCGACGGCGTCCGCTTGCTCGAAGAACTCGGCGCCGTCGTGCCGGGAGGTCGCGGCCGGGCGGCGGCCGGCGGCCGGGGACCGGCCGGGCTGACCGATGTCGGAAGGAAGCTGGCAAGGCTGCCGGTCGACCCTCGTCTCGGCCGGATGATCATCGAGGCTGGCGGCAACGACTGCGTCCGCGAGGTTCTGATCATCACGTCCGCGCTGGCCATTCAGGACCCGAGGGAGCGTCCCTCCGATTCCCGCGAGGCGGCCGACGCTCAGCATGCCCGCTTTGCCGAGCCAGGATCTGACTTTCTCTCCCTGGTCAACCTCTGGGAGTACCTGCGCCAGCAGCAGCGTGAGCTGTCGGGGTCGGCGTTCCGCCGGATGTGCCGCCGGGAGTACCTGCACTACCTGCGGGTTCGCGAGTGGCAGGACGTCTACGGCCAGCTCAGGCAGGCCGCGAAAGAACTCGGCGTGATCGCCGGCCCCGACCGTGCCGATCCTGACCGGCCGCCGGCCGCCCGCCCGGACGCCCGCCCGGCCGCCCGCACCGGGGACGAGGCCCACGTCGCTCAGCTCGCGGCGAGGCCCGGCGCCGAGACCGCCGCAAGGATCCCGGCCGACCTGGCCGACCGCGTTCATCGCTCGCTGCTGGCCGGCCTGCTGTCGCACATCGGCATGCAGGAGGAGGCGAAGCCGTCCGGCCAGAAGCGGCGCGGGCCTGCCGAGTTCACCGGCGCCCGGGGAGCCCGTTTCGCCATCTTCCCTGACTCGGTGCTCGCGCGGAAACCGCCGCAGTGGGTCGCCGCCGCCGAGCTTGTCGAGACGTCACGGCTGTGGGCACGGGTCGCGGCGCGGATCGAGCCCGAATGGGCCGAGCCGCTGGCCGCGCATCTGGTCAGGCGCGAGTACAGCGAGCCGCACTGGGACGGCCGGCGCGGCGCGGCGATGGCGCTTGAGCGGGTGACGCTCTACGGCCTGCCGCTGGTCGCCGCGCGACGGGTCACGATGAGCCGGATCGACCCGGTACTGGCCCGCGAGCTGTTCATCCGGCACGCGCTGGTCGAGGGCGACTGGCAGACGCACCACAAGTTCTTCCACCGTAACCGCCAGCTGATCGCGGAGGCGGAGGAGCTGGAACGAAGGGCGCGGCGGCGCGGCATCGTCGCCGACGACGCCGCGCTGTTCGACTTCTACGACAGGCGGGTTCCGGGGGACGTGACCTCGGCGCGGCACTTCGACTCCTGGTGGAAGAAGGCCAGGCAGTCCGATCCTGATCTGCTGACGCTGACGCCGGCTGAGCTGGCCGGCCCTGCGGCGGACGAGATCAGCACGGCGGACTACCCGAGTACCTGGGGCGAGCTGGCGCTGTCGTACGAATTCGCTCCCGGCGCGGCTGACGACGGGGTCGCGGCCGACATCCCGCTCGCGGTGCTGAACCGGGTCAGCGGCGATGAGTTCTCCTGGAACGTGCCCGGGCTGCGGGAGGAACTGGTCACCGAGCTGATCAGGTCGCTGCCGAAGCAGCTGAGGACCCGGTTCGTGCCGGCGCCCGATGTGGCCCGCGCCGTCCTGCCCAGGCTGGACCCGGCTAAGGGCGGGCTGCTGGACGAGCTGTCCGCCGAGCTCGGCCGGCTGGGCGGTGTGCCAGTCCCGCGCGATGCCTGGGATCTGTCCAGGCTGCCGTCGCACCTGCGGCTGACGTTCCGCGTGACAGACGACGGCCAGGTGCTCGCCACCGGCAAGGATCTGGAGGATCTGCGGGCCGAGCTGCGACCTCGATTGCAGGCCCGGCTCGCCGATGCTGCCACCGGCCTGACCAGGACCGGCCTGCGGTCGTGGGACTTCGACTCGCTGCCGCAGGTGTTCACCCACGGTCAGGTCGTGGCCTATCCGGCGCTGGCCGACGCCGGGGAGGCGGCCGACATCCGGCTGTTCGAGACCCGGGCCGGGGCGCAGGCCGCCATGGTGACGGGCAACCGGCGGCTCCTGCTGACGCAGGTGCCGTCCGGGGCGCGTGCCGTCGCCAGCCGGCTGCCGGTCGGCGCGAAGCTGGCGATGAGCCGCCATCCGTACCCGAGCACCGATGACCTGCTCGACGACTGTGCCGCCTGCGCGGCCGACGACATCATCGCCAGATCCGGCGGACCCGCGTGGGACTCGGCGGCGTTCGCCGCCCTGCTCGAAGCGGCCAGATCGTCCCTGCGCGCCGGGACCGCCGACGTGGTCAGCGTCGTGGCGCAGATCCTGACCCAGGCGCACGAGGTGGAGTCCGCGCTTGACCGGGCCGGGAGCCCGGCATTCGCCCCGGCCGCCGCCGACCTGCGCGCGCAGCTCTCCGGGCTGATCTATCCCGGTTTTGTCTCGCAGACCGGGGCGCGACGCCTTCGCGACCTGGTCCGCTACCTGCGCGGAATGTCGCACCGGCTGGACAAGGCCCCGGCCGACCTGCGACGAGACGCCGACCGGATGACGGTCGTGCACCGGGTCACCGACGACTACGAGCAGGTCCTGGCCGACCTCGGCCCGGCCGCCCGCTCACGCGAGGACGTCGGGGCGATCCGCTGGATGATCGAGGAATTGCGGGTCAGCCTCTTCGCCCAGCCTGTCGGAGCCGCCATCCCCGTCTCCGAGCAGCGGATACTCACCGCCCTTGACCGCCTGGACCGCCGCGTCCAGATCAGCTAGGTCCGTACGACGGTGGCGCGTCGGCCGGGGCGGTGCCCCATGATGTCGGCCGCCGGCTCAGGGTCCAGCTCATCGTGGATCCGCGCGCCAGGGTGGCGAACGGCACGTACAGCCGGGAGTACGCCCTGCCGTCGATCTTCAGCGAGCTGACGTAGAACCTGGCCGGTGACGCGCCGGGCGCGCTGATCGTGATCTTCTTGCCATTCGGCAGCGAGATGACCGCCCTGGGAAAGCCAGGGCTGGCGAAGACGAGCGTGCCGCTGCCCGGGTTCTCCGGGTACAGGCCGAGCATCTCCCAGATGAACTGCGAGCTCTCCGCGCCGAGATCGTCGTTGTTCCTGATCCCGTCCGGTCCCGGGCGGTAGACCAGGGTGCGGATCGCGGCGACCGTCCGCTGGGTCGTCGCCGGGTCGCCCGCGTAGTCGGGAGCGAACTGCTCGCCGTCGTCGAACTCGTTGGTGACCATCGCGTACTGCCCTCCGGCGGTGGGCCTGGACAGATAGTGCCGCAGTTCCCTGGCTGCGGCCGCGCGGCCGCCGAGCCGGGAGAACAGGCCGGCGTAGTCGTTCGGGACGTCCCACAGGTACTGCACGGCGTCGCCCTCGGTGTAGTAGGCCGACGTGGTGCGCCAGACGCCGCGCAGGAAGGTCCCGTCCGCGCGTCGCGGCACCAGGAGGTGGTTCGCCGAGTCGAACACGTGCGTCCAGTTGCCGGCCTGCCGCTGCATGGCGGTCGCGCCGCCCTGGTCGCCGAGCGCGGCGGCGAACCTGGACAGGGCGAAGTCCGCGGTGTCGTACTCCAGCAGGGCCGACACCGGGTTGCGGAAGTTGCAGCAGCCGTAGCTCAGGCCATATGGCAGGAAGCCGTACCTGGCCTCGACCGTCGCGCCAGGTCGGACCCTGTTGGCCGTGGTGGCCTGGCGGAGCATGGCCGACAGCGCCGACGCGGTATCGAAGTTCCTGGCGCCGAAGGCATAGTAGTCGGCGATGACCGCGTCGGCCGGGTCGCCGATCATCGAGTAATTGTTCAGGTACACGTACGCCCACTGCGGCAGCGTGCCGCTCTGCGTGTAGTAGTTCACCAGGGACTGGGCCATGTCGCCGGCGGCGGCGGGCGCCAGCATGGCCTGTAGCTGGGCGAGCGAGTGGTAGATATCCCAGCCGGAGAAGTTGCCGTACTGATTCCGCTGGCCGGCGGCCAGCTGGTGCACCTGGCCATCGGGCCCGCGGTACTCGCCGTTCACGTCGCTGATCACGTTCGGCTGCAGGAAGTCCTTGCAGAGCAGGCTGTAGAACTCCTGCGTCTTGGCGTAGCTGCCGCCCGATACCTCGATCCGGCTGAGCAGCGTGCCCCAGGCGCCCTGCGCGAGGGCCCTGACCCGGTTGAAGTCCCAGCCCGCTCCTTCCTTCCGCAGGTCGAGGCGGGCGTTCGCGGTACTGACGTAGGAGACTGCGACGTGCGCCTCGATCACATGAGCGGACCGCGGGAAGGTCAGCAGGACCGAGTTCGGGTCGCTGCTGCCGCGCAGGAAGAAGACCCGGTGCGCGGTGAACGAATGGCTGAACGTAATGTCGAAGTAAAGGGTGTACTGCTGCGGGCCGAACGCGCTGGTTTCGCCGCAGAACTGCCCGCTCGTGTCCGAGCCTGCCACTTCGTGGTTACTTATTATGGTGGCGCTTGACGCGGTATGACCGCGTTCACTGTCTTTCAGCTTGATCAGGAATTCCGGCGACGCTCCCTGCGGGAAGGTAAATCGCCCGAGCGCCGAATGCGGCGTAGCGGTGAACTCGGAGGTGATCGTGGCCGGCGCGTCGCTGCGGGCCGCGTAGTAGCCCGCCTGGGCGATCTCGCCGGAGTTGGTGAAGGACGTCGTGGCCGCGTCCGGGTTGCCCGGCAACCGGAGCGCGCCGGTCATCGGCAGGATCGGGACGTCACCCGCCGACCGGCAGCCAGGTCCGGACAGGTGGGTCAGG
Source organism: Streptosporangiaceae bacterium (assembly GCA_036391385.1). GTDB lineage: Bacteria > Actinomycetota > Actinomycetes > Streptosporangiales > Streptosporangiaceae > Chersky-822. The sequence goes on from DASWAA010000234.1 coordinate 7,120, forward strand.
CTGTACCCTTCCAGGCGCCTGTCGCCGTAGGTGTACCCGCCGCCATCCGAGCGGTGCGGCATCGTGTCCGGGCTCCACTGAACCATGCCGAAGGGCACGTCGGCGCCGGGAAAGGTGTTGCCGCCACTGCTCGTCCAGGTACGAGTGTCGACCAGCCTCGCCAGGTGACCCTGGGGGCGCCTGACTGGCCTGCCGTCCCTGGCTCCGGCTGGGAGCAGCGCGTGCGGCAGCGGCGGCGGGCAGGCGCTGAGCCGGCCGCTCGCGCTCTTCGAGCAGATTGGCGGCGCCGCACCGGCCGCGGACGCGGGTGTCGCCAGGGCACGATTCGCCGGGGAGGTGAGCCCCGCGCCGATGAGCAAGGCAGCCGTGAGCGCGGTGGTTGCCAGCACGGTCATGAAGCGGGTGCGGTCACGAAGGCGGCGCCACTTGTGCATGTCAGATTCCCCGTCGGACGAATCGTCTTTCAGGCACAGCAAATCCCCAGCTGCGGCCAGTTCGAATGGCCAGACTATTGGGTGCTCCCAGGCCGAGAACCGATTCGACGCGCAACTCGATAGGGTGCTCCATAATCACGGAGATCTTTCTACCGTTACGACCAAGAAATCGCCGTGATCTTGAGACGGCGACGCCTGAGGCGTCGGCTGGGGCGTCGGCGTGGGCCGAAACTGCGTGACCGGTTACGGTGAGTCGCGTCCGATATCGTCGGAATCGTGGCGTGATCATGTAAAAATCGGGCGACGACTGGGAGGCGACGGGCATGGCAGAGATCAAGCGCCTGCACCTCGCGCGGCTGGAAGTGGCCGGCGAGCAATGGCCAGTGCACGGATTCGTAGTGACGCACCCCGGTGGTGCGGTGCTCGTCGACACCGGCGTGGGCGGCCCGGACGATCTGCTCGCCGACTGGCGGGTGGTGAACCGCGCGGTCGCGGACGCTCTGGCCGACATCGACATGAGCCCGGCCGATATCGACCTGGTGGTCAACACGCACCTGCACTTCGACCACTGCGGTCAGAACGCGGTCTTCAGGCACGCGCCCTGCTACGTCCAGCGGGCCGAGCTGACCAGGGCGAAGGTGGAGTCGCCCGAGCTGTACGACTGGTTCGACTTCATGAACGGGCGATTCGAACTGCTCGACGGCGACACCGAGATCGTGCCAGGAGTCCGGGTAGTGGCGACGCCCGGACACACCGCCGGTCATCAGTCGGTCCTGGTCGCGACGCAGGACGACGGTGCGCCCGACGTGCTCATCGGGGATGCGGCTTACACATCGGTCCAGTACGCCGGGCCGCCCGATGCGCCGCTGCCGCCGGGCCAGGCGAGCGACCTGACGGCCTGGAGCGAGTCGCTGGCGAAGATCAAGTCCGCTGCTCCGGCTCGCGTGCACTTCTGTCACGACACCGCCGTCCTGCACCGCTGATGCCACGACACAGCCTGCTGCACGGCTGACCCGACAAGCGAGGGGACTTCCGAGTGCGTGATGCGCGATATGACCGGGATGTGCTCGAGACGGCCGCCAGGCACCGCGAGCGGCCGGAGCTGCCGCGGGTGCCAGCGGAGTACGGGCTGGTCGTCGAGGATGCTGCCGGAGAATTCTGCGGCGCGGTCGTGGGGTGGGAGAAGGACGCAGTCACCCTGGAGGACCGGCACGGCAAGCGGCGCGTGTTCCCGTTCGGGTCAGCGCCGTTCCTGCTGGAGGGCAAGCCGGTCACGCTGGTCAGGCCACCGCAGCCGGCGCAGCGGCCTGATCGTGCCGGGGGCGTGCCCGCCATGGCCGGCCAGGGTGGCATCAGGACCGCGGGAGCCACCAGGACTGCGGGAGCCACCAGGACTGCCTCAGGGTCCATCGCCGCTCCGCTGAGCCGTGCCAAGGTGGCACGGGCAAGCCGGATCTACGTCGAGGGCCGGCACGATGCCGAGCTGGTCGAGAGGATCTGGGGTGACGACCTGCGTGATGTTGGTGTCGTGGTGGAGTTCCTCGGCGGTATCGACGACCTGCCGGCGATCGTCTCTGAGTTCAGCCCGCAGCCAGGGCGCCGGCTCGGCGTGCTCGTCGACCATCTCGTGGCGGGCTCCAAGGAGAGCCAGATCGCCGCGAAGGTGCGGTCGCCGCACGTTCTGATCGTCGGTCATCCCTACGTCGACGTCTGGGCAGCGGTCAAGCCGTCGGTACTCGGGATCGCCGCGTGGCCGCGGGTGCCGCGCGGCATACCGTGGAAGGAAGGCGTGATCCAGGCCATCGGCTGGGACCTCGAGCCTGCCGCGGCCTGGCAGCGGATCCTGCGGTCCGTGACGAGCTTCGCCGACCTGGAGCCGGCGTTCCTCGGCCGGGTCGAGGAACTGATCGACTTCGTGACCGACCCGTGCAGCGCCTAGCCGGCCGCCCCGGCGGAGCCCGCCTGCGTCACGGTTAGCGGTGCGTAGCCGAACCCGGACTCGCCGTGGCTCCTGCCGATAGCGAATGATAGACACGTGACGCTGTTGCACGAGGTTGCCGAGCGCAGGCTGCCAGTCGCCAGGCTAGAGCCGGTGATCGGCACCGAGCGTTACGAGCGGCTGATCACGGCGGCGTCCGGGCTGCGCAAGCGGCTCGGCGGCCGGACGATCTGGAACATCAGCTCGGTGGCCGTCGGCGGCGGGGTCGCCGAGATGCTCCAGGTCATCGTCGGCTACGTGGCCGGGTTCGACATCCCGATCCGCTGGACGGTCATCGGCGGTGATCCCGCCTTCTTCGGCATCACCAAGCGGCTGCACAACCAGATCCACGGTGCCGACAGCGATCACACGCCGGTCACCGGTGCCGACGCTCATTTCTACGAGCAGGTGCTTGCGGCGAACGCCGACGAGCTGCTCACGCAGGTCAAGCCGGGTGACGTCGCGATCCTGCATGACCCGCAGACGGCAGGCCTGACCGAGGCTCTGGCCCGGGCCGGTGCCCACGTGCTCTGGCGCTGCCACATCGGCATCGACGAGCAGAACGACGTCAGCCGGGCCGCCTGGGACTTCCTGCGGCCCTATCTCTCGGCGGCGCAAGGCTACATCTTCACCAGGCGGCAGTACGCGCCGATCTGGGTGCCCCGGGCCCGGACTTATGTCATCCCGCCGTCCATCGACCCGTTTTCCGCGAAGAACACCGAGCTAGATGCGCAGAACGTCCGTGCGATCCTGACCACTGTCGGCGTCTACGAGCCGGACGGCTCCTGCGGGCCAGGCACCTTCGTGCGCAGTGACGGCACGACGGCCCAGGTCACCCGCCCTGGCATGATCACCGGGGAAGGTCGCCCGGGACCCGACGACCCGATCGCGGTCCAGGTCTCCCGCTGGGACCGGCTCAAGGACATGGCCGGCGTGATGCGCGGCTTCGTCCAGCACGTGCTGCCGTACCGGCCCGGCTACCTGATACTCGCCGGGCCCGCGATGAGCGGCGTCGCCGACGATCCGGAAGGCGCCGTGGTCTTCGCCGAGTGCCTGGCACAGTGGCACGAACTTCCGGCGAAGAGCCGGGCCCGGGTGCTGCTCATCACGCTGCCGCTCGACGACTTCGAGGAGAACGCGGTCATGGTAAACGCCTTGCAGCGGCGTGCCACCATGATCGTGCAGAAGAGCCTTGCGGAGGGATTCGGGCTGACCGTCGCCGAGGGGATGTGGAAGGGCCGCCCGGTCATCGGGTCGGCGGTCGGCGGCATCGTCGACCAGGTCGCTGACGGCGCGGGCATTCTGCTATCCGACCCGACCGACCTGGTGACCTTCGGCAAGGACGTCAGGTGGGTGCTCGACCATCCCGAGCAAGCCGAGCGCATGGGCGCGGCAGGCAGGGCATACACCAGGGAGCACTTCGTCGGCGACCTGCATCTGCTGCGCTACGCCCAGCTTGTCGGCGCCGTCATCGCCAGCTAGCTCGCGACCTGCTCGGTCGCCTGCCCCCGAACAGCACGCCGCCGCAGCCACCAGAACAGTGCCAGCCCGCCCGCCACCAGGAGCAGGCCGGACGCCAGGAACGGCCAGGGTGTCCACTCCTGCGTGCACTCCTGCCCTCCGCCGGCGATCGAGGTGCAGACGTCTCCCGGCCCGCTCCGGTTGAGGTACGCGACGTAGAGCGGGACGATGCCCAGCCCGCAGACCGCCCCGGCCGCGCTGCCGTTGCGGCTGGCCTGCCGGGAAAGCAGGAGCGCCAGACCGACGATGGCCACCGGGAGCACGAAGATCCCGATGGATAGCAGGCTGGCAACTGCGAGGCTGAAGGCCGCTCCCACCGCCGTCCAGGCGAGGAATGGCCGGACACCGGGGGTCGTCATCGCGCTCCTCCCTCCCTGGGCTGGCCTGACCAGGTCGACCGGGCTCATCATGCGGCGATCGCTAGGAAGCCTGCTCCGGGGCGCTGAAGCGCTCCATCATGATCGACTCTCCGCGGAAGCTGGGGTTGCGCCGAACCCTGCGCTCGATGGTCGACGCGGAGAGCGTATAGCCGAGGAAGAGGAACAGCGACAGCGCCTGGACCGCCACGCCCACGTAGACGGTGTGGAAGATCGTGAGCGTGAAGTCGTTGAGCGCGTGCAGCACAGCAGGGATGCTGATCCCGACCAGCAGCAGCGGTATCCGGCGGCGACGGTAGTTCACCGCTATCCCGATGAAGAAGCCGGAGACGCCGGCCCACACCGCGTGCTGGAACCCGTCGACGAACACGCGGAAGGCGAACGACAGCGCGCCAAGGTCAGCCTCGCTGACGGCGTGCGCGCCGTGGATCTGCGCGATCGCGTACGGCGTGTACAGCGACTGCTCGACCAGGCCGAAGGTCAGGCCGGCAACGGTCCCCATCAGGAACCAGTTCCGCGGGTCGAGTTTCCGCTTCCACACCCTCAGGAGCGCGATCGCGGCGATCAGCACCGGGAGTGCCTTGGTGATCTCCTCGTTGTAGCCGATGACCAGCGCGCCGAGGATGTTGCCCGGATTGCCGAAGTGAGTGTTGATGTAGATCGTGACGATGTTCAGCCAGATGGTGGTCCAGATGATGACGCCGATCGCGACGAAGACGTCGATCTTCCCGACCTGCGGCGGCCGGATCAGGTACCAGAAGGCAAGCAGCCAGATCGGCGCCACGTAGAGGCTGTACGCCCAGCCTGGCGTGCTCAGCGCCATGGAGTTCGAGAACAGTCCGAGGAAGATCAGCGGCAGCAGGGCGTAGGGGATCATCAGCAGCCTGATGCCCTGCCGCCAGCCGCGATCGTGCAGCCAGCTCTTGATCGGGATCAGGACGTCGAAGAAGGACCCCTGGTCGAGCAGGGACAGCGGGATGCCGGCCTGTCCCGGCATTCCCGGGGCGCCCTGGAAGCCGGGCATGCCGGGCATGCCCGGCGGCGTCACGGCCTGGCCGGGGTAGCCATGCGGCGGGACCCCGGGGGAGCCGAGCGGCGGTACGCCAGGGAAGCCTTGCGGCGGGGCTCCGGCGGGCGGCCCGGGCACTCCGGGGGAACCGAGCGGCGGTACGCCGGGAAAGCCCCGGGGCGGCACTGCGCCGGGGCCCGCGTAGCCCTGTGGTGCGGCGCCGACGGCGGCGCCGGCCAGACGAGGAGCCGCGGCGCCAGGACCAGGAGGCGCGTAACCCGGTGCGGGCTGCGCGGCGACATTCGTCGCCTGTGGTGGGCCGCCCTGCCCAGCCGCAAGCTCGGTCCCGGCTGGCGGCTGGCCCGCCGCCACCGACTGCAGCCGCAGCGCCGGGCCCTGAGGCGAGGCGAGGCACACCTCGGTGACCTGCCCGACGGCGAACTGCACGACCGGCTGGCCGTTCAGGAAGGTCGGCGCCTGCCCGGCGTTCTGCCACGTCCAGTCGTTCGCTCCGAAGGAGAGCTGGGCGTGCCGACGAGATACGGTCGGGTCGTTGACGACGATGTCGTTGTCGGAACTGCGGCCGATCCGCACCGTCACACCGGGAGCGAAGGTATATAGCCGCCCATTCACGGTAACGTGCAGGTCGCTCATTTCTGCAGCCCTTTCCGGGTCATTT
>DASWAA010000235.1:0-19601 GCA_036391385.1 Streptosporangiaceae bacterium
GACGTCCTCGCGCCGCAGCCGGATCGAGACGATCACGACGGCGAGCGCGAGCAGCGCGATCCCGGCCGCGACCAGGAAACCTCGTGAGATCCCGAATGCCAGTGCCTGGTGCAGGATCGGGCCGGGCAGGTGGCCGCCGGCCCTGGGAGGCGGCGGGTGCAGGCCGATCCTGCCGCCGCGAGCGGCCCGCGCCTGGGTGAGCTGAGACTTCACGTTAGCTGACACCGCCGTCCAGGTGACCGTGCCAAGCGCGGCCAGGCCGATCGCGCCGCCGACCTGCTGGCCGGTATTGAGCAGGCTGGACGCAACGCCGGAGTCGTCGCGGCGGACCCTGGTCAGCGCGGTCACCGAGAGCGGTACGAAGAGCATGCCGAGTCCGGCAGCGGTGACCAGCATCGGGCCGATCAGGCCGCTGACGTAGCTGCTGTGATCGGTCAGGCGCGAGAACCAGTACATGCCGCCCGCAGTCACCGTTGCGCCGGTGATCATGAGCGGCCTCGGCCCGGTCCGGCTGATGACCTGGGACATGATCGCGGACATGAGGACGGTCGTACCGGCGAACGGCAGGAATGCCAGGCCCGATCTCAGCGCCGAATAGCCGAGTACCTCCTGGACGAAGATCGTCAGGAAGAAGAAGATGCCGAACATCGCCGTCGCGACGCAGAGCATGACGAGGTAGGCGCCCGTCCGGCTGCGGTTCGCCAGGAGCCGCAGCGGGAGCAGGGCGTGGCGGCTGCGCGACTCGATCAGGACGAAGGTGACAAGCAGCGCCGCTGCAGCGGTGAGCGAGGCGATGACCTTGCCGTCGGTCCAGTGCGAGACGCCCGACCGGTCGGTACCAGCGCTGGAAAGCCCGTACACCAGCAGCGCGATGCCGGAGGTGCAGGCGATCGCACCGGGCAGGTCGAAATGACCAGGCCGGCGTGCCGACTCCGCCAGTACGTACCGGGCGAGCAGTGCTGTCACGATGCCGATCGGCACGTTAACGAAGAGCACCCAGCGCCAGGACAGGTAGGTCGTCAGCAGGCCGCCGGCGATCAGGCCCACGGCCGCCCCGCCGCCGCTCATCGCGGCGTAGACGCCGAACGCCCTGTTCCGCTGCCGGCCCTCGGGGAACGTGGTGGCGATCAGCGCCAGCGCGGTGGGCGCGATCATGGCACCGCCCACGCCCTGCGCGGCCCTGGCACCCAGCAGCCAGGCCTGCGAGGTGGCGAAGCCGCCGAACAGCGAGGCGGCCGAGAAGAGCAGCAGCCCGGCGATGAAGATGCGGCGCCGGCCGAGCAGGTCACCCGAGCGGCCGCCGAGCAGCAGCAGCCCGCCGAAAGTGACCGCGTAGGCGGTCACGACCCATTCCAGGCCGCTGCCGGTAAACCCGAGCGCACGCTGGATGTGGGGGAGTGCGACGTTCACGATGGCCGAGTCCAGAACGACCATCAGCTGGGCGGTGGCGATCACCACAAGCGCCAGGCCGAGGTGGCCCCGCGTGGTGGCGGTCGGCGGGTCAGGTGTGGTTGCAGGGCGGGTAACCGTTTGCGTCGTGGACACAGCGGTCTCCTAACCTTTCGTTGTGGGGCGTGCGGATCCCGCACCGCGGCGAAGGAAGGCGCCGGGCGTCGTGGGAGATGTCGCGGATGCCGCGATGGATGTCTGTCAGGTAATCGCTGAGCGGGGCTGGTGATGCGCGATCAGTGCCGCGTGAGAATGAGCCCGGATTCCGATGTCAGCGTGAGGTCGCCGGCTAGTGCACGGCCGGCGAGGAAGTGCTCGTGGTTGTGGTCACCTCCTTCGCAGGCGCGCTGGCGGATGGCGAGCCTGGCATCCCCGCCAGGGCTCTGCACATCTTGCGGACGAGTTCCAGGAACTGCTCCCGTTCGCTCTGGTCAAGGGCGACGGACCACGGCATCAGCCTGAGCGCTTCCTGCTCGATCGCAGCCTTCACCTCAAGGCCGTGCGGGGTGAGCACCAGATTCTTGATCCGCCGGTCGGTGGCACTGGGCTCGCGCCTGGCCAGGTCGCGCTCCTCAAGCGCATCGGCGATCGTGGTGACGAAGGACGGGTCACAGCGCATGCTCAGGCCAAGATCCTTCATCGTGATCGGCGAGTCCAGCCGCCTGAGCGCCTTCACGCAGGACACAGGGACGTCGAATCGCTCGGCAAGCCGCTCGCCGCGCTGCAGCAGCTGGGCGAAGAGTTCGGCCATGGCGTCGAAGATCTCCTGGTCGAGCTCGTCGCCACGCGGACATCCGGTCATCGTCGCCCTCCTTTCACCGCCGCGGTCACCCTGCCGGCCTGAGCCGATTCTTCCAGATGCGAGGTCAAGGCACCTTGTGTTCCTCAACAGTTGAGTGACTCAACCATATCCCCGATTGCTTGAGGTTGTCAAAGATTATCTGTCTCAACAGATCGAGGCACCGGCGTGGCTGGCTCCGGAAGCCGGTCATCCTGGCAGGACGCGGCTCCGGAGCCGGACGTCAGCTGGTCTGGCGAGCGAACGCCTGCATGGCCAGCGGATGATGGTCATCGAGTATCAGCGGCTCGTTCTTCGCCTCGGACTTGCTGACCTGATCGGCCAGGGCTGAGCCGGGTGTCGCGTAGAGCACGTGTACCCGGCCGTCGCCGGAGCCTCTCGGGCCGAGCGGGGCGACGGCTGCGGGCTTGCCTTCCTGGTCGGTCACCCAGAGCTGGAAGTCGTCGTGCTTGAAGAACGCGATCTCGGTGATCGGGCTCGGGTAGTGGTGGACACCGCCGCCGGCGGGCAGCACGCCGGTATGGGCGGGGGCCGGGAGAGGCATGCTGGCGTTGCAGATCGAGTCGGTCCAGGTGGCGACGCCGGCGGCATCGGTGATCGGAGTGGCGAGCAGGTCGGCGATGCCGAGTTCCTGCGCCGCCTCGGGAAAGGCCGCGTACAGGCGCTGCGCGTTCTGGCGGATCAGGTCTACCTTGGCGGGATCGGCGCAGAACTGCGATGACCACTCCATCCCGGCCAGGTTGCGCACGAGGAACCAGCCCTGAGCGTCCTTGAGCCACAGGCCGCCGCCGTGATGGTCCTCGTAGGGTGGCTGGCCGTAGATCAGGTCGCTCAGGTGGTCTGCCATGTCGTTCATGGTCTGCCGCGACTTCACGTACTCAGGTGAATCGCTCCGCACGGGGTGGCCAGGAATGTTGATGGTCCAGGGCTGATCCTCGTGTTCCTGGTGATCCTGAGTAGGGTCGGTGCCGGAGGGCTGAGTCATCGTCTGCTCCTGAGTTAACGGATCTGCATGCTCAGCATGGCCATAACATGCCACTCACCGCAATGGCTCAGTCGCTCACCGCAATGGGCTGGCCTGGTCGCCGGCGACCCGGCTGGCCGGGGCGCGTGCGCTCGTGCGCAGCCGTTTCAGTGCCGCGACGTCTTTGGCGTGCCCTTTCTCCCCGCCCGGTGACTCCACGACGAACGCCACGCCTGCGGTGGCCGGGTGATGCAGGAACTCCCAGAATGGCCTGGTGCCGAGCGTGCCCTTGCCGATGTTCTGGTGCCTGTCCCTCCTGGACCCGCAGCCGTCCATGGCGTCGTTGGCGTGGATGAGCCGCAGCCGGCCGCTCGCCACCTGCGCGAGTCCGGCGAACGCCGCCGCGACGCCGCCTTGCGCGGTCAGGTCGTGTCCGGCGGCATAGAGATGGCAGGTGTCCAGGCACAGCATCGCGCGCGGATGCCAGTCAATCGCGGCGAGGTACGGCCCGATGTCACCGATGGCCGCGCAGAGCATCGCGCCCTGCCCTGCCATCGGCTCGATCAGCAGGTCGGGCCCGTCGTCGGGCAGCTTGTCGAGCAGCGGCAGCAGCGCCTGCCTGACGCGGCCCAGGCCAGCTTCCCGGTCCGGCGTGATGGCCGACCCCGCGTGCACGACCACGCCACGCGCCCCGATATCGCCGCCGCGCCGCAGGCAGTGACCGAGCATGGACACCGAACGAGCTAGCACGACCGAGTCGGGCGACCCGAGGTTGATCAGGTACGGAGCGTGAACGAAGACCGGGAAGCCGGTGCGGTCGACATGCTCGCGCAGCGTCCTGGTCTCAGGCTCGCTGCCCGGTGAGGCTGACCAGGAGCGAGGGTTGGTGACGAAGACCTGGATCGCCTCCGCGCGGACCGCGACCGCGTACTTCAGGCTGCCGGTGGCCAGCCCGCCTGCGACCGGCGCATGGGCGCCAATCGGCCGGCTGATCGCGGCTGACGGCTGACCTGGCACGCGCACAGCGTAGTGTCCGGCGCCATGCCTCCATGATCACGGGGATTTGTCGACTCTGACAGCAGAGAAGTCCCCGTGATCATGGCGAGCAGGCTGGACTGCCGTCGATGGTTGCGTAGTCCGCCGGGTAGGCTGGCACGTCGTTGCCGCGGTGAGCGGCCAGAATGCTTCTCGCCCGATTTTCTGGAACGAACCAGTGTCAGCTGCGCCACGCTCTCGCGAAACCGGCCGGGTCCGATGACCCGGCTGGTCATGAAGCTCGGCTCTAGCTCGATCGCGAGCGGCGAGGGGCTGGCGCTTGACGTCATCGCGGACCTCGTGACGCAGATCGCTAACGCCCAGCGAGCCGGTCATGAGGTCGTGCTCGTCACGTCGGGTGCGGCCAGGCTCGGCACGCGCCTGCTGGCCTTCGAGGGTCCGACGGCCCGAGCGGGCACCGAGCTGCAGCGGGTGCTAGATGCGGTGCGGCTGACAGTAAGCCAGGCAGCTCAGGCTTCCGGCGACTTCGCCGCCAGCGCGGCGCCGGCCTCGCAGCCGGACCCCGCCGAGGTGATCCGCTCCCTGGAATCGACCCTGGAGCGGTACGGCACCGCCAGCTTGTCAGGTCCGCTCGGCGTCGCCCTGGCCGCCTCGGTCGGGCAGCCGGCACTGATGGCCCTGTACCGCCAGCTAGCTTCGGCCGTCGGCATGGAGGTCTGCCAGATCCTGCTCTCCAAGAGCGACCTGGACTCGGCGGAGGCGATGCGGGACGTCGGCAGCGTGCTGATCTCCGCGCTCCGGCACGGGCTGCTGCCGATCGTCAACGGCAACGACACGACCGATCCCAAGGCGGAGCTGGACAACGACCAGATCGCCGTCGCCGTCGCCGTGGCCGCCGAGGCGTCCAGGCTCACGTTCCTGACGAACGTCAGGGCCGTGTACGGCGACACCGAGATGCAGGACAGGATCACCCGGCTGACGCCCGAGGAAGCCAGGGCACTACGGATCTCGGCGCCTGGAGAGGGCCGTGGCGGGATGCGCTCCAAGCTCAACGCAGCCGCCCGGGCCGCGTACTGCGGCGTCGAGTGCGTGATCGGCTCGGCTCGGGACAGCGATGTGGTGGCCAGGAGCCTCAGCCCGCGGGCGCGGATGGGGACTGTCATCCGCGCGGCCTCCGGGCCCCTCCCTTCGGCAGAGCGCTGGGTCGGCGGGATCGCCTACCGGATGGGCACCATCGGCATCAACCGGGAGGCAGAGGTCAGCCTGCGCGCGGGCAGCACGCTCTTCCTGTCCGGCGTCAAGCGGATCGACGGCGAGTTCGAGCCCGGTGCGGTCGTCGAACTCGTGGACGTCAGGCATCCGGAGCGCCTGATCGGCCGGGGCTCGGTCGCGATGCCTGCCTCGATCCTGCGACTGCTGCGGGCGCTCTCGCCCGACGAGTCCGCGGACGTGCTGTCCATCGTGTTCCGGCTCCGCCACGCCCCCGCCCCGCGCGGCGCCGAGGCCGGCGGCCAGCCCGCCCTTCGCGCCGACCTGCTGGACCCCGGGCAGTACGACGACGTCGCCGACCTCACCAGGCGCGGGTCCCAGGCCGCCAGGCAGGCTCATGCCGAGCTCAGCTCGGCGACGCCAGAGCGGGTACGGACGCTGACCGATGCCCTGCTGCAAGCCCAGCCGCGGGCCTGCTCGGCGATCCTGGCGGAAGGGTCCTTCCTGGCCGGGAAGATCGGGTCCGACTCAGCCGTCCGCCGGGCCATCCGCGACATGCACGCGATTCACCGCGATTCCCTTGTGGTGTTCAGCGCCAGTTAGTGCCGCGTCAGGCAAAGTCTGCCCTGCGACGCCTCGGTGATAGGTTCGGCGGTGCCGTGCACCACTGACGACAGAAGGAGGTGAGACCGATCAACGCTGCGAAAGGTCGGGGCTCCCTCCCGCGCATGGTCTAGGGAGCGCCCGCACAAGGCACCCCGAAAGGCTTGAAACACCATGCGTTTTACTTCTCAGGCGTCGACCGACGGCGTCATCGAACAATCCTTCACCCTCGGCGAGATCCCAGGCGTGCTGTTCACGCCGCCAGCTGCCGCCGGTTCCCGACCGCTGATCCTGGTGGGACACGGCGGGGGGATGCACAAGAGGGCCCCCGCTGTCCTGGCTGGCGCACGCCGCTACGCCCGGACGGGATTCGCGGTCGCCGCGATCGACGCCCCCAACCATGGCGACCGCCCCAAGGCCGAGGGGTTCGTTTCCCTTGCCACCGAGATGCGGAGCCGCATGGCCGCCGGCGAGGATCCGGCCGCACTGGTCGCCGCCATGCACGAACTGCTGGCCGAGCAGGCCGTCGCCGACTGGCAGGCCGTCCTGGACGCCCTGGAGCAGGTCGATCATGTCGGGGCCGGCCCGGTCGGCTACTGGGGCATGTCGATGGGCTGCGGGCTCGGCGTGCCGCTGGTCGCCGCCGAACCTCGGATTGGCGCCGCGGTCATCGGCTTGCTCGGCGTGACCGGGCTAGCCGAGACCGCCGCGAAGATCACCGTGCCGGTCCGGTTCCTGCTCCAGTGGGACGATACGCGGGTGCGAAGGGACCAGGCACTTGCCCTCTTCGATGCCCTGGGCTCAGCGGAGAAGACATTGCACGCCAACCCCGGCGACCACGGAGACATCCCTGACTTCGAGACCGACAGCGCGCTGCGGTTCTTCACCCGGCACCTTGGATAGGGCGGCCGCCGTCTAGTTCGCGACGCGCCGGCCGGGTTCCGTTCCCGGCCGGCGCTCGGCAGCGCTGTCGGGCCTGGCGAGGCGGGTGCAGGTGCGCGCGGGTGGCTCAGACCCGGACCTGGCCCCTGCCCCAGGTGACGTTCTTGACGCAGGTCAGCGCCTCGAGCCCCATCGGGCCGCGCGCGTGCAGCTTCTGCGTGGAGATCCCGATTTCCAGCCCGTAGCCGAACTCGCCGCCGTCGGAGAACCGGGTCGAGCAGTTCACGAACACGCTTCCGGTGTCGACCGCCCTGGCGAACCTCCGGGCCACCGCGATGTCCTGGGCCACGATCGCCTCGGAGTTCCGCGTTCCCCACTTGCTGATATGCGCTAGCGCCTCGTCCAGATCCGTGACGACCCGCACGGCAAGGATCAGGTCGAGGTACTCGGTGCCCCAGTCGCCCTCATCGGCTGGCTCGGCGTCTGGCCAGATCTGCCTGACGCGCTCGTCTGCGCGTACCACGACACCGAGCTTGTGCAGCTCGCCGAGCGCGTCAGGCAGCCACGCCTGCGCGACGGCCTCGTGCACGAGCAGCGTCTCCGCCGCGTTGCACACGCTGGGCCGGGAGGTCTTCGCGTTGACGATGATGCCGGTGGCCATCTCGAGGTCGGCCGAGGCGTCCACGTAGACGTGGCAGTTCCCGTCGCCGTCGATGACGACCGGAACGGTAGCGTTCTCGCGCACGGTCGCCAGCAGGCTCTGCCCGCCGCGCGGGACGAGCAGGTCCACGTACTCGTCAGCCGTCAGCAGCTCGATCACGGCGTCACGCGAGTTGTCCCTGATCAGCTGCACTGCGTGCACGGGGACCTCGTCCTGGCTGCTCAGCACCTCGCTGATCACGTCGGCGATCGCCCCGTTGGTGCTGGCAGCGATGGACGAGCCGCGCAGCACGGCCGCGTTGCCCGACTTGAGGCAGAGCGCGGCGACGTCGACGGTCACGTTCGGCCGGGCCTCGTACACCACGGCGACCACGCCGAGCGGCTCGCGCACCTGTTCGATCAGCAGGCCATTCGGCCTGGTCGTGCCCTTGACGACCTGGCCGACCGGGTCGGGCAGCGCCACGACGGCGCGGACCGCGCTGACCATGGCGCTGATCCGCGCGTCGGTCAGCGTCAGCCGGTCCACGAGGGTTGCCGAGACGCCGGCCTGCCTGGCCGCTTCGACGTCGACCGTGTTCGCCGCCTTGAGCCGATCCCTGGCGGCGTCGATCGCGTCGGCGAGCCGGGTCAGCACCAGATCCTTGACGCTGGTGTCCAGTTCCCGGGTCATCGCCGCGGCCGCACGAGCCTGCCGGCACACCTCGATCACAGGCGTTGACACTCGTACCATCGCTACCCCCAGGCCTCCTGCCAGCCAGACTACGTTCGCCGCTCACGCAGAATGTACCTATGAGCAAGCCAGTGCCCCATGCCCGGACCATCGTCACGCAGGACGGCGTCCCGATCGATGCGGCGCACCTTCCCGGGGACCTGGACCTCGGCATCGTGCTGGCGCACGGCTTCACGCAGAACTGGCAGCGCCCGGGAGTGTGGAAGGTCGCGACCAGGCTTAACAATTTCGGCGGCGTGGTCACGTTCGACTTCCGCGGTCACGGCAGATCTGGCGGCGTGTCCACGGTCGGGGACAAGGAGATCAATGACGTCGAGGTCGCCGTGGGCTATGCCAGGGAGCTCGGCTACCGGCGGATCGCCACCGTCGGCTTCTCGATGGGCGGCTCGATCGTACTGCGGCACGGCGGCCTGATCGGCGGCGTGGACGCTGTCGTCTCGGTCAGCAGCCCGGGCCAGTGGTACTACCGGGGCACCCGGCCGATGCGGCTGGTGCACCTCGCGGTCGGGAACCGGGTCGGCCGAATGGTTACCAAGGCGATGCTCAAGACCAGGATCAGCAATGGCGGATGGAACCCGGTCCCGCTGCCGCCGGCCGACGCCGCCGCGCTGATCTCGCCGATTCCGCTGCTGATCGTGCACGGTGACAAGGACGAGTTCTTCCCTGTCGAGCACGCCCAGCGTCTCTACGACGCGGCGAACGAGCCTAAGGAGATCTGGCTGATCCCGGGATTTGGTCATGCCGAGTCCGCGACCAGCCCGCAGCTGCTCGGCAAGATCGGCGCCTGGATCCGCAAGGCGGTCGGCCTCGACACCGACACCGGGGCTGGCGACTCACGCGGCTCAGTTCCCGCCAGCCCCAACCCGGCCTAGACGCTCGCGCCGTGAGATCGAGCCCGGGTTCCAGGTCGGTGGTGCGCCGCTTACGAGCCCAGCCTGAGGTGGGAGTTCGCGGCGCGAGCTCGGTCGGCGAACTCGGGGAGCTCGACGACGGTGACGCCGCCCGCGGTCAGCCGCTCGAACCCCTGGCAGTCGGCGACGAAGAGGCCGGGCTCGCGCCAGGCGATGACAACGCGCCCGATTCCGGATTCCAGGATCAGGTCGGTGCACGACCGGGGCCGGGAAGCGCGCCGCGAGCAGGGCTCCAGCGTGCTGTAGAGCGTAGCCGCTTGCAGTGGCGGCGCGGCTTCCGGCAGCTTGGCCAGGGCTGACTCCTCCGCATGGACGTGCGGATCGCCATCACGCGAGTAACCTCGCGCCAGGTCACGGCCATCTTCGCCGACGATCACCGCACCGACGGAGTAGGCGCTCTGGCTCGGCGGGCACTCGCGGGAGAGCTCGATCGCCAGCTCCATCCACTGGCGGTCGGCCGTGGTCGGCGCAGTCATGGCGGCTCTTTCCCTAGAGCTCTGGCACCTTGCGTGTCGGCTGCTACCGGCGGGGCGTCGCAGCCGGCCAGGCGTGGCAGCCGGCGCGGTCTCGCTACTGGTCCGGCGTGGCCAGTACCCGCGCGGACGAAATGGCCTCGAGCAGCGGCCTGTGGTCCTGCTCGTTCTGCTCAGCGTAGGCGACGGCGAAATCAGCGATGGCATGGTCGATGCCGGACTAGATTCTACGGTGACGTTCCCGTTACTCTCGGTGACTGGGCTAGGGCTGGGAGCTGAGACTGTTGCCCGAGGGGCTTGATCCGATCGAGGCCGGTCGCAGGCTGCACGAGCATTCCGCGGAGATGGACGAGGATGCCGAGCGTGAGGCCGGCCGTCGCGCGGCCGACCGGCATAGCCGGATCGTGCAGATCTGCGAGGCCGCCCTGCTCGCGCTCGTCACGGTGGCCGCCGCCTGGGCGGGCTACTCGGCTGCACGCTGGAACACCACCTCGCGCATCGAGGTCGTCCAGTCCGCGACCCTGCGCAACCTCGCGACCCGGCAGGAACTGCGGGCGATCTCGCTGCGCAACTTCGACGCCTCGACTTTCAACGACTGGTTCATCGCCTACACGCTGCACAGCCCGCAGCGGGAGGCGGTCGCGGTGCGCCGCTTCAGGCCGGTGTTCCGTACCGCATTCCACGCCTGGATGAGGACCGACCCGTTGCACAACCCGAAGGCGCCGCCAGGCCCGACCTACATGCCGCAGTACAAGCTGGCCGCGCAGGCCAGGGCTGGCGCGCTGGACCGCCGGGCCGACGCGAAGTTCGCCGCGGGCAGCGAGGCCGCGCTGATCAGCGACGACTACATTCGGATCACGGTCTTCCTCGCCGCCGTGCTGTTCACGGTCGGGATCGGCAGTACCTTCCGGATGACTGGCGTGCGCTACGCACTGGTCACGTTCGGCACTGTGCTGCTGATCGTGTCGATCATCCTGATCTTGCGTCAGCCGGGGCTCCCGCACTGAGGGTCTGTGACCGGAGCCCGGGACCGCTCGCGATCGGAAGCAGCCGAACTGCGGCCGCACCAGTGCGACGGCAGTGGTAGAACCGCTGATGAGACCGAGACATCCGACCGGGGGATGACGCGCAGTGAGTGAGCAGAAGGACATCAGCGGCCTGCGGGAGAGCCTGGACGAGGTGGATAGCGGCATCGTCCGCCTCATCGCCAGGCGCAACGGCATCGTTGGCGCGATCGCCCAGGCCAAGGAGCAGGGGTCCGCGCTGATCCAGGACAGCGACCGCGAGCGCGCGGTCCTCGAAGGCGTGGAGGCGGCAGCCGCGGACCTCGGCGTCTCCGCCAGCCTGGTCCGCCGGATCTTCCGCGAGCTGATCAGTGACTCGGTGGCGCAGCAGGCCAGGCACCTGACGGGGGAGCCCGGCGGGCACGTCCGGGTTGCCTTCCAGGGCGCCGCGCACGCCTATAGCGACGCCGCCGCACGCAAGTACCTGGCCGGGCGCGGCATGGAGGGAGATCTGACCGGATACCGCACGTTCCGCGAGGCCGGAGCCGCGCTGCTGGCCGGCGATGCCGACCTGGCCGTACTCCCGATCGAGAACACCACGGCGGGCAGCATCAACGAGGTCTACGCGCTGCTGCGCGAGCACGAGCTGTCCATCGTCGGCGAGGAGACCTGGAAGGTCGACCACTGCCTGGCCGCGGTCGCCGAGGTGCCGCTGTCCTCGCTGACCAGGATCTTGTCGCACCCGCAGGGCCTGGAACAGTGCGCTCAGTTCCTCCAGTCACTGCCGCAGGCGGTTCCGACGACGTACTTCGACACCGCCGGCGCGATGCGGGCGGTAGCCGAGGAAGGAGACCCCGGCGCGGCCGCGATCGCCTCACCGGAGGCCGCCGAGGCCAACGGCCTGGTGGTGCTGCGGCACAGCATCTCCGACTCGCCGGACAACTACACCCGCTTCGTCGTCCTGTCCGCCAAGCCGGTCGAGGTGGACGTGCGGATTCCGTGCAAGACGAGCCTCATCCTGGTGACCAGGCACGAGGAGGGCGCGCTGCTGCGCTGCCTGGAGATCCTGTCCGGCAGCGGCCACTCGCTGACCAAGCTGGAGTCCAGGCCGCGCCCGGGCCGGCCGTGGGAGTACCTGTTCTTCCTGGACTTCGAGGGCAACATCGCCGACCCGCGGACCATGGCGGCCCTGGACGAGCTCCGCTCGGCCGCGCTGTACATCAAGGTGCTCGGCAGCTACCCGGCGAAGGCGCTGCGGCACCGGCCGCACCGCGGCGAGGTCGCCGAGCTGACCGCCGACGAGTCGCCGGCCGACACGCTCGAGGCGGTCGCCGCGAAGGAAGTCCCCGCCGTGCGCAAGTCGCGGCAGTACAAACTGGTCGACCGGGCCGCCCGGCAGGCCGACACGATCGTCCGGGTCGGAGACCTGCTGGTCGGCGGCGACGGCTTCGTGGTGATGGCCGGACCGTGCTCGGTCGAGAGCGCCGAGCAGGTCAATGCCACCGCCAGGTTCGTCCGCGACGCCGGTGCGCACGTGCTGCGCGGCGGCGTCTTCAAGCCGCGTACCTCGCCGTACGCCTTCCAGGGCCTGGGCTGGGAGGGGCTGGACCTGCTGGTCGACGCCGGACGCGAGAGCGGTCTGCCGGTGATCACCGAGGTGATGGCCGTCGACCAGGTGCAGCGGATGGCGAAGGCGGCCGACATCCTGCAGATCGGCGCGCGGAACATGCAGAACTTCGACCTGCTGCGCGAGGTCGGCAAGGTGGACCGGCCGGTGCTGCTCAAGCGCGGCCTGTCCAGCACGATCGAGGAGTGGCTGGCCGCCGCCGAGTACGTCGTCGCTCAGGGCAACCAGCAGGTGATCCTGTGCGAGCGGGGGATCAGGACGTTCGAGAGCGCTACCCGCAACACCCTGGACCTATCCGCTGTCGTCGTCGTGCGCGAGCGCTCGCACCTGCCGATCATCGTCGACCCGAGCCACGGCACCGGCTCGCGCGCCTACGTCGCGCCGATGGCCTGGGCCGCGCGCGCCGCCGGGGCCCACGGACTGCTCATCGAGGTGCACCCGAATCCCGCCGAGGCTCTGTCGGATGCGGACCAGAGCCTGTCCTTCGACGAGTTCGGCGCCCTGATGCGCCGGCTGGCCACCATCCCGGGAGCAGCAGGAGCCGCCTGAGCAAGCAGCGCCATGCCACCGGCCCGACGAGCCTGCCCTGCCGAGCCAGCCCTGGTCAGCTGCGGGGTCAGCTTTTAGAATCGCGTTCTAGTACGCTGCCCACAGCGAGCCGCTGGCCAGGCCGGCGCCGGAACGACCCTGCGGAGGATCTTGTGGCGTGGGATTTCTCGACCGAGCCGGAGTTCCAGGGGCAGCTCGACTGGGTCGAGGAGTTCTGCCGGACCGAGGTGGAGCCGCTGGACCTGGTCTTCCCCGGTGCGGCGTACTCGCGTAACCCTAAGGCCAAGGCCCTGGCCGATCCGCTCAAGCAGCAGGTGAAGGACCGCGGCCTGTGGGCGCTGTTCCTCGACCGCGAGCTAGGCGGTCCCGGCTTCGGCCAGCTCAAGCTGGCCCTGCTCAACGAGATACTCGGGCGCTACCGTTCGGCGCCAGTGGTCTTCGGCACGGCAGCGCCCGACACCGGCAACATGGAGATGCTCGCTGCCTACGGCACCCCGGAGCAGAAGGAACGCTGGCTGTATCCGCTGATGAACCAGCAGATCTTCTCCGCCTACTCGATGACCGAGCCGCAGGGCGGGTCCGACCCGAGCCTGTTCAGGACCCACGCGACCAGGGACGGCGATGAGTGGGTGATCAACGGCGAGAAGTGGTTCACCAGCGCCGGGGAGCTTGCCGACATCATCTTCGTGATGTGCACCAACGGCATGTTCGTCGTGCCGCGCGAGACGCCCGGAGTCGAGATTGCCGAGTACCCGCGACTGCACAATCACATCAGGTATAACAACGTTCGCGTGCCGTCCGACCACCTGCTCGGACCCGAGGACGGCGCGAAGGTGCTGGCGCAGCGCCGTCTGGGCGGAGGCCGGATCCATCACGCGATGCGGACGGTGGCGCAGGTCAAGCTGGCGTTCGACATCATGTGCGAGCGGGTGCTCAGCCGGGAGTCGCACGGCAAGGTCATCGCCGAGCACCAGATGGTGCAGGAGGCGATCGCCGACTCCTATGCGGAGATCAGCATGCTCCGCCTGCTCGTGCTGTGGACCGCCTGGACGATCGACAACTCAAGCACGCGGGAGGCGCGCACGCAGATCGCGGCCTGCAAGTACACCTGCGCGAAGGTGCTGCGCGAGGTGAGCTACCGGGCGCTGCACATCATGGGGTCGCTTGGCACCACCGACCTGACGCCGTTGCAGGCCATGTGGGCGGCCGCGCCGTCGATGGCGATCGCCGACGGGGTGGACGAGGTCCACAAGGTGACCGTGGCACGCAACGTGCTGAAGGGGTACCAACCGCACCCAGGACTCTGGCCGACCGAGTACATTCCCGCTAAGCGCGAAGAGGCGCGGAAGAAGTACGCAGACCTCATCGCCGCGGACTCCGATCTCGCGGCGTGGGCCGACGCGGCCGCTCGCGGCCGGCTGGGCAGGCGCTGACAGCATGGACATCACCGGCAAGGTCGCCGTCGTCACCGGCGGCGCGAGCGGCATCGGCCGCTCGCTGTGCCTGGCGCTGGCCGAGCGCGGAGCGGCCGGTGTCGTCGTGGCCGATGTCGACGGCCACGGAGCCGAGGCCGTCGCCGCCGAGATCACAGCCGCCGGGCACCGGGCGCTCGCGGTGCGGACCGACGTGTCCGCCGAGGCTGACGTCCAGGCGCTGATGGCGCGGGCGGAGGCCGAGTTCGGCCCGATCGGGCTGGTCTGCTCCAACGCCGGGATCATCGTCGCGGGCGGGGTCGAGGTGCCCGACGATGCCTGGTCACGGATCTGGGCGATCAACGTGCAGAGTCACGTCTACGTCGCGCGGGCCGTCCTGCCCGGGATGCTGGCCAGGGGCGGGGGATACCTGGTGGTCACCGCGTCGGCCGCCGGGCTGCTGACCCAGCTGGGGTCGGCGCCGTACGCCGTCACCAAGCATGCGGCGGTGGCACTCGCCGAGTGGATCTCGATCACCTACGGGGACCAGGGCATCGGGGTCTCGTGCCTGTGCCCGCAGGCGGTGACCACCAACCTGGGCATGACCAGCGCGCGGGAGATCGCAGGCGCGGCCGGCCGCGCCGGAGCCGCCGGGCCGCAGCAGCCAGCGCCTACGGCTGGGGCACAGCAGCCAGCGCCTGCGGCGGGAGCACAGCAGCCGGCGCCTGCTGGCGGGCTCGCCCCGCAGGTGCAGGGAGCCGGGGCTGTACCCTCGGCGCAGGATGCTGGCACGGTATCGGTACAGGCCTCGGTCGACGGGGTGCTGAACGCCGATCAGGTCGCGGCCAGTGTCATTGACGGGATCGCGGCAGAGCGCTTCCTGATCCTGCCGCATCCGGAGGTGGCGACGTACGAGCTCCGCCGCGCGCAGGACCGCGACCGGTGGCTGTCGGGCATGCGCCGTCTCCAGGCGCGGATCACGGGAAAGCTGGCCGAGAGATGACGCAGGGAATCAACGCTGACGCCGTCACGGAGTGGATGCTGGCCAACGTCGATGGTCTGGTCGGGCCGCTGAGCTTCGACCTGATCTCCGGTGGCCGGTCGAACCTCACCTATGGAGTAACGGACGCCACCGGCCGCAAGGTGGTGCTGCGCCGGCCTCCGACCAGCCACGTGCTGGCGACCGCGCATGACATGAGCCGCGAGTACAAGATGATCTCGGCGCTGCGCGACACTCCGGTCCCGGTGGCGCCGGCGCTGGCCTTCTGCGCGGACGAATCGGTGAACGACCGGCCGTTCTACATCATGGGGTTCGTCGACGGGCACGTGCTGCGTGACGCATCGCAGACCGAGGCGGCGCTGGACGAGACCGGCAGGAAGATGGCGGGCGAGCAGCTAGCCGATGTTCTGGCGGCCATCCACGCCGTCGACGTGGACGCTGTCGGCCTCGGCGACTTCGCCCGCCGCGACGGTTACGTCGAGCGGCAGCTGCGCCGCTGGCACGGCCAGTTCGGCACGTCGCAGGAGCAGGCGCGCGAGATCGGCGTCTACCGCCCGGTACCGGTCGTCGACGAGGTGCACAAGCTGCTGCTCGAGCGGCTCCCGGCCCAGCAGGGCACGTCGATCGTGCACGGTGACTACCGGCTAGATAACACGATCATGTCCTCCGACGGCCGGATTATGGCGGTGCTCGACTGGGAGCTGTCCACGCTCGGTGACCCGCTGGCCGACGTCGGCACCCTGCTGGCCTACTGGGCCGAGGACCCGGGCGAGCGCAAACCCTCGCCAGCCGTGACGATGGCGCAGTCCGCCGCGACCGGGCTGCCCGGCTTCCCGTCCCGGTCCGAGGTGGCTGACCGTTACGCCGCGAGCTCGGGGCGGGACGTCACCGACGTCAACTACTACCTGGCGTTCGCTTTCTGGAAGCTGGCCTGCATTCTCGAGGGCGTCTTCGTCCGCTATGCCGCCGGCTCGATGGGGACCGCCGCCTCGGACCTGGACTTGCTCGGCGCCGGAGTCGAGGACCGGGCCACCCGGGCGCTTGAGGCCCTGCAAGGCTGAGCCGAGCGCTGGCATGCGGGCCGAGCGTCCCGCCTCGGCGCCTGGGCCGGCGCCGAGCGGCTGGGTGCGAGTCGACTGCCATCTGCACACCGTGGCCTCCGGTGACGCGGTGACGACGCTGGACCAGCTCGCCGAGCGGGTGGCGCAGGAACGGATCGACGTCGTCTGCATCACCGATCACAACGTGACGTCGGCGGCGGTCGCCGCCGCCGCGGACGGTCTGCCGGGAGTGCGGGTGATCGTCGGCGAGGAGATCAGGACTCAGGCCGGCGAGGTGATCGGCCTGTTCCTGACCGAGCGGATTCCGTACGTGCTGCCGGTACCCGAGGTCGTCGGCAGGATCAGGCAGCAGGGTGGCCTGGTCTACCTGCCGCACCCGTTCGACCCGGCCCGCGGCAGCCTCGGGGACGCTGCCGAGGGACTCTGCGCGGACGGCATGGCCGACGTCGTGGAGGTGTTCAACGCCAAGATCGCCGACCAGGCGCTGAACGCCCGCGCCGCCGACCTCGCCCGGCGCTGGGGGCTGCCCGGCGGGGCCGGCTCGGACGCGCACGACCCGGCCGGCATCGGCGCCGCCTACCTGGAGATGCCCGACTTCGACGGCCCCGCCAGCTTCCTGACCTCGCTGGCGAGCGCGCTGGTGGCCGGGGAGTACCGCAGCCACGCCCCGCGTTTCCTGGCGAGATAGCCTGCGGCCAGCGGCAGCGGCAGCGATCCGAGGGCTCGGAAGGAGGCGGGGGCCATGTCCGACCTGACGCTCGGAGACGGAGAGGTGCGGGTCCGCTCATTCCGGGCAAACCGATGTGCAGGCAACCGCGTCACCGGCGGAAGCCTGCACCTCACAGATCAGCGCCTGGTCTTCTGCCCGCGCCGGATGGACGCGGCGATCGGCGGGCGCGGCTGGGAGACCTCGCGAGCAGCGGTGTCGTCGGTCGACATCGCGCCGCGCGGCCTGACTCCGTTCGCCGGCTGCCTGCGCAAGAGACTGAGAATCGCCACTGCGAAAGGCACCGAGTACTTCGTCGTGCGCGAACTCGACGAGGTGGCCGGATATCTCGGGGCCGCCCTAGCTCAGAGCTAGGGCGGCCTGGTCATCGGACCAGGTGGTCGCGGCTGCCGCGGCTCGTATTGCTGCGGAGCGGATTGATGCCGACCACCAGGTCGTCATGCCTTTAGGCGATTTACGCCACGAACCCGAGCCAATCATGGCGTCCTTATTGATCCCTGGAGCTTCACCGTAAACCGGATGGCAGGGTCGAACGTCTGATTTACTGCGACGATGCCGGACGTGGGTGCGGCACGTCACTTGTGTATCAGGCCGGTGCGGACCGGTGGTGACCCCTGCGCTAGCGGCGCTCACCGGCCGACTGGATCCGTGTTGCGCCCGATCAGAAAGGACTGTTCATGAGGCGTTTCACCATGGTCGCGGCGGCTGGCGTCAGCCTGGCCCTGCTGACCGGTGCGCGTGCGGCGGACCCGACGGGAGTCGCATCGCCGGCGCCGCCGCAGCCCACCGAGTGCTGCGCGCCGACCGGCGCCGACATGCCGAAGTACGGCGGTGACTACGGGAATCAGGACTACTCGTCGCTGACGGCGATCACGCCAGCGAACGTGCACAACCTGCGCGGCGCCTGGGTGCGCCGCCTGGAGACGACGCCGGCCCCCGATTCCCAGGAGAGCACGCCGGTCGCCGTTGGCGGCAACCTTTACGTCCAGACCAGTCAGGGCGACATTTTCGCGATCAACGGCGCCACCGGGCGGCTCATCTGGGAGTACAAGTCGGGCCTGCCCGGCGTCCAGCGCGGGGTCGCCATCGCCGGCGGGCGGGTCTTCTCCGCACTCGGCGGCAGCCACGTCGTCGCGCTGAACCAGCAGACGGGTGCGGTCATCTGGATGACTCAGGTCGGCACGCCTGGCCAGGACACCCCGGCCCAAGGGGCAGGGCTGCCCTGGACGGAGTACTACCACGGCCTGGTCCTGGTCGGGACGGAGAATGGCGACGCCGGGCCGATACGCGGTCACCTGTACGCCCTGCACGCGACCGACGGCAGCCCGGCCTGGAGCTTCGCCGGGACGGCCGGCCCGGACCAGGGCTCGGCCAACAAGACCTGGGCCGGGAACTCGTGGAAGCTCGGCGGCGGAGACGCCTGGATCGCGCCCGCCGTGGACCCGCAGCTTGGGCTGATCTACATGACCTTCGCCAATCCGGAGCCCAGTTCGGCCGGCGGATTGCGTGCTGGGGACAACCTCTACACGAACTCGATCGTCGCGCTGCGCTGGAGCACCGGCAGGATCGTGTGGCACTTCCAGTCCGTCCACCACGACCTGTGGGACTACGACAACGAGATGTCGCCGGTCATCGCCAGCGTGCGTTATCCGAGCGGCGTCAGGAAGGTCGTCATCTACGGCAGCAAGTCGGCCTGGCTCTACTACCTGGACGCCAAGACCGGCAAGCCCGTGATCCCGGTGCAGGAGAAGGCTGTGCCGCAGATGCCATCTCTGGCGACCTCGCCCACCCAGCCGATCCCGGCTGGTGACTCGCTGATCCCGACCTGCCCGCAGAAGACAGGACCCACTCAGGTCATCCCCGGGTACCTGGGTCGCTGCGTCTTCGCTCCGTACGGGAACCAGCCGATCATGGTGTCGCCGGGCCGGGGCGGCGGCGCGAACTGGGCGCTGATGTCGTTCGATCGCCAGACGGGTCTGCTCTACGTGCCGGCGTCCGAGGTCGGCGCGGCGTTCAGCAGCGGCCAGCCGTACGGGCAGCCAACCGGCTGGGCGCCGGAGGGCGAGATCAAGAGCGGTGTCCTTGACGCTATCAACCCGAGTACGAACAAGATCGTCTGGCAGAAGACCACCAGGTACTCACAGGCGAACGGCGACGGCATCGTGACCACGGCGAGCGGAATGCTTTTCGAGGGCTCGCCAGACGGGCTGTTCTACGCGCGCAGTGCCGCCACCGGGAAGATCCTGTGGACCTGGCAGACCGGCACGGGCATCAAGACCACCCCGACTACGTACGTGGCGCACGGCAGGCAGTACATCTCGGTCCTGGCCTGTGCCGGTGCCACCGGGCTGCCCTGCAGCCTGTGGGCCTTCCGGCTGGGCGGCACAGTGGGCCCGGCCAGGGGAGCCCCGAACGACCCGGTCCGCGAGCCGATTCTCGGCCCCACGATCGCCGGCAGCACCGTGGCCGACACGGTCGTCATGGGGCGCACCTGGGATAGCACGGCCAACGGGCCGAGCGCGACCGAGAACCTGGGCAGCCAGGT
>DASWAA010000236.1:0-2496 GCA_036391385.1 Streptosporangiaceae bacterium
CAGCAGGATTGTGCCGCCGATCGGCCGGGAAACATACCCTTAACCCTGGATTTTGTCGTCCGAGGAGGTTATGTCCCTGCTGTCATATCCCTGCTGACGTCAGTCGCAGGCACAGGATCTGCCGTATCCCGAGCAGCACGAGGGCGGCCCGCTGGAACGGGTTGAACGCCCCGGCTGTCAGCGGCTTCGCCTGCCGCCTGGTCAGCAGCTCGGGCCTGGTCGCCTCGTAGTCCGCCCCGTCCAGGCGCAGCCGGCAGCCGCCGTCGGCTAGCACGTTCTGGCACCAGTCGGAACGACTGCCGAAGGTGAGCGCGATCAGCGCGACGTCTCCGTTGCGCCGCACGGTCACCGGGGTGCGGTACTCCCGGCCGGACCGGCGTCCGATGTGGCGGATCTGCGCTGCCATGCGGAAGTCCCGCCGCCCCGCCCGCCTCAGCACGAGCGGGTTGAATACCTTCGTCAGCGGCCCCACCACGGACCGGACCAGAAGCGACGGGCCGACCGCCTCCAGCGGGCCGTCTGAAGGCGCGGTCTGGTAAGTCTGCGTGCTCATCTGCGTGCTCCTCTCGGGTCTGGCCCAGACCGGCTGTCATGTGCCAGGCACAGGTAAGGACGAGGCAGCACGCCCGGATGTGACGAGATCAGCTCGGGTGCCTAGCTGCGAGCGGGGTAAGGCGAGCCTGACCGGGTCCGCTATGACACGCCGACGTCGCGGAGCATCCCGAAGGCAAGGTCGACCAGGCAGCCTGGCCGAGTGTGACAGGTGTTCCCCTGACCGGCCGTCACAGGTCAAGCAGGCGGGCGGCGTTGCCGTAGCAGACGGCACGCAGCCAGTCGTCGCCGAGGCCGAGCGCTCCCAGTGCCTCGAGTTGGCTCAGGTAGGGATAGGGGATGCTGGGGAAGTCGCTGCCGAGCAGGATCCGGTCCGCCGCCGCTGCCAGCCTGGGCAGCAGCGACACGGGGAACGGCGCGATCTGCTGCATGAAGTCGGTGAAGGCCATCGTGGTATCGAGGTAGACGTCCTGGTACTGCCCGGCGAGATCGAGGAACTCGCCATACTCAGGAGCACCGAGGTGCGCGACGATCACCTTCAGGCCGGGATGCCTGGCCAGCACCGTGGCGATCGGGCCGGGACCAGTGAAGCGCCCGGGCGTCGGACCCGAACCGCAGTGCACGACCGCGGGTATGCCTGCCTCAGCGATCAGTCCCCAGACCGGGCGGAGCGCAGGATCGCGCGGGTCGTAGCCGCCGACCTGGACGTGGGCCTTGAACAGCCGCGCGCCTGACTCGATCGCCGCCGCGACGTAGTCGCCGGCTTCAGGCTCCGGATAGAACGTGGCACTGTGCAGTGCGTCGGGCGTGCGCGCGGCGAACTCTGCCGCCCAGGAATTGAGCCACGCCGCCATGGCGGGCTTGTGCGGATACAGCAGCGTGCTGAACCGTCGCACCCCGAAAGCCCGCAGCAGCGCAAGCCGCTCATCCTCGGGAAACTGGTAAGCGATGGGCCAGGCACGGCCCGTCCCGCCCCGGTCCTGCGTGAAGTATGCCCACACCTTGGCCAGCACGTTGGGTGGCATGAAGTGCGTGTGCACGTCGATCAGCCCGGGCAGCCCGAGCCCGCGCCAGAACGCGGTGACCTCCGCTGCCTCCGGTATCGCGCTCCCGGCCGCGGGCGCTCGCTGCCCGGACTGCGAGAAGGCGTCAACGTCGGCCACGCGTCCAGTGTCTCAGCCGGGCAGACGCACCAGCCGCGCAGGACGGCGACGATACGGAGATTCGCGCCGCCGATGTCCTGGTCGAATCGAAAAGAATGCAATTCCTGAGCACAACAAAAGCACTTGTAGCTGCTAGCCATCTGGGTACCCGCTGCCCGAGCGGTCACGAATCGCTGCCCGTCAGGTTATCCGAAGACAGGTAATAGCCTGTGCCCATTGCTATGGCACGGCTAACGTGATCCAGGTCAATCCCGCGCCAAT
This sequence comes from Streptosporangiaceae bacterium, assembly GCA_036391385.1. Taxonomy (GTDB): domain Bacteria; phylum Actinomycetota; class Actinomycetes; order Streptosporangiales; family Streptosporangiaceae; genus Chersky-822. Next base: position 1,977 of record DASWAA010000236.1, read on the forward strand.
CTGGCCGGAGCTGACCAGGGCATCGGCTACCGGCCGGGGCGGACCGGGCTCGGCGCCCGGCCCGCGAGCACGGGGACGGGACCCCAGCGCCCGTCGGAGGTCCTCGCGGCCCGGCGGCCGTGGCCAAGCACGCTGGGAACTGGCGAAAAAGTTCCCTGGAACGAGCACGAATCCATGTCAGGCCGATAACGAATTGGCTACGGGGAGCTGCCGGGATGCCCGCTGCTCACCCGTTCGAGCGAGAAACGCGCAAGCCGCAAGAGTCCAAGCTGATTGGGGTCTATGCCCGTCTGCGCTGGGCACCTGACAGGCCTGCCCAGGCCGGGCAGTCCGCCGCAGACGGGGCGACCGAGCCGCCATCGGCCCGGACCGAGCACGTGAAGTTGAACTCCTGATCCGAGAACGGCGGTCGGCTACGGCGGTTTGTGATAATTTACCGCGACAGGCAACCAGGAAGGTCATGAGCCCAGCCGAGAGCGTGCTCGGCCGCCGTGACGATCCCCCTGCGAGCCGACTCCGC
>DASWAA010000237.1:0-2217 GCA_036391385.1 Streptosporangiaceae bacterium
GGCTGATGGCTGGCTTGTGACGAGGACTGGAGCGCTGGCGCGCAGGCGGTGCATCATCGCGACGGACGCCATCATCGGGTGGCGTATCCACCAGACCTGGTTCCAGCGACGCCAGGGCCTGATGACGCTGACCGCGACCACAGCCGCCGGGGAGCAGCATTACTCGGTGCGGGACGTGCCGGTGCACCAGGGGCTGGCCCTGGCCGCTAGCGCCACCGCCGACCTGATCCGGCCGTTTCTCGGCGCGGAAGACACCGGTGACCGGTCCGCCGGCGAAGCGGGTTCGTGAGAGGCCGGCGCGACCGGCCTGACCTCAGTACGGCGCGACGAAACCAGGATCCTCCGGCGGAGCCGCGGCCTGCTGACCGGATTTGGCCAGCGTGACGGCGCCGGGCGGGGCAACGGGTTCCGAGCCGTGCTCGGGCTGGGCGCCGGCGCTATCCGCCGCGGTCGCGGCGTGGCCGGGTGCGGGGACTGCCGCTCCGCCGAGCGAAACGGTGGCCGGGAGACCAGCCATCACGACCGGAGCCTGATCGGGAGGGGGCGGCTGGGCGGCCAGCCGTTCCTGCAGCCGGACGAACTCCCGCTCCCTGCGGACGGCCAGCACGGCGGCGAGGTATGCGGCGGCGTCCGTGCCCTGCGGCGGCGGCGGGCTCACCTGCGAGGCGACCGTCGTCGCCAGTGCGATCCCTAGCTGGTCACGCATCGGTGCGCGAAGCTCGGAGAACCTGCGCAGGTAGCTGCTGGCAGCGGCAGCGGTGACATCGGAGAGCCTGGACAGCTCCGCGTGCTGCGCCCAGCCGCCGAGCTGGGCCGGAACGACCGTGAAGGCCGGTGCGAGGTCGGGCCGTCGCGGCACGCGTTCCTGGATGACGAAGGTGCCGGCGAACATGTCGCCGAGCCGCTTGCCCTTCGCCGACACCATCGAGGTGATCAGGCCGGCCGGAAGGCCGATCCAGGTGAGCGGCGGAATCCACAGCTCGACGAAGGCGAGCGACAGCCCGCGGATGAGCGCCTGCCTGAACCGGACTGGGCTGCCGTCGTCGCACACCACCCGGATGCCGAGCGCCAGCTTTCCCAGGGTCTTGCCCCTGCTGAGGGTTTCGAAGATGACCGGGTAGCCGATGATGACCAGGACCAGCCCGGACAGGAAGACGGCCGCGGCGGCGGCCCCATTGAGGTGCCTGCCGGTTGCCAGGAAGGCCACCACGTCAAGGAAGAAGACGGCCGGCACTTCGACGATCACGTCGATCAGGAGTGCCAGGATCCGGCTCGGAAAGCGCGCGACCGTCAGGTCGAGGACGACCGCCTCGCCCGTCACCACCTCGGCCACGGCGCTTCCTCCGTATCTGACCGCGTCACCGTTCCTTGTCCGGGGCCAAGACTATCTACTATCCGGGCGGTAGTCTCCTGGCGTGGATCTGGACGTGTTTGTCGCCGAGCACCGCGGCGAGTGGGCCAGGCTGGACCAGCTGACCAGCCGTCGCCGCAGGCTGTCGGGCGCCGAGGTGGACGAGCTTGTCCGCCTCTACCAGCGTACGGCGACCCAGCTGTCCGCCCTTCAGGCTGCCGGGCTCGACCAGGCGCTGGCAGGCAGGCTCTCCGGCCAGATCGCCAGGTCCAGGGCCGCGGTGACCGGAGCCCAGTCGGCGGGCTGGGAGGTGGTCGGCCGGTTCTTCGCCATTTCCTTTCCCGCCGCCGCCTACCGCGCGCGGTGGTGGTGGCTGGGATGCGCGCTCGGCTCGGCCGTGCTTGCCGTCCTGGTCGGCTACCGGGTCGCCCATTACCCCGCGCTGGCCGCCAGCCTGCTGCCAAGATCGGCCGCCGAGAATCTCGTTCACCATCAGTTCCGGCATTACTACTCGGCGTATGACCACCAGTCGTTCGCCGCGAAAGTGTGGACGAACAATGCCGTCGTCGCCGCCGAGACGATCATCAGCGGCGTGCTGCTCGGCATTCCGGTGATCTGGGTCCTGTTCCTGAACGCGCTGAATGTCGGCGCGATCGGCGGCCTGATGGCAGCGCACGGGCTCTCGGGGGAGTTCTGGGGGCTGATCCTGCCGCACGGGATGCTGGAGCTGAGCGCCGTGTTCCTCGCGGCAGGTGTCGGCCTGCGGCTCGGCTGGACGGTGGTCGATCCCGGGCCTCGGCCGCGGGTCAGGGCACTGGCCGAGGAGGGCAGGTCGTTCGTGACGGCCGTCATCGGCCTGGCATGCG
>DASWAA010000238.1:0-4868 GCA_036391385.1 Streptosporangiaceae bacterium
ACCATCATGTGCCGCACGGAGAACCCGACCTCCGAGTGCACTGGGTCGATGGTCCAGGTACCTGCCACGTAGCCGGGGATCGTCCCAGCCTGCGTCATGGTCATGTCTCGCTCCGTCTGTTGATGAGGCTGCGTTCCGGGATGTGGTCCCGGGGTTTCGTTGAATAGTCAACTATTATCACGCCCGCCGGAGACTTGTCAAACGTTCAACTAGTTGGGGTACTCTTTATGTCATGGATACGACGACACGCTGGCTTAGCCAGGAGGAGCAGGGCGTCTGGCGCACGTTCCTCGTTGCGTGCCAGTCGATGTTCGCCGGGATCGACGCGCAGCTCGTGCGCGACTCAGGGCTGCCGCACGGCTACTACGAGATCCTCGTGCACCTGTCCGAGGCACCGGACCGGGCGCTGCGCATGAGCCAGCTCGCGACGGCCTCGACGTACAGCAAGAGCCGGCTGTCGCACGCGGTGGCCAGGCTCGAGGAGCGGGGCTGGGTCGTGCGCAAGGAGTGCCCGACGGACCGCCGGGGCCAGATCGCACAGCTCACCGACGAGGGGTTCGCCGTGCTGGCGAAGGCCGCGCCCGGACATGTCGAGCAAGTGCGCCGGTCCCTGCTCGACGTGCTGACCCCTGAGCAGCTGCGCCAGCTAGGCGAGATCAGCGCCGCGATGGTCGAGGCCGCCAGGAACAGCGGCTGCGCCAGAGCCGACGCAGAGTCCTGCGACGGTGAGCCCGCGCTGGCCGACGGTGAGCCCGCGCTGGCCGACGGTGGCCTCGGCTCCGGGCTGGCGTGCACCGAGTCCGATCTCTAGCGGTTCCGGTTCGCGGCGGGTCCGGCGGGGATCCGGCGGCGGGCTCGGTCAGCACCCCGCGCCAGCTTGCTCGCAGCCTACTTGCGATATATCGTCTTAACACTGATCGGGTGCGGACGGGGCAGCGGGGAGGGGCAGATGGCAGCTGCATCAGGCCTGAGAGTCGGTGACGCCGAGCGTGAGGCGACCGCCGCCAGCCTGCGTGAGCACTATGCGCACGGCAGGCTGACCCTGGAGGAGTTCCAGCGGCGCCTCGATGCCACTTTCGCTGCCAAGACCGAAGTCGACCTGGCCAGGATCACCAGAGACCTGCCCTTCGCGGGCGGAGGGTCCCAGCCACCACCTCGCGCGCGCTGGCAGTCGTCAGTCCGCGGCGCGTCGATTCAGGACGGCATCTGGGCCCTTGCCGCCAGCTCTGCCGCCCTTCGCGGCCGACCGTCCGTGACGGGACGACGCTCCTGGGCGCTGGCCAGTTTGTGGATGCTGAAGCGCGGCGCGATCCTGCGCGTCATCGCTGGCCTGGCCATGGGAGTACTGGTCCTCTTCGTTGCCGGGCTGCTGATCGGGCTCGCCCTGGCTGGCCTGTGGTTCGTCGTCAAGCAGGTGCTGATCATCCTCGCGATCGTGCTCGTGGTGCGGATGCTGCTGCGCCGCTACGCCCGCTCAGGCACCCGCAGGGGCACCAGGAGATAGCGGAAGGCCGGGACGCCGCCCCGATCGTCGCCCTCGGCTTCCTGATCCTCGTCGTCGGCCATCGTGATCAGCGCGGGCTTGGCCGGGCTATTGAACTCGAGCCTGATCCGGCCGGTCTCGGCACCAGCACTTGTCACCGTGGTCTCGCCCGGATCAGCCCCGCCCGGCCCGCGCTCGCCGGGCCCGCGCTCGCCCGGCCCGCGGTCGCCCGCGCCGCTCTCGCCATCCCGGCGCTCGCTGGCCCTGCTGTCGCCGGCCTGCCCGCTCTCGCTCGCATTACCGGGAGCCACTCCCCCGGCATGGCGCCCGGCCGCGGCGGCTATCAGGCCGTCCAGCAGGTAGTGCGGGTTGAAGGAAATCACCGGCTGATCGCCCGCGAACTCGGCAGCCACGGTCTCGGCAGCTCGCGCCCGGCCCTCGGCGTGCGCCTCGATGACAACCTGGTCACGGCGGAACGACAGCCGCACCGGGCTGGCCCGGTCGGCGACCAGCGCCGCCCGCCGCACCGCCTCGATCAGCGGTGCCGCTGGCAGCTCGGCACGACAGCTGAATTCCGCCGGGAACCTGCTGCGGTACTTGATGAACTCACCGGCGATCAGCCGTGCGGTGAGCCGGCGATCCCTCGATTCCAGGCTGATAAGTCCGTCGGCCGGCCGTGGCTGGTCACCGGCACCTAGGTTGCCCCGACGCGAACGGGCCGGTCCTTCGCCGTCGCCGTCGTGCTCGTCGGCCTCGAACGCCCCGAGCGCCTCGAACGCGATCGTGACGGGAACCCCCGCCGCCATCGTGCGCGCCGCCTCGACCATCACCCTGGCGGGCACTAGCGCCAGCGCGCGCACGTCGGGCCCGGCTGGAGCCAGGGTCACCTCCCTGGCAGCCAGCCTGTACCGGTCGGTGGCAGCGAGCGTCATGGCCGGTCCGCTGACGTCCAGGCAGATCGCCGTCAGCATCGGGAGCGTGTCGTCACGGCTCGCGGACGAGGCCACCTGGGTGACGGCGCTAGCCAGCACGCCCCCGTCGATCACGCCGACGGCGGGTGGCGACTCGGGCAGCACCGGGTAGTCATCGATCGGCAGGCAGACCAACCCGAACTCGGCCCGCCCGCAGGTCAGGTTGACGACGTCGCCCTCGGCGGAGAACTCGGCCGGCTGGGCCGGCAGGCTCCTGGTGATCTCGGCGAGCAGCCGCCCTGGCACCAGTGCCGTGCCTTCCTCGACGACCTCGGCCTCGACTCGCACCCGCGCGGATACCTCGTAGTCGAAGCAGGACAGCGTAAGCCGGCCCGCCCGAGCCTCCACGAGAATGCCGGACAGCACCGGGACGACAGGCCTGGTCGCGAGCGCCCGCGAGACGAACGACACAGCCTCGCCGAGACCGTCACGCCTGACCCTGAACTTCACGTCCGCCTCCACCCGATCCGCTAGCTTCGCCCTGATCCTGTCATTAACCACCGACATTCCCCTACAGCCTGCCCGGCAGTTCCGGCAGTTCCGGCAGTTCCGGCCGGATCGCCCGCGCCGGGCGGGGCGTTAGAGCAGACCTGCCGGCGCGGACGCCAGTGCCGACTCGATCGCCTGCGCCAGCGCCCGGGCGGTCTCAGCGGTCAGTTCGACGGCTACCCGTGCCGTCGGCCCCTTTCCCGGGTTCAGGAAGTCGATGTTCAGCGTATGGTCGGCCTGCGCGTGGGCCGGATGATCGAAGTAGACGCTCACCTCGCTCAGGCTGAACCACCCGCTCGCGCCCTTGCCGCTGCCCGTCGCCTCGATATTCTCGGTGATATAGGTGCACATCCTCGCTCGTCCTTTCAGCCGGCCAGGTGCTGACCGTAGAAGGCCCAGATCTTCTCCCAGCCGTCGTTGGCCGCGTCGACGCGGTACGAAGGCCGGTTGACCGAGAAGAAGGCATGGCCAGCGCCGTCGTAGGTGTGGAAGTCGTGCGGCTTGCCGAAGCTGTCGAGCACCCTGGACATCTCGGCCGTCTCGGCGGGCGTCGGGAACTGGTCGTCCGCGCCGAACAGCCCGAGCAGCGGGCAGGACAGGTGCTCAGCCAGGCCGATGACCGGCTTGAAGCTGGATGGCGCGCCCGCCGGGACGTTGATCACGGCACCGCCGTAACAGTCCACCGCCGCGTCGAACCGCAGACTGCAGGCCGCCAGAAAGGCCTGCCGCCCGCCCGAGCAGTAGCCGATCACGCCAGCCTTGCCATTGGAGCCGGCCAGCCCGCGGAGATAGCCGGCCGCGCCGGCCACGTCCCCGACCAGTCGCTCGTCAGGTACGCCGCCCTTCGCCCGGGCGGTCGCCGCGGCGTCGTCCGGACTCGCTCCCGGCGCGTCGCGGTGGTACAGGTTCGGCATCAGTGCCGCGTAGCCGTGCGCGGCGAACTTCCTGGCGATCTCCTTGGTCGGCGAGTCATACCCGGGCATGTGGTGGATCACCACGACGCCTCCGAACGAGTCGGCGTCGTCCGGAACGGCAAGATAGGCCTCGATCTCGTCACCGCCATGGCCGGTGATGGTGACGGTCTGCGCGGTTAGTGATTCCTTCATGTCAGCTTATCCTTTTCGCGTAATGAGAAACGCCGATATTTATTCGTGATTTCCATATAGCGACGCTAAAATCTTGCCTGCGCGGCGGTTCGCCTCGAGCATCTCGCCGCCGTTCGGGGAAGATCAAGGGCAGTCCGTTCTCCAGCAGCGCGAGAAACACAAGGTGGCCCAGATCTCCCAGATCTCCCAGCGCTGACCTGCGAAAGAGGCAATTCGATGAGTTCGTCCACCTACGGACTGGTACTCATATTCCTGGTGGCCGGCTGCGCTCTCGGCTGGTTTGCGAGTCGGTCCTTTGCTGCTCATGGCGACGTTAAATCTACCAAGAAGAAGATTCCCGGATACCGTAAGTCCAGGCACCATAACGGTATCATCACCATCATTCTCGCCTTCGTGATCGGCGTCGTGGTCTTCGACCTGATCCACCCGCACAAGTGATCCGGACCAGCCAGGCCGACGCCTGATGACACGGCGGATCGGCTGGTGGACAGCTCACGCTGGCAGTTCGACAGACTGCGGGAATCGGAAGAGGTTCGCCGGATCCACGGCAGCCTTGACGCGCTGCAACCGAGGGTAGTTGGTGCCGTAATAGGCCCGCTGCCAGTCGGCCAGGTCCGGGTCGATGTAGTTCTGATAGGCCTCGCCGCTCGCGTACGGGCGCATGGCCGCGTACAGCGAGCGGAGCCACCCGCGCTGCCGCCGCACGGCGGCGGTGCCCGCACCCGCGGCCAGGCCCGGCCCGGCGCTGTCCGCACCGGCGGCTGCCGCGGCAGTGGTCCCCTCGGGCGCCCAGGACGTGCTGTACTGGGCCAGGAACAG
>DASWAA010000239.1:0-6148 GCA_036391385.1 Streptosporangiaceae bacterium
AGGCTGTATTACGTCAACTGGTTCCGCAAGGACGCCAAGGGCAAGTTCGTGTGGCCGGGCTTCGGCGAGAACAGCCGGGTGCTCAAGTGGATCATCCAGCGGCTGACGGGCGACGCCGAGGCGGTGCAGACGCCGATCGGCAATCTCCCGGCGCCAGGCTCGCTGGACTTGGACGGCCTGGAGCTCAGCGACGACGACCTGGAGTTGCTGCTCACGGTCGACACGCAGGCCTGGAAGGCCGAGGCCGAGCAGATCCCCGGCTTCTTCCAGACCTTCGGGGACCAGCTGCCCGACCGGCTGTGGGAGCTGCAGCGGGAACTGGCCGGCCGCCTCGGCTAGCTCCCCTCGCCTCCGGGATTCGCTGTCCGACGGCTTTTCTCACTCGAAGCGCATGCTGCCAGGCCCGGTGATCCGCCCGAGCAGCGGCAGCGAGGCGAGGATGACCAGCAGCGACGCGACCAGGCCCGCGCCCATCGTCAGGTAGTAGGCCGCACCGGGAACCGGCACCGGGGTGCCGGCCGGCGCCATCTTCTGCACGGTCAGCACCGCGAGGCCGTAGGCCATGCCACCAGCGACGATGGTCGCCGCGAGGAGCGGGAGCACCGCCTCGAGAAAGACCACCCGGTACAGCGCCGAGGTGGGCGTGCCGGTTAGCCGCAGGAGCATGAACGGCCTCTTGCGCTCGACCAGGCTGCCGCCCACCGCGACCGCGAGGCTGCACCCGGCCACGACTAGCGTCAGCACGACCGCGACGTCGATGAGCCGCTGCACGGTCGCGGCGACTCCCTGGCGTGCCTGGACCGCTTCGCCGAAGGTGCGCGGCGCGGCACCTGATGCGGATTGCGGGGTGTGCGTGACCAGGAAGGTACGCACCCTTTCCAGGGCTGCAGGGCCGTTCACCTTGATCAGCACGGCCTGCAGGTACAGCTTGCTGACGTCGCCCGTGGCGGCCGGGTTGGACGCGCTGGTGATCGGCTGGGAGCTGTAGTACGGGTTGTCGCTCTGGATCAGGTTCAGCGTGTTGACCTTGACGGCCTGGCGACCCGGCGCACACTGGCCGAGCACCCTGAGTTCGCGCAGTCCCGCGCAGCTGATGACGGCGTTGTACTGCGGCATGCTGATGGGTCCCTTGCCGGGCCCGCCTGGCCCGGGAACGCCGAGGTTCCCGCCCGGCGGCAGCGAGTAGATCGGGATCACGGCGGCGCCGCGGAAAGTCGCAAGCCGACTCAGCAAGCTGGCCCCGATGACAGGGGGCAGCCCGTCGAGAGCTATCCGCTGCCGCTGGAGCGACACGCTGGGCTGGCCGCCGCCAGGGAGGGCGCCCGGACCGCCGCCGGGAGAGTTGCCGGTGCAGTTGACGCTGTTGCCGCAGACCGGGGCCGCCATGAACCCGTCGAGCAGCACGTTGCTCAGCGCCGTGGCCCTCGGAGTGGCAGTGATCGACTCGACGGCTGGCAGCAGCCCGGCGACCAGGGTTCCCAGGAACACGGCGAGCACCAGTCCGGTGACCGAGCGAAACGCGGCCTTCGGGTTGTCGGCCAGGCGCCGGGACGCCAGCAGCGACGAGGTGCCTGCCATCAGCCTGCCGAACAGCCGCGCCGCCTGGGCGGTAAGCCAGGGACCGCCCACCACCAGGCCGATCAGGATGATGATGAGGCCCGGGAAGACCGGCACCCCGATCTTCTGCTTCGTGGTGAGGACGATGCCCAGGATGAACAGGACGATGCCGGTCAGCAGCGGCGCGAGTCGCCAGGCCGAAGGCGGCGGAGGCGTGACCCGCCGGCTGACGCCCAGTGGCGAGATCCTGACCCGCCGCAGGGAGACCAGCGCGGCGATGGCCGAGGCGGCAGGCACGGCCACCAGCACAGCCAGGTAGCCGAGAGCGGTAGGCGTCACCTGGCTATAGAAGTAGCGCTCGCTGGTGATCGCGGCGTGGGCGAGCACCGGCCGCAGCGCGGTAAAGATCCCGATCCCGGCCAGCGTGCCCAGCAGCGCGCTCACTACGGCGTCGACCGAGGAAATCACGCCGATCTGCCGTGAGGTGGCCCCCACCAGCCGGAGCGCCGCATAGCGCTCCTCGCGGCGCGCGGCGGCCAGCCGGGTGGCGGTGCCGACCAGGATGAGGATGGGGAACACGAAGGCGATCGCGCCGACCAGGAACGCGTCGCGGAAGTAATCCGTCCAGACCTGGCGTCCCGCCGTGGTCGAGATCCTGTCCACCATCATGGTGGCGGGCAGCCCGGCCAGCCTGGCAGGCGCGTAGCCGATATAGACGACCAGCTCATCAGGCCCGGTCAGCGCGGCCTGGCCAATGGTGCCGGTCAGCCTGCCAGGAAACCGGTCACCGAGCTGGTTCGCTGGCGCGCTCCTGATCAGGGCGGCGAGGGCAGGCGAGGCATAGTACTGCCCGGCGGCCGGCAGCTTCGAGACGCCGGGCGGGACCGGGGAGTCCGGACCGAGCGAGGCGACGTCGAGCCGCTCGATGGTCTGGCCCCGGTAGATGTCGTTGCTGTAGTTCCACAGCTCCGAATGCGAGGCCGATGCGTAGCCAGCCGTGACCGCCTGGCCGGTGGTGGACTCCCACGACGGCCGGTAGCTGGTGACGCGGAAGGCGTGGAAGTCGGCGAGGACAGCCAGCAGAATCCCCACGGCGATCGCGACCGCGACGGCGGTGACCAGGAGCCGGGCGAACGGCTCGCGACCGCTCCGCAGGGTAAGGCGCAGGCCAAGGCGGTACATCAGTGGCTCACCTCGACCTGAGTGTCAGCATGGCTGATCACCTTGCCGTCCCTGACCATGACCTCCCGGTCTGCATAGGCGGCGACGCGGGCGTCGTGCGTGACGAGGACGACGGTGGTGCCCTCCTCGCGAGCTAGACCGGTCAGCAGGTCCATGACCATCTCGCCGGTGAGCGTGTCCAGCGAGCCGGTCGGCTCGTCGGCGAAGAGCACCTTCGGATGGGCCACCAGCGCCCGCGCAACCGCGACCCGCTGCGCCTGCCCGCCGGACAGCTCGCCGGTCCGACGGCCTCCGAGATCGTCAAGGCCGAGCCGGGGCAGCCACGAGTCCGCCTTGGCGTAGGCGGTCTTGCGGCGCTCCCGGTTCAGCAGCAGCGGCAGCGCGATGTTGTCGGCGACGGTCAGCTCGGGCACCAGCTGACCGAACTGGAAGACGAACCCGAATTCGGTGCGCCGCAGTTCGGTGCGCCGGGCATCGCTGAGCGTGTCGAGCTGCTGGCCGTCGAACCACACTTCGCCGCTGTCCGGCGTGTAGATGCCTGCCAGGCAGTGCAGCAGCGTGGACTTGCCCGAGCCGCTCGGGCCCATGACTGCGAGGATCTCGCCCCTGGCTACCACCAGGTTCGCGCCCACCAGGGCTGGCGTCTGGCCGAACGAGCGGTAGACGTTTCGCGCCTCGATCAGCCGGTCACCCGAGGCGACGGCCTGAGGCGCCGGAGACATGGGCAGGGAGGTCATGAGGTACGCACCATTTCCGCCAGGGCATTGAGCCTGGCTGAGGTCAGGTCGATCCATCGAAGATCGGCTTCCAGGTGGAAAAGGCCGTGATCGGCGAGCAGGGCATCCATGAGGCTGCCGGTCCGCTTGATCTCGGTAAGCTCCCGCATCCGCTGGATGTGGGCAGCACGCTGGGTGTCGAGGTAGCTCTCGGCCGGGCGCCCGAGCATCAGTGCCAGCACGACCTTGGAGAAGAGCACGGTCTGCAGATGCGGCTCAGGTTCGATCGGCTGCTTCAGCCAGGCATCGAACTCGCCGGCCCCGAGGTCGGTGATGGCGTAGCGCTTACGGTCAGGCCCGGCGCCCGGCTCGGCCTCGCCGCCCGCCACCTTGCCGTCGCGGGCCAGTCGGCCAAGGGTCGAGTAGACCTGCCCGAAGGGCAGCGGCTTGCCCCGGCCGAAGAAGGTGTCGTAGTCGCGCTTGAGTTCGTAACCATGGCTCGGCTCTCGCTCGAGCAGGCCAAGGAGGGTGAGGGGGACGGTCACGATGCGAGCATACACTAGGAGTAGATACTGAGTGTATACATCGATAGAAGTCCGGCGTGGCTGGATCTTCTGCGAGGTCGCGGTCTGGCCGATCGCGATTGTTAACACGGGGGAAACCTGCGCCGGCTGCCCGTCGCCTAGCCTGAGGTGCGATGCCTCTGCTTGTCCCTGCACCGTCAGCGCAGCCCGTCCCCGGTGAGAAACGTCGGCTCGTCGTGATTGCCGTAGTCATCGGGCTGGTCCTGGCTGGCGTGGCGGGGTGGGCCTTGGCGCGTCCAGGGGCTTACGGCCAGTCTCGCGCCGGCTGCGTGACCGTCACGGTTCCGAGCACCACCGGGGGAGCGATCCTGCACCAGTGCGGCGCCAGGGCGCGTGCCTGGTGCCAGAGCGTGTCCGGTCAAGATGATCGCCTGTCGCGGCTGATCCAGCGGGAGTGCCGCGCCGCCGGCCTGGACGTCGGGCGCTAGCGGTCAGCAGGTCCGGCGAGGATCGCGGTGACCACGTCGACCAGCTCGCCGAGCACCTCGCCGGGCGTCAGCTTCGCTCCGCTCAGCGAGAGCAGGCCCTGGCTGCCGTCGGGGTCGCCGAGCACCCGGAAGGTCAGGCTCATGGCCTGCGTCAGCCGGAACCGTATGGTCCGGCCTGACGCGTCCGGATACAGCACCTGCATCAGCGCGGTGAACCGTCGGGCCTGCGGCACGAAGCCGTCGGCCAGCATGGACAGGGCGGGATGGCCGCTGCCGATAATCCCCGCTATGAAGGTGACCCAGGCGAGCTCGCCGGAACTGGCCATCTCGGCAACCGGGCGGATGAACGCCTCAGCCAGCCGTCTGGGGCTCAGCTCACCGGCACTTTCGATCGCGTCGAGAAGCTCGGCCCTGCGCGCCGACACGTGCCCGCTGCGGTCGGAGATCAGTGCCTCGACAAGGGCCTGCTTGGACCCGAAGTGGTAGTGGACGGAGGCCACGTTCGCGCCGGCTGCGGCCATGACGGACCGGAGCGACACGGCGTCGATGCCGCGCTCGGCGAAGAGCCGTTCCGCCGCGAGCAGCAGCCGCCGCTCAGTCGGCAGCCCGAGTTCCTCGCCGTGCAGCGCCCCGGTCACGAGCGGCTCCCGGTCAACGAGTGGCTCCCGGTCACCAGCCGGTCACCCGCCGGCCGCCGGTCCGGCCGCGTACCGGGCTCGCAGGGCCTTCTTGTCCGGCTTGCCCAGGCCAGTAAGCGGCAGCGCGTCGGTCACGATGACCTGCTTCGGCGCCTGCACCGAGCCCTTGCGCTCGCGCACTGCCTGCTGGATCTCCGCCGTCAGCACGCCGATCGCCGCCTCGTCGCCGGCGGCGCTCGCTCGCAGCACGATGACGGCGGTCACTGCCTCGCCCCACTTCTCGTCGGGAACTCCGATCACTCCTACCTGGGCGACCGCCGGATGCTCGGCGATGACGTCCTCGACCTCCCGCGGGTACACGTTGAACCCGCCCGTGATGATCATGTCCTTGGTCCGGTCCACGATGTGCCAGTAGCCGTCCTCGTCCTCCCAGGCCACGTCGCCGGTTCGCAGCCAGCCGTCGCGGAACGTCTCAGCGGTCACCTCCGGCTGGCCCCAGTAGCCGCTGGCGAGCAGCGGGCCGGCCACGCAGACCTCGCCTGGCTGGCCGGGTGGCACCGGCTGGCCGTCCTCGGTGAGCAGGGCGGTGCGCAGGAACGCGGATGGCCGGCCGCACGAGGTAAGCCGCTTGTCGTCGTGCTCTCCGGTGGCCAGGTAGGTGATGGCCATCGGTGCCTCGGTCTGCCCGAAGTACTGTGCGAAGATCGGCCCGAACCGCTCGATCGCCTCCTTGAGCCTGACCGGGTTGATGGCCGAGGCGCCGTAGTAGACGATCTCCAGGCTGGACAGGTCACGGGTTCGCGAGTCGGGATGGTCGAGCAGGGCATAGAGCATCGACGGGACCACCATGGTCGCGGTAATCCGCTGCTCTTCGATGGTCCGCAGTACCTCGGCCGGGTCGAACCTGGGCACGACATACAGCGCGCCGCCCTTGATCAGGGTGGGCGCGAAAAACGCAGCCCCTGCGTGCGACAGCGGCGTGCACACCAGGAAGCGCGGCGCCTTCGGCCATTCCCATTCCGAGAGCTGAATCTGGGTCATGG
>DASWAA010000240.1:0-8076 GCA_036391385.1 Streptosporangiaceae bacterium
TGCACCTGCACGGCGGCCAGCCCATGCCCGACCTGGAGCCGATCTGGGCCCGCTACAACTCCTCCGTCCTGCCGACCTGACAAGCGGCGCCTGCCCGTCCTGCTTGTCGCGGACAAGCTCGTCGTGAGCCAGCCAACCTGCGGTGAGCCGTTCAGTTCAGGGCCCAGATCTCGCCGGCTTCGCCATAGCAGTCCTCCTGGGCCAGCGCGGTACCGGGCCCGTTAGTACCGGGGTCGGCCAGGCACTTGCCGGTATAGACGTTGATGAGCTCGCCGCCTGGCCCGGCAATCCACGACCCGCTGCCCGAGGGGGCGCTGCAGGAGTCCGTGATCTGTATGCGTGACCCGTCAGTCGTGCCGAAGGTGCCGACGCACAAGCCGCCAGGAGGATTCAGCAGAACGCCTCGTGCCGTCCAGGTCCACAGCTGGCGCGGATCGGTGGTGCACGTGGTTATGTGGAGCAAAGACCCGTAGGAGCCGCTGAAGTCCAGGCACAGGCCGCCGATGCCGGAGAGCACGTGCCCGGCCGGGAGCTTCCAGCCCTGCCGGGCGTTGCCGACGCATGTATCGGACACCACCTGTGAGCTTGCGCGGACTTGTGTGAGGCACAGGCCGGAGTTCCGGTTCTGGAGCAACCCGAATCCCAGCAGCTGCCACTCCTGGCTCGACGAGCTATCGCAGGTGCTGACCGTCGCCTGCGATCCCTGGCTGGCCACCGCGCTCAGGCACATCCCGTTCACCGTTATGGTGCCGGGATCTCCGGGTGCGCCGCCGGGTAGGTAGGTCCAGACCTGGGTCGCGACCTGACTGTCGCAGGTGGCCGTGGTCACCGCCCAGCCCGTGGTTAGCGCGCTGGCGGTCAGGCACACCCCGCCCCAGCCGAGCGTCAGGTGGCCGGAGGCGGGCGCGGAGTCGAGCAGCGAGCCCGTGCTGACGATCCTGAAGGTGACCCGGCCGATCTGGCCCGTACCGGCGTCCTTCGCGGCCAGGGTGACCGTCGCGGTCGCTGCTGTCGCAGGCAGCGTTCCGGTGATCAGGCCATCCAATGACCCCGGGACCGAGGCGACCGACAGTCCGCTAGGCAGCCCGGCGGCGGTGTACGCCAATGACGTGGCACGGGCGTTGGCGTCCAGCGCCCTGATCCGCAGCGAGAACGCCCGCCCTGCCCCGGCGTCCTGAGTGCCGGGATCGACCAGCGTGACCTGCTGGGCTCCGGCGCTGGAAAAGCCGGCCGTTCCGTTCGGCGTGCCGAGTCCGGTGGGACCGTCGTACCCGGGCTTGCCGTTGCACAGATAAGAGCGGAAGTACTCGCACTTGCCGTTGTTCACAGAGGTGACGTCGTAGAAGTCCCTGGCGTGCCGGTACGGGTACTGCGCCGGGTAGGTGTGATGCGCGGGTGCGCCGGCCAGCGCGTAGACGGCCGCGATGATCGGCGTGCCCACGCTAGTCCCGCCCGCCTCAAGCCAGGTTCCGGGCGTCCGGTAGCTGTCGTAGACCGAGACGCCGGTCCTGGGGTTGGCGTCAGCGGAGACGTCGTTGCCGGTCCGGTTGAGGCACCCGGCCGGGGCGGTGTCGTCTGCCTTCTGCCACGGCGCCTTCGCAGCCAGCGTTGAGCAGCCCGATCCGGTACCCGACCAGGCGGTCTCGGTCCAGCCACGCGCAGTGCGTGCCCGGCGCAGCGTCGTGCCGCCGACGGCGGTGACGTACTGGGAATCGGTGGGGTAGGCGGTGCCGTAGCCGTTGTCGCCCGCGGCGAAGGTGATCGCGACGCCCGGATGGTTGAAGAAGGGGTCGAACCGCTGCTCGCCCACGAACTCGCCGCCGCTCCAGCTGTTGGAGACGAACCTCGCGCCCCGGGCCACGGCGGTGTCCTCGGCGACGCCGAGGTCATAGAGCTGGTTCGAGGCCGCCTCGATCAGCAGGATGTGGCAGCGGGGGCAGATTGCCGAGACCATGTCCAGGTCCAGGGACTGCTCGAACGCCCAGTTCCTGTTCGCGCCGGGCAGCGGGCTCGCCTTGCCGTGCTCATTGAGAATCCGCAGGCAGCCACTGGACCTCGTGCACGCTGGCAGGCCATAGTGCCGCCGGTAGCTGGCGAGGTCGCTGGCGGCCCTCGGATCGGCGTAGGCGTCCACGATGGCGACCGTCTGGCCGCTGCCCCTAGCCGAGGCCGCTGCGGTCAGCTTGTAGGCGCTGCGCAAGCTGCCCGGGGTATAACCGAACGGAACCGACGCAGGAGCCGCAAGCCACTGCGGCTGCGCCGACCGGGACGGTATCGTCCGGATGATCGACATGCACTGGACCTGTCCTGGTCGCGACGGCGCCGGGCAGGCGAGCTGCTGACCGGCGGGCAGGGCCGCCGGGCGCCGATGGCCGAGCCAGCCAAGATTCGGCGCCACCGGCATTCGCGCCGGAGCAGGACCGCCGGCGGCGGTTGCGTCAGCGGATGGCAGTATCGAGATCAGGCCGCCCGCCGCCAGCGCCAGGACGACAACTGAGCAGGCCGCACGGGTAGCGGGCCGAGGTGAGCGCACTGATCCTCCGCTTCGAGCCGAGTCGCCGCATGACGACAACGACTTATTAGCAGAATCAGCGCTATAAAGTGC
Organism: Streptosporangiaceae bacterium; assembly: GCA_036391385.1. Lineage (GTDB taxonomy): Bacteria > Actinomycetota > Actinomycetes > Streptosporangiales > Streptosporangiaceae > Chersky-822. The sequence continues at coordinate 2,606 of DASWAA010000240.1, forward strand.
GGGGTTGATCTTTTTGCGACTCTACCCGCGGAACCGCATCAGACCTCGGTCGATCACGACGGTCCCGTCCTGGGTCGCGGCCTGGAACTGCGCTGTTCCGCTCGCGCCGGCCTCGTCGTCGTCCGCGAGCCACATCGAGATCGTCAGCGAGTCACCCGGCAGGACCGGGCTGGTGAACCGCCCGGACATGGAGGCGAACCGCGCCGGATCCGACCCGCAAAGCGCGTGCAGCAGCGCCCGGCCGGTCACTCCGTAGGTGCACAGGCCGTGCAGGATCGGCCGGGCGAAGCCGCCGCGCGCCGCGAACGCCGGGTCGGCGTGCAACGGGTTCCGGTCGCCGGACAGCCGGTACACCAGCGCCTGCTCCGGGCGGGTCTCCAGAACGACCTGGTGGTCGGCGGGACGGTCTGGGCGCTGCCACGGCTCGCTGCCGCCCCGGTCGCCGCCGAAGCCGCCCTCGCCCCGGATGAACACCCCGCTTCGCGAGGTGACCAGCTTCTCGCCCGTGGCGACCTCGACCGCCTCGTTCTCGGTCGTCACCAGCGCTCCGGATCCCTTGTCGTAGATCCCGGTCACGGTCGCCACCGTTCGCGCCGTCCCGTGGACCGGCAGCGGCCGGTGCAGTTCGAACGACTGCTCGGCGTGCACGAGCATGGCCCGGTCGAAGTCACCGATGTCGCGCCTGGTCGCGGCCTGGGCGATCAGTACCGCGAACGTCGGCAGCACCTGCTGCGTGACGCCTTCGGAGTTCTCCGTGGTGAACTCGAGCTCGCGCAGCGGGTCGCCCAGGCCAGCCCCGACACCTACGGCGTAGAGCAGGGCGTCCTTGGACGTCCAGGATCGCTCGTGCGGCTCTCCTGGTACCCCGATCAGCGAGTGGTCGAGCGCCATCATGACCTCCTGCGAATTTCGTTCTAGCTAAATTTTAGAACTCGGTTCTAACATAATCGTCATGGGAAAGCTGGACGGGAAGATCGCGATCGTGACGGGTGCGAGCCGGGGCATCGGCGCGGAGATCGCCAGGCGGTTCGGCCGCGAGGGCGCGGCGGTCGTCGTCGCGGCGCGGACCGCGCAGCCCGGCGACTCGCCCTTCGCCGGGACCATTGCCGAGACGGCCGGGCAGATCAGGGCGGCCGGCGGGACCGCGATCTCGGTCGCGGCCGACCTGTCCAGGCCGGAGGATCGCGAGCGGCTCGTCGCGGAGGCGATCAGTCAGCTCGGCGCGCCCGACATCCTGGTGAGCAACGCGGCAGTCACCTACTTCACCCGGGTCGAGGACTTCTCCCCGCGCCGCATGCAGCTGATGTTCGACGTCCAGGTGCAGGCGCCGTTCCACCTCGCGGCCCTGGTCCTGCCCGGAATGCGCGAGCGCGGAGCTGGCTGGATCCTGAACATCTCCTCGGGCGCCGCACGGCACCCCGCCATCCCGCCGACGCCGTGGGCCACCCGCGGCGGCACCGTCTACGGCATGTGCAAGGCGGCACTGGAGCGGTTCTCGACCGGGCTGGCGGCCGAGCTTTATGCCGACAACATCGCGGTGAACGCCCTGTCGCCGAGCAAGGTGGTGCCCACACCAGGGACCATCTTCCACAAGCTGACCACCTCCGACGACGTGAACGCAGAGCCCCCGGCGGTCATGGCGGAAGCGGCGCTGATGCTCTGCCACGCCGATCCCCGCACCATGACCGGGCGGATTGCCTACTCCCAGGAGCTGCTGGCCGAGCTCGGGGTGCCGCTGCCCGAGGCCGGATAGACGGCCCGGCCGGCGTTGCGGGCGCGGCCGGCGTTGCGGGCCCGGCTCACACCCCGATCCGGGTGGCCAGCCGCTCGCGGTGATAGCTGACGTCGCCGAGGAAGAGCTCGCTGGCCTTGGCCCGCTTGAAGTACAGGTGCGCGTCGTGCTCCCAGGTGAAGCCGATGCCGCCGTGGATCTGGATGTTCTCGGCGGCGACGTGGAAGTACGTCTCCGAAGCCAGGGCCTTGACCAGGGCGGCGAGTGTCGGGACCTCTGCTGAGTCCTCGGCGACGGCGGCCGCCGCGTAGACCACCGCCGAGCGCAGCGACTCGACCTCGAGCAGCAGGTCGGCGCAGCGGTGCTTGATCGCCTGGAAGCTGCCGATCGGCCGGCCGAACTGGTGCCTGACCTTCGCGTAGGACACCGCCATGTCGAGTGCGCGCTGGGCGCCGCCGAGTTGCTCGGCGGCGAGCGCGATCGCGGCCACGTCCAGGGTGCGGGCCAGGATCGCGGTCCCCTCGCCAGCCTCTCCGATCAGCCGGGCGGGCGTCGCGCTGAACGCCAGCCGGGCGAGCCGCCGCGTCTGGTCCATCGTGGGCAGCTGCGTGCTCGTCAGGCCCTCGGCACCCGCGCCGACCGCGAACAGCGACAGTCCGTCGCCGGTCCGGGCGACCGCGAGGATCAGGCTGGCGGCGTGGCCGTCGACGACGAAGTTCTTGTGGCCGTCGAGCACCCAGCCGTCGCCGGCCCGGGTGGCGGCCAGCCTGACCGCCTCCGGCTCCCAGGACCCGTCGTCCTCGGTGAACGCCAGCGTCGCCACCGTCTCGCCGCTCGCGATCCCGGGCAGCAGGTCGTTCTTCGCCTCCTGGTCGGAGCTGGCGAGCAGTGCTGTCGCGGCCAGGACGGCACTGGCCAGGTAGGGGCCGGGATACAGGGCGGATCCGAGTTCTTCAAGCACGATCGCCTGCTCGGCGAACGTGAATCCGGCGCCGCCGTACTCCTCCGGTATGGCGATGCCCTGCAGCCCGAGCTGGCTGCCCAGGTAGCTCCAGACCTTCTCGTCGGTTCCGTCCGCCGAGTCCATCAGCTCGCGGACCCGGGTGAGCGGCACCCGGTCCGCGAGGAAGCGCCGGACCGACTCCCGCAGCTCCTGCTGCTCCGTGCTGTAGGCGAGCTTCATGGTCTATCGTTCCGTTCTCGTAGCGGCGTGATGTTCTGTTCGTTGCTGTTCCGGCTCGGGCGGCGAGGTGATCACGAGCACGTCGAGCGCCTCGATCTGGTCGCCGTCCACCCAGAGCGGGTTGACCTCGAGCGAGCGGAGCGAGTCGCCGAGCCACAGGGCGGCAGCACCAATCCGCGTGATGACCGTCGCGAGCGCGCCGAGATCGGCCGGCTTGCTGCCGCGCGCTCCGCGCAGCAGCGGCGCTCCCCTGAGCTCATCGATCATGTGCAGGACCTCGGCGGCGTCGACGGGCAGCAGCCGCAGGCTGACGTCGTGCAGCACCTCCACCCAGATGCCGCCGAGCCCCACCGCCAGCACGGGGCCGAACGCCGGATCGACGCTCACGCCGGCGAGCAGCTCGACGCCGCCGGTCCGCATCGAGGTGACCATGACCCCGTCGATCGCGTCCGTCGTAGTAACCGCGCCTGCGGCACGAACCCGCTGATAGCCCGCCCGGACCTGCCCGGCCGAGCTCAGCCCGAGCGCCACTGCGCCGATGTCTGACTTGTGAGCGATGCCGGCCGACGCGATCCTTGCCGCCACGGGGTACCCGATCTTCCTGGCCGCCGCTACCGCAGCCGCGGCCGAGCGCACCAGCTCGCCGGGCACCACGGGCACCCCGAACGAGGTGAGCAGCTCCCGCGCGTCCTGCTCGCGCCAGACGCCGTCACGGCCCGGATGGCTGTCCGGACGGACGCGGGTCCCCGAGCCGCCAGTCCCCGAGCCGCCAGTCCCCGAGCCGCCAGTCCCCGAGCCGCCAGTCCCCGAGCCTTCTCCTGCCAGCGCGCGGCCTTCGAGCCAGCGCAGCGCACTGGCGATGGACGAGATGCCCAGCTCCATGCCGCCGAGCAGGTGGATGTTGTTGCGGCCGAGCAGATCTCGGCCGAAGCTGGTGACGTCGACGCAGGTGGAGCCGACCGGGATGACCGGGATCGGTGCCGAGGCGATGCGCTTGCCCAGCCAGGCGATCCGTTCCTCCAGCAATCTCGCGGCGTTCTCGTCGGCTGGCCGGACGTCGGGCAGCGTGATGCCGGAGAAGAGCACGAAGTCGAGCCCGGGATCCTGCACGGCGGCATCGAGCGCCTGGTCGATGGCGGTGAGCACCGAGGTGCGCTGGTTCGCCAGGACGTAGCCGGTGACGTCCAGCGGGTTCCGGGCCTGGGCGAACGACGGGAGGTGCGAGGCGATCTCGGCCGCGGTTTCGGGCGCGAAAGGCGGGATCTCGATGCCGCGGGCGCTGGCCCGGTCGGCGATGATGTCGCAGGCTCCGCCCGACGACGTCAGGACGCCCATCCGGCGGCCGCGCGGCCAGCGCCCGTAGCCGAGCAGCGCGCCCGTGCTGAGCAACTCCTCGATGCTGGTCACCCTGACCACGTTGAGCTGGCGCAGGGCCGCGTCGACGACGGCGTCGTCACCGGCGATAGCGCCGGTGTGCGCGAGCGCCGCCTGGCTGCCCTCCGGGCTCGACCCGGCCTTGAGCACGACCACGGGCTTGCCCGCCTGGCTAGCCTGTTCCGCGACTTGCGCGAACCTCGCAGGGTGTGTGATCTGCTCGAGGAACAGGCAGATGACGCGGGTGGCCTCGTCGGCGATCAGGTACTCGATCACGTCAGGAGCAGTCACCATGGCCTCGTTCCCCATCGTGACAAGCGTGCTGATCCCGATGCCACGGGCGCGGGCGAAGCTCAGCATCACGCTGGCCAGCGCACCGCTCTGCAGCGCGATGCCGACCGGGCCTGCCAGCAGTGGCAGCGGAACGGTCAGTGCGTACGGTGCGGCGCCAGAGTGGGCGTTGATGAAGCCGAGGCAGTTCGGTCCGAGCAGGGTGATCCCGCGCTCGGCCGCCCGGGCGACGAGTCGCTGTTCCAGCGCCAGGCCCACGTCGCCGACCTCCCGGTATCCGGAGGCCAGCACGATCGCGCCGCTAACGCCGGCGGCGGCCGAATCGTCAAGGACATCCTCGACCGCCTCAGCGGGCACCATCACGAACGCCAGGTCGACGGGCTCGGCCAGGTCACGCAGGCTGGGCACGGCCGGCTTGCCGAAGACCGTGCGGTGGACCGGGTGAACCGGGACAAGCGGACCGGTAAAGCCAGTCGCGGCCGCGCTGGCGGCGACGAAGCGGGCCCAGCCCGAAGAGTCGGATGCTCCGACGACCGCGATGCTCCGGGGCGCGAAGAACTCAGCGAGCCGTTCCGACGAGACCAGCGGGACCGGGGTGCCCGGCGGGACCGGTGATGCCGGGGTGCCCGGCGCGACCAGCGAGACCGGGGTGGCCGGCGGGACCGGGGTGACCGGGGTGACCGGGGATGCCGGGGTGACCGGGGATGCCGGGGTGCCCGGCGGGACCGGGGCGCCCGACGGGACCGGCGAGACCGGGGCGCCCGGTGACTCGAACGCGATCAGCGTGCCCGCATTCCGGCCGGGCTCCGCCTCGTCGCGGTCAGCGATTCGCATCGGCGGCGGCTCGCGGCTCCTTCGGCAGGCCGAGCGCCCGCTCGCCGATGATCCCTC
>DASWAA010000241.1:0-23936 GCA_036391385.1 Streptosporangiaceae bacterium
CAGATCCTCGCCGCTGGCCCCGATCGCGACCGGCCGCCTGCCGCCGGTGATCGCGGCGACCACGTCGGCGATGTGCTGGTCGGTCGTGGTCTCGTCGCAGGCGACCTGGACCTCGTCAGGCCCGGCCAGGTAGAGGTTGTACCCGGCGGCGCGAGCGCGCTCGACGACCTCGGCAGCTCCGCCCGGCACGGTGACCCTGACGGTGTCGAAGTACGAGCCGGTGCTCGTTGCGAATCCTGACTCGGCCAGCGCGGCGGCGAGGCTTGCCGCCTTGCCGTGCACGCGCAGCGCGATCGCGGTCAGTCCGTCGGCGCCGTGGTAGGCCGCGTACATCGCGGCGATCACGGCCAGCAGGACCTGGGCCGTGCAGATGTTGCTCGTCGCCTTCTCCCGCCTGATGTGCTGCTCGCGGGTCTGCAGCGCGAGCCGGTAGGCGGGATGGCCGTCCGCGTCGACCGATACTCCGACCAGCCGGCCGGGAAGCTGGCGCTTCAGGTCGTCGCGGACGCAGATGTAGCCGGCCTGCGGTCCGCCGTACCCCATCGGGACGCCGAATCGCTGGGTGCTGCCGACCGCGATGTCGGCGCCTAGCTCGCCGGGCGGGGTGAGCAGGGTCAGCGCGAGCGGATCGGCGGCCACGGCGGCCACGGCGCCCCTGGCGCGCGCCGCCGCGATGGCCGGGCGCAGGTCGCGCACCTCGCCGCTGGCGCCGGGGTACTGCAGCAGGATCCCGAACAATTCGCCGTCGGGCTGTGCCCCGATCAGCTCAGGCGTCACGTCGCCGGTCACGAGCCTGATCCCGAGCGGCTCGGCCCTGGTCGCAAGCACCGCCAGGGTCTGGGGCAGGCAGTCGGCGTCGGCGAGGAAGATCGTGCCCTTGCCGGTCGCGCGGTGCGCCAGCGTCATCGCCTCGGCTGCGGCGGTCGCCTCGTCCAGCATCGAGGCGCCTGCCACCGGAAGCGCCGTCAGGTCCTCGATCATGGTCTGGAAGGTCAGCAGGGCCTCCAGCCGGCCCTGCGAGATCTCCGGCTGGTACGGCGTGTACGCGGTGTACCAGGCCGGGCTCTCAAGTACGTTCCTGCGGATCACAGGCGGCGTGATGGTGCCGTAGTAACCCAGGCCGATCATCGACGTCAGGACCTGATTCTTCGCCGCCAGGCGGCGCAGCTCGGCAAGTGCCTGATCCTCCGGCAGTGGCTCGGGCAGGCTGAGCGGCTTGCTGATCGCCAGCCCGGCGGGCAGTGCCGCCGCGGTCAGCTCATCCAGCGAGGCATAGCCGATCGCGGCGAGCATCTGCTGCTGTGCGGCCTCGTCCGGGCCGATGTGCCGTTGCGCGAAGTTCACTGCTGCTCCTGGAGTCGGGTGGCCAGCGGGCGATGGTCCTCGCCCGCGGTCCCCCTCTGTCGCTGCCCGGCAAGATGCCGTGCCGACTCCAGAGCTGCTTGTCCCGTCCGGTCCTGGCTGCCTGAGAGGTTCCGGGGAGGTTGCCCCTTCGGCGCCGCGAGCTGGCTGCGCGCGGACTCTCCCGGACGGTGTCGTTAGCTGGATATGAGCCTACTCCAGCCGAGCCGCGCTCTCGATGATGTCCGCGGCACGGGTCAGGCCATTGCGAGCCTGGATGGCGGCCGAGCTGTCGGCCAGCCTTGCGTGCAGCGCCTCGTCCGTCAGCAGCTTGCCGAGCGCGGTGTGCAGCTGCTCGTCGGTGAACCCGTAGGTGTCCAGGCGCTTGCCAAGGCCGGTCTCGTCGACCCGCTGGGCGTTGTCGTACTGATCCCAGAAGAGCGGCAGCACGATCATCGGCTTGCCGTGGTGCAGCGCCTCGGTGGTGGTGTTGTTGCCGCCGTGCGTGATCACCAGGTCGACCATGGGCAGGATCGAGGCCTGCGGCAGGAACTCGGCGCCCCACATGTTCGCCGGCAGCTCGATCTCGTCGTGCAGCGGGCCCTTGGACACGATGTAGCGGTGCGGCGTGTCGGCCAGGCACGCGATCACCCGGCGCATCAGGCCGACGTCGGCCGAGCCGAGCGAGCCGAGCGAGAAGTAGACCAGCGCGCCTGGCCCGCCGGCCAGCTGCTCGGGAACGGCGAACGCGGCATCGGTCTGGCGCACCGAGGAGTCGATCCGGTGCCAGTGCTCGCCCAGCGGCACGGACCTGTCGTAGTCGGCGATCTCCGGGTAGACGTACAGGTTCTGCGCGCCCTCGGCGATGAATTCCAGGTCGGGCAGCGGCGGCGCGCCCTGGGCGGTGTACCAGTCGTTGAACTCGCCCCACAGCGGCCGGTGCACCCGGTCGTACTCTTCGCGGAACTCCGCCCAGCCGCTGCTGTCCGCGGCCGGGTAGCCGGAGAACACGGGCGCCACGTCGGCTCCCTTGATCTCCAGCGGGTTGCACGACACGATCCGGACGAACGGCCTGCCCGCCGTCATCAGGGCAGGGAAGCCGACGACGTTGTCCTCGACGATCACGTCCGGCCGGCTGCGCGCGATGATCTCGGTGAGCTGGTCGTGGCTGTACTTCGCGCCGACGATCAGCTCTTCCCAGACCGGCTTGATCCAGGTGTCGAGCTGCTCGATCGTCGGCTTGCGGAACTCAGCGGCCGTGTTCGCGATGAATTCCTTCCAGAACTGCCCCGCGTCCTGCTCGGCACCGTCGGCCGGCGGCTCGGCCAGGTTGACCAGGTCCTCGGTGAAGCCGAGCGGCTCGAGCTTGCCCTGCCACGACGCCTCGGCCGCGAAGACGACCTTGTGGCCGCGCTTGCGCAGCACGTCGCCGATCCCGACGCAGTTGTTGGTCGGCCCGTAGGCGCTCTCCGGCATGAAGAGAATGGTCAGCGGCCGCTGAGTCATAGGTTGCTCCGCGTTCGTACGGAAGGATATGGCGGTACGGAAAACGGAGCATACCGGGAACTGGCCTAGATGTCGTCCCATCGGAACAGGCGGACCGCGACCAGGCCGACGACGAGCGTGAAGCCCAGCAGCACGCCGATCGCCGGCAGGGCCGATGCCGGGCCCTCTCCCCTGGCCAGGACGTTCTGCATCCCGGTCACCAGGTAGCTCAGCGGCATCACGTGCGAGACGTCCCTGACCCAGGTCGGGGCGAAGTCAAGCGGCAGGAAGGCGCCGCCCAGGAACGCCATCGGCAAGATGACCAGGTTGGCGATCGAGGTCGCGGACTGCTGGGTCTTGGCGATCGCGCCGACCAGCAGGCCGATCGACATGAACGCACCGATCCCGCAGACGACCAGCGGGATCGCCATCCACCAGGACGCACTGAGCCGGAGGCCGAAGTAGGGCAGGGTCGCGATGACCAGGAACACGGCCATCTGGATCAGGCCGACCGCGACAGCGATCCAGATTCGGGCCGCGACGATCGCGCTGGTGCTGACCGGGGCGAGGCGAAGCCGCCGCAGCAGCTTGTTCTGCCGCCAGCTGACTAGCGTGATAGCGGCGCCGAAGGTGGCACCCGAGGCCAGGGCCCAGCCGAGCAGGCCAGGGGTGAAGTACTGGATCGGCTTGAGCGTCTTGTCCTCGACCTGACTGGAGCGCAGGCTGAACGTGGGAGCGCGGCCGGAGGCGGCCAGGTTGGCCGACTGCACGATGGAGCCGAGCACCGAGTTCACCAGGCCGGCCTTGGTCTGGTCGGCGATCGAGTAGCGCACGACCAGGGTGCTGCCGCGCTGGATCACGACGGCGTCGTCAGTGCCCTTGCGTACCGCGGCCAGCGCCGCGGGCAGCGACGTGCCCTGGGTCACCGTGAGGATCTTGCCCAGGCCACGCGGGTTCGCCGCCTCGGCCTGGTGCAGCAGGTCGACACGGCCGACCGCGATCAGATGAATCCTGGGCGCCGCCGTGCTGTGGTAGATCGAGCCGAAGAAGAGCAGGAACAGCACCGGCAGCAGGATCGAGAAGATCAGCGCGGCCCTGTCCCTGACGAAGCCGCGGAACATGGCGCGGGACAGGCTCGCGAATCCGCCGCTTCTCATGCCCGGTACTCCCGTCCGGTCAGGCTCAGGAAGACGTCCTCCAGGGTCGCTCCCTGGACGCGCAGGCCGGCGAGTGCGTCCCGGCGAGCCAGCTCGGACAGCACCTGCGCGGGGTCGCTCGTGGCGATGGACAGCGACACGCCGTCGTCGGTGACCTGGTCGTCCTGCTCGGCACCGGCACGGGCGGCGTGACCGGCGCGGCCGTTAGCTGCCAGGGAAGCCGCCTCCGCGACGCTGATCAGACCGGACTGCACGCTGATCCGCAGCGGCTGGTCGAGCTCGCGTACCAGCACGGCGGGCGGGCCGGCCTTGAGTATCTTGCCGTGGTCCATGATGGCGACCTGGTCACACAGCGACTCGGCCTCGTCCATGTGATGGGTCGTCAGCACGACGGTCCGGCCGTCCTTGCTGATCTGGCGCAGCAGGTCCCACAGGTTCCGCCTGGCCTGGGGATCGAGGGCTCCGGTCGGCTCGTCGAGAAAGAGCAGCTCGGGATCGTGCACGAGGGCGCAGGCGATGGACAGCCGCTGCGCCTGGCCGCCGGACAGCTTCTCGGTCCGCAGCGCTGCCTGGTCGACGAGGCCGACGGTCTCGAGCATGGCGTCGGCCTTGCGCGCGGGAATCCCGTACAGCGAGGCGAAGGTGCGGATCTGCTCCCGCGCTGTCAGCCGCTCGAAGAACGACGAGGCCTGCAACTGCACGCCGATCCTGGGCAGGAGGTCGGGGTTGCGCGGCCAGGCCGGCAGCCCGAGCACGCTGACGTCGCCGGAGTCGGGCTTGCGCAGGCCCTCGATGATCTCCAGCGTCGTCGTCTTGCCGGCTCCGTTCGGCCCGAGGATGCCGAAGAACTCTCCTGGCTCAACGTCGAAGCTGATCCCGTCGACGGCGGCAACGGCTCCGTAAGACTTGCGTACGTCGCGAACCGCAATGGTCGGTGGCACATGCCGAATCTAACAGGATATGACGCGAGTACCTTAATTGTGCAGGCCAGTTCGCACCGAGTGTGCCGTTAGCTGGCTAGCCGATCCGGCGGACGCGGCGCCTGGCGAGCTCGTCGGCGCCGACCGGGCGAGCCGGCTGGCCAGCTTCCTCGCCCGTCCCGGCATCCCCGCTGTCCGCTGGCAGCTCGGCCAGCGATCCCTCGACCTCCTGCCAGACCCGGCCGAGCGCGATGCCGAAGACGCCCTGACCACCCTGGAGCAGGTCGACGACCTCGTCCGGTGAGGTGCACGCGTAGACGCTGACGCCGTCGCTCATCAGCGTGACCCGGGCGAGATCGGCGGCGCCATGCTCGCGCAGGTACGTCACGGCCGCGCGGATCTGCTGCAGGGAGATGCCGGTATCGAGCAGCCGCTTGACAACCCGGAGCACCAGGATGTCGCGGAAGCCGTACAGGCGCTGGGAGCCTGACCCCCTGGCCGGCCGCACGCTGGGCTCGACCAGGCCGGTCCTGGCCCAGTAGTCAAGCTGGCGGTAGGTGATCCCGGCCGCAGCGCACGCGGTCGGGCCTCGGTAGCCGACGTCCTCGGTGAGCGGCGCGAGCTCGTCGTCGAACAGCAGGCCCTGCTGGTCGGCGCGCTGGGCCGCGGCAGAGCGCTCGACCGCGGCGCTGTGCTCGCGGTCGTCGTGCCCGTCGCCCTTGATTACCGCCACGCCCACCTCCGGCCCGGCTCACCCGGTCCTGCCTGGTGCTGCTGCTGTGCCAGCCGTACCCCATGTCCGGCACGCAGCGTCACGGGTTGCACGTTTCGCACGTTAGGCCCGTGCAATGACCTCGTCAACGACCTTCCCCGGCGCGTCGCGGCTGCAAGTCCGCTCCACTACGGCACAGAGTGCGGCAGTACTACCCGGCCTCAGGTAGCGCTGCCGAAGTCCTCGGGCGTGATGTTGTCGAGAAACTCGCGGAACTTCTCGACCTCATCCTCCTGCTCGTCCGGGATGGAGACGCCAGCCTCGTCCAGAATCTCATCGTGGGCGAAGATCGTCGTCCCGGTCCGCAGGGCGAGCGCGATCGAGTCGGACGGGCGGGCGCTGACCTTCGTCCCGTTGGAGAAGACGAGGTCGGCAAAGAAGATCCCGTCCCGCAGCGTCGTGATGTTCACAGCGGTCAGCTCGACCTTGAGCGCCTGCAGGATGTCACGCAGCAGGTCATGGGTCAGCGGGCGGGGCGGCACCATGCCCTGCTGTGCGAAGGCGATGGCCGTCGCCTCCATCGGGCCGATCCAGATCGGCAGGTAGCGCTCACCGCCGGTCTCCTTCAGCAGCACGATGGGCTGGTTCGTCGGCATCTCGACGCGGACGCCTACGACCTCCATCTCCTTCACCGCGACTCCGTCCTCACCTGCGCCTCATGTCAGCATTCTTCCCTGTCGTGCTCGCGGCACTCCCTTGTCAACGTACACCCCTCGCCATCGTGGACCGACACCTGCACGCAGCCGGTAGCTGGCTCCGCTGCTCACGCACTCGCGCCTGCGACGCCGGGACCGGGTTGCGTCCGCTTGGTCGTCGCTGGGGCGGCATCGGGCAGTTCGTCACCGGGCAGCTCGTCACCAGGCAGGCCAGCTTCGGTGAGCGCGGACTCGATCATGGCCCGGTGCAGCCGCAGCAGCAGGCCGGCGATCTCCCTCGCGGTCCCGGCCGCCGCGTATCTGGCCTGCGGGCTGCGCTGGCGCAGCGTCGGCGCCACGACCTGCTCGATGAGCGAGACATCGCGCTCGACCGCTGTCCGCACGCCGCGCAGGTGCCGCGCCTGCACCCCGTACGAGGCCAGCGCGGCGACGGTAGCGGCCACGTCGAGTGCGTCCTGCCCGTACAGGCGGCCGACCCTGCGGACGAGCCCGTGTGCCTCGAGCTCGGCGAGCTGGTCCTCGCCGATGCCAGCGGCCTCCATCAGCTCACGCCGGCCGACCATCTCGGTGCGATCTGCGGCGGGCTCCCTGGCCGGCTTCGCCTGACCGTCGCCCGCTGCCTCGCCGTGCAGTCGCTCCCTGATCACCCGCAGCGGCAGGTACTGGTCACGCTGGGCAGTGAGGATGAAGCGGAGCTGGTCCACGTCGGCGGGGCCGAACCGGCGGTAGCCTGACGGCGAGCGTGCCGGGGAGATCAGGCCCTCGGACTCGAGAAAGCGGATCTTCGATACGCTGACGTCTGGGAATTCAGCGCGAAGCTCGACAAGCACCTCGCCAATGCCGAGGTATGCCCGCGCAAACTGACCGCTCATCGGCTGCCGGACGCCTAGCCGCCGCTCTCGGCGTGCGATACCCGGCCTTGCAGGAAGACGAGCCGGAACTTGCCGATCTGGACCTCGTCGCCACCGCTGAGCGTGGTCTCCTCGATCCGCTCGCGGTTCACGTAGGTGCCATTGAGGCTGCCGACGTCGCGCACTGCGAACCTGCTGCCATGCCGGTAGAACTCGGCGTGCCGCCGGGAAACCGTGACGTCGTCGAGGAAGATGTCGCTGTCCGGCCGGCGACCGACCTCGGTCAGCTCGCTGTCGAGCAGGAACCTGCTGCCCGCGTTCGGCCCGCGCCGCACCACCAGCAGCGCGGTGTTCGGCGGGAGGGTCTCGACGACCGCGGCATCGGCCGCTGACTCGTCACCGACCTCGGCATCGCCGGCGGTCTCGATGCCGGTGAAGATCATCGACGTGGTCTCGGCGGCGGTGGGGCGATCAGCTGCCCTGGTCAGCGGATTGCCGCACTGGGAGCAGAACCGCGAGGTCTCGGGATTAGCCTCGCCGCACCTGGTGCAATAGACGCTGGGCATCTGGCTGGCTAGCCCTCCACTCGTCACCCGCGGCGCGCTAAGGGAATGGACATCCGTACGGGCATCGGACCTGGCCGCATCCGCTTGCGCATTCCACGCTACCTGGGGCTGGCGCTGCTGGTCCATCCGCCACGCAGGCTCCGCGGAGTAGGGAGTGGTTTCCCGGGAATAGGGGTTGGCCTCCCGGGCCGTGCCCTCCCTCGGAGCGCCCGCGACGGTCGCCACTGACCGCGCCCGATTTCGGCGTCTCCGCCAGATCACGCTGAACACCTCCGACGCTCGGCCGCCGTCCGCTCGACATCCACTCGTCACCCAGTGATGGCAATTGTCTCACGCGCGGGCAGCGCGGCGTCGGCCTTCAGGCTTACCCGCGGCGCTCGCGGCCGGCCTGCTCCACGACGCTTGCCCACTCGTCAAGCAGCGCCTGAGCGGTATCGCTGTCGGCTGCCTCGGCCCAGAGGTGCGTGATCGCCTGCGCGTTGTCGGGCAGCACGAGCGCCCAGCCCTTGTCGGGCTCGATGACCCGCACGCCGTCGGTGGTGTCGATCGGACGCCGGCCCGCGGCCTCCACGATGGTCCGCATCACGCTGCCCTTGGCGGCCCACGGTGTCGGCACCGACCGCCTCAGCAGGTGCGCGACCGGGATCCGAGCATGGATCTGGCTGAGCGTGAGCCTGGTCCGCGCCACCAGGCCGATCAGCCTGGCGAACGCGGCGATGCCGTCGAGTGACCGGGAGAACTCCGGCACGACGAAGCCACCGCGGCCATCGGCGGCGAAGATCACGTCCGGTGCCGCCGTCGCCTCGTACAGCCCGTGCGGAGAGGTTGGCGTCCAGCCGACCTCGACGCCGTGATAGCGGCACACGTCCTCGGCGACCCGGGTCGTGGTGACCGGCAGCGCCACCCGGCCGGAGCGCCGCTCGGCCGCGACCAGGTCGAGGACTACCAGCAGCGCCCGGTCGTCGCTGACCAGGGCGCCCTTGTCGTCGATCAGCGTGATCCGCTCTCCGACCGGGTCGAACCGCACTCCGAACGCGGCCCGCGAGGAGTACACGAGCTCGGCCAGCCGGTGCAGGTCGGCCCTGATCTGCGCGGTCGACTGGGTCGGGTTCGCCTCGTCGAGCCGGTTGTTCACCGTCAGCACGTCCACGCCGATCCGGCCGAGCAGGCCGGGCAGCACGAGCGAGGCGGTGCCGCCGGCGCAATCGGCGACCACCTTGAGCCGGGCGTCCCTGACACCGCTCATGTCGACGCAGCGGAGCAGGTCCGCCGTGTACGCCTCGATCACCCGGGGCGGGTAGGTGAGCTCGGCGATCTCGCCAGGGAAGGCGCGCCGGTACTCCTGCCGGGAGAACACCCGCTCAAGCTTGCGCTGCACGGTCTGCGACAGGTCCGCACCGTGCTCGTCGAGGAAGATGATGTCGACCGACTGCGGGTCATCTGGCGTCGTGCGGATCGCGATCCCGCCGCTGCACTCGCTCCGCGCCGTCTCGAATCTGGCGACCGGCAGCGGCTGCGCCTCGAGGTCGACGACATTGATCGCGCTGGCGTTCAGGGCCCCGTGCACGGCGCGCTTGAGCGCCCGGGCGGCGCGCGAGACGTCGCGGGACGTGGTGACCGCCGAGCCCTTCTTCAAGGTGGTCGCGTAGGCGCTGGCCAGCCGCACGCACAGCTCGGGAGTGATCTCGACGTTGACCAGTCCGGACACGCCGCGAGGCCCGAAGAGCGTGCGCTGGCCGCGGGATTCCCAGATCACGCTGGTGTTGACGACCGCGCCCGCCTCGATGGTCTTGAACGGGTAGACCTTGACCCCGGCCGAGATGTAGGCCTCGGACTCGATCACGCACTCGTCCCCGACGACCGCACCCTCCTCGATCCTGGCCGAGGCCATCACGTCGGTGTTCTTGCCGATAACGCAGCCGCGCAATGTGGCGCCGACCCCGACGTACACGTTGTTGTGCACGACGGCCCGGTGCAGGAACGCGCCCTCCTTGACCACGACGTTGCTGCCCACCACGGTGAACTCGCGGAGCTGGGCGCCCGCCTCGATCTTGGCGTAGTCGCCGATGCACAGCGGGCCGGTCAGGATGGCGTCCGGGTCCACCTCGGCGCCCTCGGCGACCCAGACGCCCGGCGACACCTCGAAGCCGTCGATATCGACATTGACCTTGCCCGAGAGCACGTCGGCCTGCACCCGGTGGTACGCCTCGTGCGTCCCGACGTCCTCCCAGTAACCGTCGGCCACCCAGCCGTAGACCGGAGCGCCCCGGTCGACGAGCCTGGGGAAGATGTCAGAGGACCAGTCGACCACCTCGCCGGACGGCACCTGCGCCAGAACCTCGGGCTCCATCACGTAGATGCCCGTGTTCACCGTGTCGGAGAAGACCTGGCCCCAGGTCGGCTTCTCCAGGAAGCGCTGGATCTTGCCGTCCTCGCTCGCGATGACGATGCCGAATTCCAGCGGATCGGGTACCCGGGCGAGGGCGACCGTCACCAGGGCTCCGTTCTCCTTATGGAAGCGCACCAGATCCGACAGGTCGACGTCGGTGAGCGCATCGCCGGAGATGACGAGGAAGGAGTCGTCGCGCAGCGCGGACTCGGCGTTCTTGACGCTGCCTGCCGTGCCGAGCGGGGTGTCCTCGGTCGCGTACTGCAGGCTCATGCCGGACTCTTCGCCGTCGCCGAAGTAGTTGCGCACCATCGAGGCGAGGAACTGGACGGTGACGATCGTCTCGTCGAAGCTGTGCCGCCGCAGGAGGCGCAGGACGTGCTCCATGATCGGCTTGTTCACCACCGGGAGCAGCGGCTTCGGCTGGTTGGCGGTCATCGGGCGCAGCCTGGTCCCCTCACCCCCTGCCATGACTACGGCCCTCACTGCCAGCGCTCCTTTCAGGCACAAGTTGTCACTGCCCGGCGTCGCGCGTCGCCGTCAGTGCCGGGCAGTATCACCGTCGCTATGGCGGGCAGCCACGCGTTCGTCGCGGTCGGTAGCCAGAAGACGGCGCGCCTGCTGTAGGTAGAGCACGGCAGCCCACCAGTAGAGTGCAGTTCCCCAGAGAGCGAAGGCCCAACCGGCCACACGGGCCACTACTGCGTAAGACGTCTGGTGCGAGCCAAGAAAAAGTAGTGGAAATGCGTACAGAAGGCTCAGCGTTGCCGCCTTGCCGACGAAGCTGACGCGCAGCGGGCCGTAGTCATGGCGGCGCAGCACCAGCAGCACGGAACCGAGGAGGACCTCCCGCGCGGCAAGGATGAGCACCAGCCACCAGCCGATGATCGACCGGACGGCCAGGGCGATGATCGTCGAGACGATATACAGCCGGTCGGCGGCCGGGTCGAGCAGTTCGCCCAGGCGGCTCTGCTGGTTCAGCGCCCGCGCGATCTTGCCGTCCAGCCAGTCGGAGGCCCCGGCCGCGATCAGGATGCCGACTGCCCACCAGTCCCCGGCCGGGCTCCGCACGCCGAGAACGAGCCAGAGGAAGACCGGGACGCCAGCCAGCCGGGCGATGCTGATCAGGTTGGGGATCGTCAGGACCCGGTCCGCCTGGGCCGCCGACGCCTCGGCCGACGACGCCCGTCCCGGCTGAGCCTGTTCTGGCTGAGCACGTCTCGGCTGGACCTGTCCCGGCTCGGCCCGTCCCGGCTCGGCCCGTCCCGGCTCGGCCCGTCCCGGCTCGGCCCGTCCCGGCTCGGCCCGTCCCGGCTGAGCCTGTCCCGGCTCGGCCTGTCCGGGCTTACGCTGCGTCATCGGTCCCGCTTCACCTGCTTCCCTCCCCGTCGCAGACGTTACGCGGTCCGGTTGGCTCCCCGCTACACCGGATTCGTCCCGGAGCGACCCTGCGGGCTCCGCGGCAGCCGTGCAGACTGGGCAGATGGGCTTCATGCTTCGCTCCGCACGGCCCGGCCCGCCTCCCGCCGCCCCCGCCTCCGCCCCCGCTCCCGCCCACGCTGAGCCCCATCGATGGCCCATCGGTGGGGCTATAGCACCATCTATGGGCCATCGATGGGGCGCGGCCGCCGGGGCGCTGCTGACGGGACTGGCGGTGGGGGTCAGTGCGTGCACGACCGGGGCGGGCGGGGCGGGCGTTCGGCATGGGCACGGCGTGCGGGCCGGCACCGCGGCGAACTGGCCGGCCCACCACGCCAACGCCGCCAGGACGGGCGTCGCTCGCGGGCTGCCGGCCGCCGGCGATCTGGCGGTCGGCTGGTCACGGCGGCTGGACGGCGCCGTCTACGGTCAGCCGCTCGTCATCGACGGCATGGTGATCGCGGCGACCGAGCAGGACAGCGTCTACGGCCTGGGCCTGACGACCGGTCAGGTCCGCTGGCGGGTGCGCGTCGCCGCGCCGCTGCCGCAGGCTGGCCAGCCGTGCGGCAACATCAACCCGCTCGGCATCACCAGCACGCCGGTCTACTACCGCGGGCTGGTCTGGGTGCTGGCTCAGGACGGCCGCTCCGGTCATCTCCTGGTCGGCCTGCTGCCGCACAGCGGCCGAGTTCGCTACCGGCGGGCAGTCCCGTCACCGGACGGCCGGCCCTACTACGACCAGCAGCGCGGCGCGCTAGCCGCGGGGAACGGGCGCATTTACGTCACCTTCGGCGGCCACGCCGGCGACTGCGGCCCCTATGTCGGCTCGGTGGTCGGGATGCCAGCCGGCCGGCCTGGACCACGCGCCATCGTCTCCTATCTTGTCCCGACCACCAGGCACGGTGGCATCTGGGCTCCGGGCGGACCGGTCATCTCCGGTAACGGCACCGTCTACGTCGGCATAGGCAACGGCCGGACGTCGCCGCCGTTTGACGGCACGGACTCGGTCACGGCACTCTCGCCGGACCTGCACCGGATCGGCGTCTTCGCCCCTGCCGACTGGGCCGCCGACAACAAGGGCGATCTGGACCTCGGCTCGATGACGCCCGCACTGACCCCGGCTGGCCAGGTGCTGATCGTCGGTAAGCGCGGGACCGGTTACCTGCTCAGCACGCGCCATCTCGGCGGGGTCGGCAGCGAGGTCGCGAGGCATCCGGTCTGCCCGGCCTTCGGTGCCGCCGCCGTGCTAGGCGGCACCGTGATCCTGCCTTGCTCCGGCGGCGGCCCGGCGGCGGTGTTGGTCGCGCAGGACAAGCTCAGGGTGCTCTGGCGCGGGCCATCGGGCGCGGACGGCTCCCCGGTGATCGGCGGCAGGGCGGTCTGGGTAACCGCCAACTCGGCAGGGGTGCTGTACGAGCTGAGCCCGCGCACCGGGCAGGTACAGCACAAGATCCGGCTCGGTTCGCCGCTTCCGCACTTCGCCTCGCCGTCCCTGTCCGGGAATCTGGTCCTGATCGGCACGATGCACGGCGTCGTCGCGATCACCGGCGCCTGAGCGGCGGTGCCTCAGCGGCCGTGCCTAGCTGGCGTCCCACAGGCTGGCGATGCCCTGGCCGACGCCGATGCACATCGTCGCCGCGCCCTTGCCGCCACCGCGCCTGCGCAGCTCGTGCAGCAACGTGGTGGTGATCCTGGCTCCCGAGCAGCCGAGCGGGTGTCCGATCGCGATGGCACCGCCGTTGACGTTGACCAGCTCGGGGTCGAGCGCGAGCTGGTCGATCACCGCGACCGCCTGAGCCGCGAACGCCTCGTTGACCTCGATCAGGGCCAGGTCACCGGTCGTCCAGCCGGACCTGGCCAGTGCCTTCGTCATCGCGGGCACCGGGCCGATGCCCATGTAGTCCGGGTGCACGCCCGCGGCCGCGGCGCCGGCGTACCTGGCCAGCGGCTCGACTCCGGCGGCCGTCATGGCCCGCTCCGACATCAGGATCAGGCCGGCCGCGCCGTCGTTCAGCGGGGATGAGTTGCCGCCGGTCACGGTGCCGTCCTTGCGGAAGGCCGGCCGCTTGGCGGCGAGCTCGGCCTCGGTCAGGCTGGCGTTGATCCCCTCGTCCGTGCTGACCGTGCCGCCGGGTGCCCGGACCGGGACGATCTCGGCGTCGAAGCGGCCGGCATCCCTGGCCACCGCAGCCCGCTGGTGGCTGCGCAGCGCGAGCTTGTCCTGCCGGACGCGATCGACGCCATACTTGTCCGCGACGTTCTCGGCTGTCTCGCCGAGGCTGACCGGCGGGTACAGCTCGGCCATCTTCGGGCTGACCAGCCGCCAGCCCAGCCTGGTGTCGGCGAGGCCCGCGTCCCGGGGGAAGGCTTCTGCCGCGCGCGGCAGAACGAACGGCGCACGAGTCATCGACTCCGCACCGCCGGCGATGCAGACGTCGGCGTCCCCGGCCGCGATGGCACGGGCGGCCGAGGCGATGGCCTCCATCCCTGAGCCGCAGAGCCGGTTCACGGTGGCTCCGGGAATCTCGACCGGCAGGCCGGCCAGCAGCACGCCCATCCGGGCGACGTTCCGGTTGTCCTCGCCAGCCTGGTTGGCCGCACCCCAGTAGACGTCGTCGATCGTGGCCGGGTCGAGCCACGGATTGCGCGCCATCAGCGCGCCGATCACGTCCGCGGTCAGGTGGTCAGGGCGCACCCCGGCGAGCGCGCCCTTGATCTTCCCGATCGGCGTCCTGCAGGCGTCAACGGCGTACACGGCAGACATCGGCCACCTCCGGCGGTCGGGCTTGTCGCGATCACCCTACCGGCGCGCTAGCGACCAGCATGTCCCGGTATGAGCAGAACGGGCATAGAGGCCGCCTGGGACCTTAGTCACCGCAAGGAGGGCGAAACGGCGGTAGGCGGCCGTACCGCGTGCTGCCAGGCTCCATGCATGTCGGTCAGTTATGTGGCTAGGTCGGCCGCGCGCCCCGCTCTTGTTCCGCGTTCACGCCGCGGGCGCCGGACTCGTTCGCTGCAGGCCCCCGGCCCGGTCGTCGCTCCGGCTGGCGTGCCCGGGCAGCGCTTCGGTGGCCGGTACCGGGCTGATGCCCAGGCAAGGACGCTGGCCGGCGCGCAACTGTGGCAAGGTACCGACGAGGTGCTCGACCGGGCAGTGACGATCTGGGCGCTGCCAGCCGACCGGGCCGTACCGGTCGAGGTCATCACCGCGATCCTGGCCGCCGCGCGGCTGTCGGACGCGCGGATCGCGCGGATCTTCGACGCCGACTGCGCGGTGCACGAACCGTACGTCATTTCGGAGCGGGCGCCAGGCAGGTGCCTTGAGTACTCCCTGGCCGATGGACTGCCCGATCCGTGGACGGCCGCCGCCATCGCGCTGGCTGCGGCCAGTGCGCTCGCCGCCGCGCACGAGGCCGGACGGCCGCATCTGTGCCTGACCCCCCGGTCGCTGCTGTGGGGGCACAGCGGAGTCAAGATCATCGGCCTCGGGCTCGAGGCGGCACTGTCCGGCACATCCGCGGCGGACCCGGCAAAAACCGACGCCCGCGGTGCCGCCGGACTGCTCTACGCGCTGCTGACCGGCTACTGGCCGGGAGCGGGCGTCAGCCGGCTACCGCGTGCTCCCACGCACAACGGGATGCTGTGCTCTCCCGGTCAGGTACGGGCCGGGATTCCTGCCGTCCTCGACGCGATTACCGCCAGCGCCCTGGGAGCGGGACCGCTCCGGGCCGGCGGCGGCACCGGCCGTCGTACCGGCCTGCGCCGCCGGACTGGCTCGATCGGCCCGATCACGACACCCGGGGAGCTGGCCTTTGAGCTGCGCAAGGTGCCGCGGCCGGACTCCTTTCCCGAGCAGGCCTGGCACCTGACCCCGCAGGCTCCGCGCTAGCGTCCGGCCGGCTCACAGACACTCGTAGAGCGCGTCGAGCAGCGCCCGGTTGCGCGGATTCTGCCAGCGCGGGCCCATCTCGCCCGTGACATAGCCAAACCCGACGCCGGCCTGCGGGTCGCAGAAGCCCAGCGAGCCGCCAGCGCCGAAGTGCCCGAACGCCCCGGGATTAGGACCGATCGGCCGCTCGGCCTGGGTGAGCTGGAAGCCAAGGCCGAACCTGGACGGGCGGTGCAGAATCCGGTCGGGTCCGTAGACCTGCTCGGCGGTCGCGTCGGCGAGCGCGGACGCGCTGACCACGCGGATGCCGTCGACCGTGCCGCCGGCGGCCAGCGCCTGGTAGACCAGGGCAACCCCGCGGGCCGTGCCGTGCCCGTTGGTGGACGGCAACTCGGCCTCGCGCCAGGCCGCGGTGTTGACGACCCCCGCGCCGGACAGTCCGCTCGGGTTGAAGTACGCGTTGTGCTCCATCAGCGCGCCATCGTCCAGGTCCGGCCGGTCATCCTCGGGCGGCGGCGGCCCGGGCCAGTCGAAGTCGGCGACCCGGCCATGCTGGGCCGACGGCAGACCGATATATAGGTCGGCTCCGAGCGGACCAGCGATCTCGGCCCGCAGCAGCGCCCCGACGGTCTGGCCCGATGCTCGCCGCAGCACCTCGCCGACCAGGAACCCGAACGTGTTGACGTGGTAACCGTGTGCCGTGCCAGGCTCCCACCATGGCTCCTGAGCGGCCAGTGCGCCGGTCATCAGCTCCCAGTCCAGCATTGCCCCTGGCGGGAGCCGCCTGCGCACGGCCGGCAGCCCGGCCTGGTGGCTGATCAGCTGCCGTACGGTCACGGCCTCCTTGCCGGCGGCGCCGAACTCGGGCCAGTACCGGCAGACGGCAGCGTCGGGGTCGAGCCTGCCGTCCCCGGCCAGCCTGGCGGCCAGCAAGGAGGTGAGACCCTTGCCGACGGAGAAGATGTTCACCAGCGTGTCGGGCTGCCAGGGCGCCCGCGTGGCCGGGTTCGTCCAGCCGCCCCGCAGGTCGGCGACGACGCGATCGCCGATCGTGATGCAGAGCGCGCCGCCAGTCTCGCCCCGGCTGGCGAAGTTCTCCGCGAAGGCGGCCCGTACCGGCTCGAACCCTCGGTCACAAGTCCCGTCGATCACGCGCGCGCTCCGTCGTCGCGAAAGAAATTCTGGCTGGCCCGGAGGCCGCGTTAGGCTGGCGCGGTGGCCGGCCAGTTTGACAGTATCCGTACTGCTCGTCTGCTGATGCGCCGGTGGCGGGACGACGACCGGGCCCCGTACGCGGCGATGAACGCCGACCCGCAGGTCATGCGCTACTTCCCGGCAACTATGGACCGGGCAGCCAGCGACGCCCACGTCGACCGGATGCAGGAGCACTTCGAGCGGCTCGGATATGGCCTGTGGGCGCTCGAGCTCACCGAGACCAGCAAGTTCATCGGCTTCACCGGCCTGAATCCGGTGCCCGACGGGATCCCAGGCGCGGACGGCCTGGAGGTCGGCTGGCGGCTGGCCGTCTCGGCCTGGCACCACGGCTACGCGACCGAGGCCGCGACGGCCGCCGTCGGCGTCGCCTTCGACGGACTCGGCCTGGAGCAGATCTGGTCCTTTACCTCGGTGCACAACGAGCCGTCACAGGCCGTGATGCGCAGGATCGGCATGAAGAAACACTCGTACTTCGAGCACCCGGTCATCCCGGTCGGTCACCCGATCCGGCCGCACGTCCTGTTCCGGCTCGGCCGGGAGGAGGCAGGCCGCTCACGGCCTGCGGCCGACCCGGTCGGCGATGAAGGCCGCTAGCGAGCCGATACTCGCGAGGCTGTCGAGGTTGAGGTCTTCGTCAGCGACATCGACCCCGAACCGGCGCTGCACCTCGGTCAGCAGGACCGTGCCGCCGAGCGAGTCCAGGCCGATGCCATCCCGCAGCAGCGCGGTGTCCAGCGGCACCTCGAGCGGCCGGTCGTCGCCCGTCAGGCCCGCGAGGATCTGCCGCAGCTCGGCGACCACGCTGGCCTCGCCGGAGGCTTCGGGCCCGCTCATGGCGACTCCTGCGCTGAGTGCGCCCAGTCCGGGAGCGGGGACAGCGACTCGTCGAGCCTGCGGACGTACCAAGCCGTCCTGGGACCTGTAGCGGCCTCCCTGGTCGCCGCGGGCTCGCCTTGCGCAGGGGTGCTCGCCCGGAAGCCGGCGCCGGTGAGCGCGATCCGCAGCGGTACGTTGGGCGAGTTGATGACGCAGGGCATGCGAACCTGGCTGGCGCCGGAAGCTCTCGCCGCCCGGCAGACCCAGGCGAGCAGCGCCTCGATCACGCCGCGGCCCATCGCCCGGCAGGACATCATCAGCAGCGGCATGTCCCAGGCATCAGGGTCGGGCCGGGTGCCCATGCGCGCGGGGATGGCGGCCTGCTCGGTCACCGTGGCGCCGTCCCCTGGTTCACCAGCGGCTGCCGTGACCAGGACGCAGGCTCCGACCAGGCCGTCGTCGCCGAACCGGTCACTCAGCCGCACCGTTATCACCCGGTGCGAGGGGGAGCCGAGCAGCGCGGCGAAGTCGGCCTCGCTGACCTCCGTGCCCGCGGAGTTGAACTGGTGCGTCCGGACCGACAGCTCGTGCAGTCTCGGCACGTCGGCGCTTGCGGCCTGGCCGATCACGACCCGGGTCCGCAGGTAGCGCAGGAAGTCGTCCCTGGACCCGCCGAACGCTTGCGCCTCCTCCTGCCTGGCGCGACGCTGCAGGTACAGCTCGCCGCGCCGGCGCGCCTCCTCGGTGACGACCGCCGGGCTGAACTGCGGCCAGGTCGCAGCGTCGGTCATGTCCTGCGGCGCGAGGACCAGGATTGCGGGCTGGGCAAAGGACACCTCGGCCCGTTCCAGGGCGTCGTCGTCGACGAACGCCACCGCGTCGGCCGTCAGGTCAAGCTCGGTCATGATCGCCGCGACGCTCGCCGACTTGGCGCCCCAGCCGCACTGGACCGCCGCGAAGTCATGGCCGGTTGCCTGCTGGGCGTACCGGCCGGCCTCCGGCGGGTTGCGGCTGGCGATGGCCTGCAGGATCCCCCGGCCCGATAGCTCGGCCACGACGCCGGCCAGCACCGGATCGGCCGCCGGCGGCTGGTCTGGCGACTCCAGGTAGACACCGGTCAGCAGGGTGTTGTCCAGGTCCCAGATCACGCACTTGATCACGAGCCCGGTGTCCGCTTCTCCATCGTGAGGTGGGTGGCGGTGAACCCGAATGCCCGGTACAGCGCCCGCATGCCAAGATTCGCGGCGCTTACCTTTCCCGACAGGTGCGTGAACCCTGCCTCGTCCGCGGCGCGCAGGATCTCGGTCATCAGCAGCTCGCCGATCTGGCCGCGGTCGGCGACGTCAGCGACCGCGAGCGACCGGAAGTTCCCGTACCGCTCCCCGGTCAGGGAGTTAGTCCTGGCCGACATCCAGGCCCAGCCCACCGGCCGGCCGGGCGCCCCGGCTGCGACCGCCACCAGCGCGATCTCACCGGGCTTGCCCAGCGCGCCGGCGACCCTGCGGCGGTGGAACGCGGCGTCGGTGATCGCCTCGTCGCCGAAGGAGGCGAGCGCGATGTCCACCTCGAAGGCGGCGAGCGCATCGAGGTCGCTGTCATCCGCCGGCCTGATCAGGTACCGGTCACCAGCCGCGGCGTTCTGCCCGATCACGCGAAGTATCCTCGCACAGCCGTCACCCGGCGGGCGCCCAGCCAGCTGGCCAGCCAGCCGGTGCCTAGGCGGACAGCCGTCCGCAGGACCGCAGGACGGCGACCCAGGGATCGTCATCCATGGAGACGGGCAGGTGCGGGATCCCGGCCATCCACGCCGCGAGCACGGCCTCGGGGTCAGCCGGCCGGTACACCGAGCCGAGAGCGCTGGCCAGGTCCCATGCATGCACATGCCATTCCACGCAGGCCACGCCCGCCATTCCCGCTACGGTGATGACCCGGCCCCGGTAGCTGTGGTGCGGCAGCCGCAGCAGCGGGCTCAGCCGGGCCGCGTACCGCAGGGCGGACTCGGCGAACGCCGTGATGTGCTCTTCCGGCGGCACCTCGGGCAGCGCCGCGAGCTCGGCGGCGTTCTGCCTGGCCTGCTTGCGCGCGATCGTGTCCGGGTGGGCGCCCGTGGCCATCAGCCTGGACAGCCTGCTGACCGGTGCGTCGTCGAGGTACTCGTGATAGTCGTCGGCGATGCATCGCAGGTGGCCGGCGAGATCGGCCGCACGCCATTCGGGGCACGGCGTCGGAGCATTCCAGGAAGACGTCGTGAACTGGCCGGCCAGCCCGGTGATCGCGCGGACGCCGTCGTAGTACGCCATTGGCGCGTCAGTGGCGGCCAGCGGGCGAGCCGTCATGGGCATGGGGCCATCCCAGGAATCAGCACGCTCCATTGGGTACCTCCCTGCCCGCGTCACCGCCCCCTGAGCAAACCGACGCGCTTCGCCAGACTGCCAGAAATAGCGGCTACTACGCCACTCGTCCGTGACCGGAAAACGAAGTGACAGTAAACGCACGGTCAGTTACGATCCGGCAAGTGGCTACCCCGGATGCTGAGATAGGTGTCGGCATGCCGCTAGATCAGGCAGTTCTCTCCCCGCCGGCGCAAATCCCCCCGGATCAGCCATCGCAGACCCCCGTCGCCGCGCTGTGGCGGATGCGAGAGTACCTGCGCCCGTACTACGGCCAGCTCGTAGTGATGCTCACCGCAGCCCTTCTCGGGGCCGGGACCGAGATCGTGATCCCGCTGCTCACCAAGGCGGCCATCGACGGCCCCATCGCCACCGCCTCGGCTGCGGTCCATGGACCGCGGCACGGTCACGGGCTGCTGATCCCGATCGGCCTGGGCGCCATTGCCCTTGGCATTACCGAGGTCGCGTTTAACCTCGTCCGGCGGTGGGTGCAGGCCACCGCGGTGTCCGGGCTCGAGCAGTCCCTGCGCGACGACGTCTACGAGCACCTGCAGCGGCTCGAGCCCGACTTTCACGACGCGTGGCAGTCCGGCCAGCTGCTCTCCCGGGCGACCACGGACCTGTCGGCCGTCCGGCGCTTCGTCGGTTTCGGCATCATCTTCATGGTCACGTCCACGGCCAGCTTCGCCGTCATCATCGTGCTGCTGACCCGGATGAGCCTGCTGCTCGGACTGCTCACCGCCGGAGTGTTCGCGCCGGTCACGATGCTCTGCCTGCGGTTCGAGCGGCGCTACGGCGTGCTCTCCCGGCAGGTACAGGACCAGCAGGACGACCTGGCCACCTGCGTAGAGGAGGCGGCGGCCGGCATCCGGGTGATCAAGGCGCTCGGCCGCGGGCAGGAGGCCGCCGCGGCCCACCGGGAGCTGGCCCTGGCCGTGTTCGCCACCCAGGTGGCCAAGGCACGCCAGCGCGGGGCGTTCTGGGCCAGCCTGGACCTCGTGCCGAACGCCACGATCGCGCTGATCCTGCTGATCGGCGCGCTCGCGGTCGGCAGCGGCCGGCTCACCACCGGCGGGCTGGTCGCCTTCGTCGCGCTGGTCCTGCAGCTGGTCTGGCCGATCGAGGCGATGGGCTACATCCTGGCGCTCGGCCAGGAGGCCGCGACCGCCTCGCAGCGCGTCTACGAGATCCTCGACACCGCGCCCGCGATCACGGGGCCGGCTGGGCAGGTCGTTCCGCGGCCACGTCAGGCGATCGAGGCCGCCGCCGACGCGGGCCCGGCCGGACGGCTCGTGCTCGACCACGTGTCCTTCAGCTACCCGGGCGCGCACAGTCCCGTCCTGCGCGACGTCTGCCTCGAGCTGTCCCCCGGCGAGACCGTGGCGCTGGTCGGCGCGACCGGCTCGGGGAAGACGACCCTGCTGTACCTGATCGCCCGGCTGGCCGACGCGACCGGCGGCTCGATCACCCTGGACGGCACCGACATCACCGAGCTACCGCTCCCGGTGCTGCGCAGCGCGGTCGCCTGCGCGTTCGAGGACCCCACGCTGTTCTCGGTCAGCGTGCGGGAGAACGTCGCGCTCGGCGTGCCTGAGGCCTCCGACGAAGCGATCAGGAACGCGCTGGCCGCCGCGCAGGCCGGGTTCGTCGACGAGCTGCCCTGGGGCCTGGACACCAGGATCGGCGAGCAGGGAATGTCGCTGTCCGGCGGGCAGCGACAGCGGATCGCGCTTGCCAGGGCGATCCTGGCCAGCCCTTCGGTGCTGCTGCTTGACGACCCGCTGTCCGCGCTCGATGTGCACACCGAGGCGAAGGTCACCGCGGCGCTCGGCCAGGTACTCGCCACGTCCACCGCGCTGGTGGTCGCGCACCGGCCATCCACGGTCGCGCTTGCCGACCGGGTGGCGGTGCTGCAGCGCGGCGAGATCACAGCGGTCGGCACCCACCACGAACTCCTCGCCAGCCATCAGCACTATCAGTTCCTGATGCGCACGGACGCGCGAACCACGGGCGCGCAGACCGGGGCGGTCCGATGAGTGACGCGAGCACCGCCCAGGCCTGGCGCGGCATCGCCGCCGAGGAGGTAAGCGAGGTCTCCAGGGGGCTGTCCCTGCTGCTTCGCAAGCGCAGCCGCGCCCTGCTCGTCGACTCGCTGCGCCCGCATCGCCGGACGGTGCTCGTGATCGGCCTGCTGGTCCTCACCGCCAACCTGGCGGGCCTGGCCGGGCCGTGGCTGATCGGCATCACGGTGGACAAGATTCCCGCGCTGCTGCGGACGCACGACGCCGTGCCGATCATCATCGTGGTGGCCGAGTTCGTGCTGGCGATCACCGTCCAGGCGACCGCGACGGCGACCTTCATCGCGGTGCTGGGGCGGATGGGCAGCAGCGTGGTGCTCGAGCTGCGCGCCCGGCTCTTCCGGCACTTCCAGCGGCTGTCCGTCGCCTTCCACGAGCGCTACACGTCGGGAAAGGTGATCTCCCGCCAGGTGTCGGACATGGACGCGCTGTCGGAGCTGTTCGACGAGGGACTCGACTCCCTGCTCAACGCCGGGTTCTCGCTCGTCTTCGTGGGCACCGGGATGCTGCTGCTCGACTGGCCGCTGGCGCTGGCGGTCATGACCGGCTTCATCCCGCTGGTCTGGCTCAGCATCTGGTTCCAGCGCGAGTCCGCCGTGGCCTACCGGCGGACCAGGGAGACCATCGCACTGGTCATTGTTCATTTTGTCGAGACCTTCAACGGAATCCGGGCGGTTCAGGCCTTCCGCAGGGAGCCGCGGAACGAGCAGATCTTCGGCGAGCTCAACGAGAACTACGCGAGCGCCTCGCGGACATCGATGCGGCTGGTCGCCGTCTACTTCCCTGGCGTCACCCTGATCGGCAATCTCGCCGTCGGCGCGGTGCTGCTCTACGGTGGCGTGCGCGTCATCGACCATGCGATGCCCGTCGGCGTGCTGGTCACGTTCCTGCTGTACCTGCGGCGGTTCTTCGAGCCCTTGCAGGACGTGTCGCAGTTCTACAGCACGTTCCAGTCCGCGGCCGCGGCCCTGGAGAAGCTGTCCGGGGTGCTCGACGAGGCACCGTCGGTCCCCGAGCCCGCCGCTCCCGTCAGGCTTCCTAACCGGGCGGGCGACGCTGGTCCCGGCAGGCAGCTGAGGCTCGCGGACGTGCGGTTCGGCTATCGCGACACCGTGGTGCTGCCGCGGCTCGACCTGACCATCGAGGCGGGGCAGAAGGTCGCCCTGGTGGGCGCGACCGGGGCGGGCAAGACGACGATCGCCCGGCTGCTCGCCCGGTTCTACGATCCCGACGAGGGCGAGGTGCTGCTCGACGGCGTCGACCTGCGTGACGTAGCCGACGCTGACCTCCGGCACGAGGTCATCCTGATCACCCAGGAGAACTTCCTCTTCAGCGCGACCATCGCGGAGAACATCGGGCTCGGCAGGCCGGGGGCATCCCGTTCCGAGATCGTCGCTGCCGCGGAGGCGGTGGGGGCGGGCGAGTTCATCGCGGCGCTGCCGGAGGGCTATGACACCGAGGTAGGCAAGCGCGGCGGGCGGCTGTCGGCCGGCCAGCGGCAGCTGATCTCGTTCGCCCGGGCGTTCCTCGCCGCGCCGAGCGTACTGATCCTGGACGAGGCGACCTCCCTGCTCGACCTGCCGGGTGAGCGGATCGTCCAGCAGGGGCTGGAGACGGTCCTGGCCGGACGGACGGCGGTGATCATCGCGCACCGGCTGTCAACCGTGCGGATCGCCGACCGGGTCCTTGTCCTGCACCAGGGCGAGGTGATCGAGGACGGCCCGCCGGCCGGGCTGCTCGCCAGCGGCGGCCAGTACTCCGAGCTGCACGAGAGCTGGCTGCGCAGCCTGGCCTGAGCGCGCCGCGGGCTAGGCAGCGCATGCCCTGCGCCCGGTCCGCTAAGCTGACCGGCGTGATGGCAGGACGTAAGCAGGCCAGCGAGGAATCCCAGGCCAAATACCTCGCGGACGTCGCGCTCGCCGCGAACTTCGACGATCTCCTCGCCGCGGCACAGGCCGCGGAGAAGGAGTTCCGGGCCGCGCAGGCGTCGGC
>DASWAA010000242.1:0-5641 GCA_036391385.1 Streptosporangiaceae bacterium
TCGGTGGCAGCGTGCACCTGGCATGGGTGGCCAACGCCGTAGCCTGGCTGGCCATCTTCGTGGCCGGCGCGGTCTGGCGCTTCCGCACCGATACCGCGCGCGTCTGACCCACCCGGGCCGGAGATGGCAGTCAGCCTGGTCTTCGAGACGCACTCGACGACGGCGACAACGAGCAGGCAGCCGGGCCCCGGGAGTACCTGGTCCGTTAGTCTGCGTCCGTGGTGCTGGGAGGTCGGCCGGGTCAGGTCTGGCGCAGTTCAGGGCGGCTAGCCGACGGGCGCGAGATTATCTACTTCGACGAGTCGCCGGGGAGCGGCCGGGCGGCTGTGCCGGACGCCAGGGACCTGCTGTCCGGGACGGCGGCTGCTGAGGAGCCAGACGGTGCCGGCCCGGCAGCGGCTATCGCTGACGAGGCCGTGGCGATCGCTAGCACGGTCGCGGCCCTCGCTGGCACGGCTCGCCCCGAGCCCGCTGAGGTCGCTGAGCCCGGGGGCGGACTGCGGTGGGACCCGCTGGCGGGGGAGTGGGTGATGTATGCCGCGCAGCGCCGGGAGCGGACGTTCCGTCCGCCTGTGCGAGCCTGCCCGCTCTGCCCGTCCCGGCCTGGCCATCCGACCGAGATCCCGGCAGCCGGCTACGACGTGGTCGTGTTCGAGAACAGGTTCCCCGCCCTGAGCGGCACCGAGGGCGGACGATGCGAAGTGATCTGCTTTACGGCCGACCACGAGGCCTCCTTCGGCAGCCTGCGACCCTGCCGGGTCCGCACGGTATTCGAGGCCTGGGCGGACCGGACCCGCGAGCTCCTGGCGCTGCCCGCGGTCCAGCACGTCTACTGCTTCGAGAACCGGGGCGAGGAGATCGGCGTGACCCTCACCCACCCGCACGGCCAGGTCTACGCCTTCCCGTTCGTGCCGCCGAGGACGCTGCGGCTGCTCGAGCTGGCCCGCGCCCACCGGGCTAGAACCGGCGGCAACCTGTTCGACGAGGTCGTCAGTGCGGAACTGGCGGACGGACGGCGGATCGTGGCTCGCAACGAGCACTGGACGGCCTTCGTCCCGCAGGCTGCGCGCTGGCCGTTCGAGGTCATGATCTTTCCCTCGGTCCGGGTGGCAGACCTGCCTGCCGTGGCCGCCCCGGCCAGGGACGCGTTCGGACCGGTCTACCTCGACGTACTGGCCAGTCTCGATGCGCTGTTCGGCGCGCCGATGCCCTACATCGCGGCCTGGCAGCAGGCGCCGGGGCAGGGGGTATCTCCCGCCGATCGCGAGGAGTTCGGCCTGCACCTGCACGTGATGGCGATCATGCGGGCGCCCGGCAGGCAGAAGTACCTGGCCGGCACCGAGTCCGGTGCCGGCGCGTGGTCCAACGACATCCTGCCGGAAGCAGCGGCAGCGATGATCCGCTCAGCGGGAGACAGGGACGCCGTTGGGGATGGCGGCCGGGCTGGCGGGCGCCAGGGCTGCGGGGGCTGCGGATGCGGCGGCCTCGCGGGCCAGGAAGGCGCCTAGCTCGGAGATGGTCGTCATGAGCGGGGCCGGGAACACGACCGTGCTGTTCTTGTCCACGCCGATCTCGACCAGGCTCTGCAGGTTGCGAAGCTGGAGCGCGAGCGGGTGGGCCATCATGATGTCCGACGCCTCACCCAGCGCCGTGGCCGCCAGGGACTCGCCCTCGGCATTGATGATCTTTGCTCGCTTCTCTCGCTCGGCCTCCGCCTGCTTGGCCATCGCGCGCTTCATGCTCTCCGGCAGCTGGATGTCTTTCAGCTCGACAAGCGTCACCTCCACGCCCCACTCGACCGTGGTGACATCGAGGATCTTGCGGATATCGAGGTTGATCTGGTCGGTCTCGGACAGCGTCTGATCCAGGGTGTGCTGGCCGACCACCTTGCGCAGCGTGGTCTGGGCGATCTGGTCGATGGCCGCGCGGACGTTCTCGATCGCGATCACCGACTTCACCGCGTCGACCACCCGGAAGTAGGCGACCGCGGACACGTCCACGCTGACGTTGTCCCTGGTGATGATGCCCTGAGACTGGATCGGCATGGTGACGACCCGCAGCGACACCCGGTGCATTACGTCGACCCACGGGATGATGAGCCGGAACCCTGGGTTCACTGCTTTCCGGAACCGGCCGAACCGGAAGAGAACGCCCTGCTCGTACTGCTTGACGATGCGCACTGCCAGCCAGAAGCCAGCGAAGACCACCAGCGCGACGATGACGAGGATTGTGATCAGCGTCTTCATGCCTATGCTCCGTTCGGACGGCAGGCGGGGCTGCGCTTGCGTTCACCGAATGGCCGGCGACCTTTGTGCGAGCCTTTATCAGCATCGTCGCCGCACATCTGACCTGGTAGGGACGAAG
Organism: Streptosporangiaceae bacterium; assembly: GCA_036391385.1. Lineage (GTDB taxonomy): Bacteria > Actinomycetota > Actinomycetes > Streptosporangiales > Streptosporangiaceae > Chersky-822. The sequence goes on from DASWAA010000242.1 coordinate 2,365, forward strand.
GGCATGGGCAGGGGTGACGTTCGCTGCGATCCCGGCTCAGGACCTGCGGGCGCGACGCACCGCGGCGGGGAGGCTAGGACGTGGCAACGATCTCCGGGTGGTTCAGCCAGTGCTACGGCAGGCATCCCGACGCCGCCTGGCGCGCGCCCGGCCGGGTGAACCTGATCGGCGAGCACACCGATTACAACGGCGGGCTCGTGCTGCCGTTCGCGATCGGCCAGACGGTGCGGGTGGCGGGAGCAGCCCGGCCGGACGGCGTGCTCGAGCTTGCCTCCCGGCAGGCACCGAACGACCGGGTGGCGATCAGCCTTGACGCGCTCGAGCCAGGCGCCGTCACCGGCTGGGCCGCTTATCCCGCGGGAGTCGCCTGGGCTCTGGCCGAAGCTGGCCATCAGGTCCAAGGCGCCAGCCTGGCCATCGATTCCGACCTGCCGCAAGGTGCGGGGCTGGCGTCGTCGGCGGCGCTGGAGTGCGCGGTCGCTGCGTGCTCGGCTGACCTGGCGGGCGCTAGGCTCACCCGGCCCGAGCTCGCTGCCCTGGCCTGGCGGGCGGAGAACGACTTCGTCGGCATGCCCTGCGGGATCATGGACCAGTCGGCCGCGATGTTGTGCCAGGCCGGGCACGCTCTGCTGCTGGACTGCCGCACCGGGGAGTCGGCCGACGTCCCGCTCGACCCGGCCGGGATCGGCCTGCAGGTACTTGTCATCGACACGGGCGTCCGGCATCAGCTCACCGGCGGGGAGTACGCGTCGCGCCGGGCCGAGTGCGAGCAGGCGGCGGACCGGCTTGGCGTGCCGTCGTTGCGCGAGGTGACGAGTGAGGCTGCGCTAGCGGGGCTGGCCGATCCGGTGCTCGCGCGCCGGGTCAGGCACGTCGTCACCGAGAACGCAAGGGTCGAAGACACCGTGGCGCTGCTGCGAGCGGGCCGTCTGGCCGAGTGCGGGCCGTTGCTGACCCGTTCGCACGAATCCCTGCGCGACGATTTCGAGGTGTCCTGGCCCGAAGCCGACCTGGTCGTCGGCACCGCACTCGCCGCGGGCGCGCTCGGAGCACGGATGACCGGAGCAGGTTTCGGTGGCTGCGTCCTCGCGCTGGTACCGAAGGATCACGCGGCCGCCGTGGCCGACGCGGTCAGCGCTGGCTTCGCCAGGCCTGGCCTGGCCGCGCCATCCTTCCTTGAGGTGACGCCGGCCCGGGGTGCTTCGCCGGTGATCAAGGCGAGGATCCGCTGATCGACCTCGGGTCGGACGCCTGGCCGCTCCCTGGAGTCGGCAGCCGGCCTCGGGAATTGGCAGCCTGACCTTTTCCTCTTGACGATTTTGTTTGGAAAGTATACGAACTAATCAAGCCGTTATACGGATGCGGAACCAGGCGCCGTCCAGCAATCGGACAGCGGGGGTGGCCGGTCGTGGCGGGTCGCAGAGAGGTCGCCAGACATGGGAAGGGCACTTATTCACCGTAGCTCCGCACTTCATCGCAGTTCCGCTCGCGCACACGCCGCGCTCTGGGCAGCGGCGGCACTGGGAGTCACGTCCCTCGTGGCCGGGTCGGGCGCGCTGGCCGCGACGTCGGGCAGTCGCGTGCCGGCTGGTCGCGTGCCTGCCGGTCTGGCCATCCCCGGCGCGAGCTCCGCTCCCGCCCTGTCGCCGTCGAACACCGGCGCGAGCGACATCACCAACCTCGGCGCGACGACCGGATGGAAGGTACAGAGCAGCGCCACCGCCACCCAGACCGGCGCGCAGATCTCGACGCCCGGCTTCAACACCTCGGGCTGGCTGTCGGTCACCAACGACGACGCCGGCGCTCCCGGCACCGAGATCGAGGCACTGCTGCAGAACGGCGGCTGCCCGAACATCTTCTTCTCCAGCAACATGCAGACCTGCTACGGCCAGATGACCAGGATCGGCGCGGATACGATCGCGCAGTTCAGCGTGCCGTGGTGGTGGCGGACTGACTTTACGCCGAGCCTGCAGTCCGGCCAGGTCGCCAGCCTGATCGTCAACGGCGTGATCGGCTCGGCGAACGTCTGGGTTAACGGCACCGAAGTCGCCACCTCCGCGACAGTCACCGGCGCCTACACCAAGTTCACGTTCCCGATCACCAATCTCGTCGTCGGCGGCACGAACTCGCTGGCCATCGAGGTGAACGCGAACAATCCGGGGACGATGTTCACGCTGGACAACGTGGACTGGACCCAGATCCCGCCAGACAACAACACCGGAATCCAGTTCCCGGTCCAGCTCCAGGTCGACGGCGCGCTCGCGGTCGGCAACTCGCATGTCAACCAGTCCGACGCCGCCGACCTGTCCAGCGCCGCGCTGACGGTGAAGACCGATGTCACCAACAGCACAGGGACGAGCCAGGCTGGCACGGTCAGCGCCACGATCACCCCGCCGGGCACCGGGACGCCGATCACCGTCAGCCAGTCGGTGACGATCCCGGCGAACACCACCCAGACGGTGTCGTTCACTCCGGCGAGCTTCCCGGGCCTGACGATCACCAGCCCGCAGGTCTGGTGGCCGTACCAGCTCGGAGCCCAGCCCCTCTACACGCTAACGACCTCGGTCGCGCAGAACAGCGTCACGCTCAACTCGACCAGCGAGACGTTCGGGATCAGGACGGTCACGTCCTATCTGACCGGATCGAACGCGATCGAGCCGAGCGGCGCCCGGGCGTTCAAGATCAACGGCGTGCCGATCGTGATCAGGGGCGGCGGGTTCGACCCGAACCTGTTCCTGCACTACTCGGCCGCCGACATGGCCAAGCAGATCGCCCTGATGAAGAACATGGGGATCAACGCCATCCGGCTCGAAGGCCATATCATGCCTGCCGATTTCTTCGAGCAGATGGACCAGGCCGGCATCCTGGTCAATGGCGGCTTCCAGTGCTGCGACGCCTGGCAGGTCGGTGGCAGCCTGACCACGGCGCAGCAGCAGATCCTGCAGAACTCGGCGCAGACCATCGGGACGAACTTGCGCAACCACCCGAGCGTGTTCAGCTTCCAGTGGTCGGACAACCAGCCGACGTCGACACAGGAGCAGGTGTCGATCGCCGGCTTCACGGCGGCCGACTTCTATCCGCAGACCCCGCTGATCGCCTCGGCCGAGTACAAGTCGACCACGACGCTCGGCGCCTCCGGCGAGAAAGAGGGCCCGTATGACTGGGTGCCACCGGACTACTGGTACGACACCACGCACCTGGGCAGCGACTCGACGGTGACAAACGCGGGCGCGTCCTGGGGCTATGACAGCGAGGAGAGTGCCGGCGACACGGTGCC
>DASWAA010000243.1:0-1817 GCA_036391385.1 Streptosporangiaceae bacterium
CCACCGTGCCCTTATGCGCCAGTACCGATAGCAGGACCAGGTCCTCGCCGAGACTGTCCATATCAGCGATGCTAAGCCATGGCCCGGCCGGCCGCACTGAGCCGAAGTTCCGGCCCGATGTACCGCTGCGGAATTCGGATCACCAGGCGGGCGCATACCCTGACCCGGCCCCGGGCACGGAGGTAGCGTCGGCGGTCAGCACTTGGCTGGCCGAGTAGCCGACCCCGACCGCAGCAATCATTCGACGCCCGGCGGTGAGCCACGGGCGGAAGGGCCAAGGTGCAGCGATGCCGAATCCGGTCGCGTGGTTCGAGGTAGACGGACCCGACGCCACGAAACTGCAGAACTTCTACGCCAGGCTGTTCGACTGGAAGGTCGACACGAACAACCCGATGCACTACGGCATGGTCGAGCCAGCCGACGGAGGCATCGGCGGGGGCGTCGCCGCCACCGAGGACGGCTCGTCCCAGGTCACGTTCTACGTCGCGGTACCCGACCTCCAGGCGGCCCTGGACAAGGCCGGGCAGCTCGGCGGCCACACGGTGCAACCGCCGATGGACGTCCCCGACGGCCCGACTATCGCCTTCTTCAGCGACCCGGCGGGCAACCGCATCGGCCTGATGAAGGCACAGGCCTAGCGAGCACGCAGGCACGGCGCTCGGCTCGCCGGACGAACCTGGCTAGCCGAGCGACTCGGCCCGGTAGACCGGTTCGCCCTGGACGTAGGTCGCCAGCACACTGGTCAGCGCGATCTCGGCCGCCGGGAGGGCGAACGGATCGCGGTCGAGCACCACCAGGTCGGCTAGCTTGCCCGGTTCGATCGACCCGGTCACGTCGTCCAGGTGGTTCACGAACGCCGAGCCGATCGTGTAGGCGCCCATGGCCTGCGCCAGGTCGAGGGCCTGGCCGGGCAGCAGTGGTACGGCCTGAGCGCCGGACGACCCGTACACCGACCGGTTCACCGCGACGTGGATGGCGCGCAGCGGGCTGGCCGAGCTCACCGCCCAGTCACTGCCGGCGGCTAGCCGGGTGCCCGCCCGCGCCAGGTCGCCGAAGACGTACTGCCGCTGCGCAAGCTCGGGTCCGAGGAACGGCAGCGTCAGCTCGTCCAGCTGCGGCTCGTGCGCGGCCCACAGAGCCTGCATGTTGGCCGTGACCCCGAGCCGGGCGAACCTGGGCACGTCGTCCGGGTGCACCACCTGGACGTGCGCGATGTGGTGCCGCTGGTCGTTGCCGCCGTTGGCGGCCCGCGCCGCCGCGACCGCGTCCAGGCACTCGCGCACCGCCCGGTCCCCGATCGCGTGGAAATGCAGCTGGAAGCCGAGGGCGTCCAGCGCGGTCGCGTGCTCGCGAAGCTCGTCAGGATCGACGTGCGAGAGTCCCCGGCCGCCGGTCTGGCAGCCGCAGGAATCGAGGTAGGGCTCCAGCATCCCGGCGGTGTAGTTCTCCGCGACGCCGTCCTGCATGATCTTCACAGTGATCGCGCGGAACCTGCCCTCCTGGCCGGTCTCGCGGCGGCCAAGGATCTCCTCGATCTGGTCGGCGCCGCGGCTGCGCTCCCACCACAGCGCACCCTGGACTCGCGCGGTCAGCTGGCCGGACCGGGCGGCAGCAAGGTAGACCGGCAGCGGGTCATCCGATCCCAGGTAGCAGCCGACGATCGCGTCCTGCCAGGCCGTTATGCCTCGTTCATGCAGGTGCCGCTGGGCGAGCAGCAGCCCGCTCAGCCGCTCGTCGAAGGCGGGCTTCGGCACGTGCGCACCGACCAGGTCGGCCGCGCCCTCGTGCAGGGTGCCCTGCAGGCTGCCGTCCGCCTC
>DASWAA010000244.1:0-3872 GCA_036391385.1 Streptosporangiaceae bacterium
CGGCCGATGCCGGGCCCGGCGCCGACCGTGCCTGGCCGGCCCTGCGCCTGGTGCTCACGGAGTACCGGGACGAGGTGCGCGCCTGGCTGGGGCATCCGCCGCAGACGAACGAGGTCGGCAGGGGCGCGGCTCTGGTCGGAGCGCTCTGCCAGCTTCTCGCCGAGGCTGACTATCCGATCCGGCTGGTCGAGATCGGGGCGAGCGCCGGGCTGAACCTCCGGGCCGACCATTTCTGGATCTCGGGCGGCGGGGTCAGCTATGGCGATCCGTCCTCCCCGGTCCGGATGCCGGACGGCTGGCGCGGGCGGCCGCCCCGGGTCCGGCCCGTCAGCGTCATCTCGCGTACCGGCGGCGACCTCGCCCCGGTCGACCCGGTCAGCGAGGAAGGGCGGCTGCTGCTGCGCGCCTACGTCTGGCCGGACCAGGCCGGGCGGATGGAGCGCCTCACCGGAGCACTCGAGCTCGCCGCCGAGCTGCCCGCCGACCTGCGGGCCGAGCCCGCCTCGGCGACGCTCGCGAGGACCAGCCTGCGGCCGGGTACCTGGACGGTGCTCTGGCACTCGATCATGCACCAGTACCTGGACGAGTCACAGCAGCAGGCGGTCGCCGCCGGGGTGGCCGCGCTCGGCGCGGCGGCGACGCCGCAGGCGCGCTTCGCCCACGTCAGCCTGGAGCTCGTCAGGGGCACGCCGGACACGCCGGTCGAGCTGGTGACCTGGCCAGGGGAGCAGCGTCGCGTGCTGGGCACGGCACCGCCGCACGGTCTCCCGGTGACCTGGACGGTCGGATGATTATGGCCCCTCCAGCTCATACCCGGAGGGGCCTGATCACAGCATGCCCAAGCAACCACGCCACGGCGCGTAGCGACACGCGAACATCAGACGGCGAAATGGTTACATCGGGGTTAGGACACGGCCTAGTCGCGGTTGGCCCACTGGTAGCGGCGCGATCCCCGGCCCAGGATCCGGTCAACGGCTGACCCGATGTTCCCGTCCTCGGCGATCATCTGCCGGACGACGTAGATCATCGTCGGGATCGCCCAGAAGTCGCCGCACACCCACAAGATCCCGGCCCCGATCTGCTGGTCGGCAAGGGGCGGCAGGGTCACGCCCAGGTGGTGCGCGTACACCGAGTACCACGGCACGCTGGTCAGGAAGCTCATCGACATCGCCAGGAGCCACATCTCGACGTTGGTGATCAGCAAGGCCGCCGCCTGCGCGGCCCGGGTCATCGTGATCCGGAACGGCGCGGACGGGATGAACTGCAGCCAGAACAGCACCCCGGCGGCGAAGAAGCTGCCGTGCACCAGCCAGATGTGCACGGCCTGATTGCGCTCTCCGAGGTCATACGGGCCAGGGAGGTGCCAGAACAGCATCGTGGCGTTGAAGAAGATGACGGCTACCCAGGGCCGGAGGAAGAAGCCGCCGACGGCGCGCACCGGCCGCGTCCAGCCGGCGGTCAGCACTTCCCTGGTGGCGTCGCGGCCGAGCCGGCCAGGCAGCCCGTCGAGCAGCGGCTGCCAGGGGGCCCCGGCCACGATCAGCACGGGAGCGGCGAACATCAGCAGCAGATGCTGGATCATGTGGACGAAGAAGTAGCGGCCGGACCAGTAGTCGATCGGCGAGACCACCGCGACCAGCAGCAGGGCGAGCCCGCAGTAGAACCACAGTGACCGGAGCCGGCGCTGCCTGGTGCGCTCGGGACGCGATTTCCTGGCCAGTCCCGCCAGCCCGATCTCATGCCAGCCCACCAGGATCGCCACGACTACGATGAACGGGTCGAAGGACCAGTTCTGGGTCAGGTAGTTCATCGCGCCTCGTTCGGCTCAGAAAGCGGCAGGGGAACCGGCCGTGCGTGGCAGACGGGTCGCATGGCTAGCCGTGCAGGACCGGGGGGCGGGACTGCGGTGACAGTGCCGTGATGGCCGGGGCCAGGTCCGCGTAGAAGACCTTCCGCTGGGCGTCGAGCGCGCGCAGGTCCCGGCTCAGCGCGGCCCGGGCGGCGGCCTCGGACGGCTTGCCGCGGTCCGTCAGGACCGTCGCGACATCCGCCTGGACCCGCGCCGCGCGGGGTGCGGCCCAGTCGATCAGCGCGGTGATCGCCGGCTGCAGGTGGTAACTGGCCAGCGACTCGGGTACCTGCGCGCCGGTCAGGTCGGCGAGCAGCGGATTGTTCGCGGGAGAGCAGTTGCTGGCACCGGTCGTGGCCACGCCGAGCGCCGTCGGTACGTCGTGGCTGGCGCCGGAATCGATCGCGTGCAGCACGAAAAGCGACTCGCCGACGCCGCCGGAGCAGGACTGGACGTCACTCGCGAGCAGGTGCAGGAACGTGCGCAGGTCGACGCCGCGCTGGCCGCTCGTCGGCCGGTGCACGAGCCCGACCGCGACCGCGATGGCCACGAGTACCGCGCCGACGGCGATCGCCCAGCGTGGTGTCCGGCGAATGGACCAGCCGTTCGTGCGGATCGGCACGTACGGGGGGCCGGGGTCGGTTCTGGCTGTCTGCATCTAACGTGCCCCGTTCGGGTGCGGGAGTTCTGCGGCAAGGCTACGGCACATCACCACGCCTCTCGTGCGGCTACTCCGCCGGCCTGAGCGCGTGCCGCCTGCTCGGGCTGCCGCTCGGGCTGCGAGACGGGCTGTGGTAGCGGCAGCAGCAGCTCGAACCTGCTGCCGTGGCCCGGCGTGCTCTGAACCCGCACGTCCCCGCCGTGGCCGTGGGCGATGGCCCGGACCAGCGTGAGCCCGAGGCCGGTTCCCCGGCTTCCGGCTCCGCGGCGGGCGGCACCGCGGCTTGCGGTGCCGCCGATGGTGGTGAACCGGTCGAAGATGAAGGGAAGGTCCGCCTCGGCGATGCCTTCGCCGCTGTCCTGCACCACGATCCTGGCCAGGCCGCCGGTCTCCGCTTCCCCGGCCTCGACGAGTTCTACCGAGACCGTTATCTGGTCGCCAGGCGAGGTGTGCTGGATGGCGTTCTCGATCAGTGCGTCCAGTGCCAGACCCAGCCGCTGCGTGTCGACCAGTGCCGTGACGGGGTCCAGGGTGCCGAGCCGCCACTGGCGCGGCACGGTCGGACGCCAGCGCCTGAGCACCTCGGCCACGATCACGCTGAGCTCGGCTGGCTGCGGCGCCAGGAAGTCCGGGCTCTCCGAGGCTGCGACGAGCAGCAGCCCCTCGCTGAGGGCCCTGAGCCGCTCTAGCTCGCCGACGACGACGTGGATGTCACGCTGCTCCTGGCCGGCCAGCGCCTGCGCCAGCAGCTCGGCGTGGCCGAGTGCGATCGTGATCGGCGTGCGCAACTGGTGGGAGGCGTCCTGCAGGAACTGGCGCTGCAGGACGAGCATCCGCTGCACGTCGGCGGCTATCTCGGCCCGGTCCCGCGCGGCCGTCCTGCGATGTGCCTGCCAGGCCATCGCGACGAACATGGTGGCTAGCAGCGGGATCTGCTCAAGCGGCTTGCCCACGTGCAGATGCCGGACGATGTCGTCGCTGATCGCGGCGGCCGTCGTCACCGCAGCGGTCACCGTCAGCGCCAGCGCCCGGCGGTCCGGCCACAGCCGGAAGCCGTACAGCAGAGCCAGCCCGATCCAGATCAGGTCGAACGGGAGTACCTGCCACCGCGGGAAGGCCACCATGGCCACGATGCAGATCAGCCAGAGCACCAGCCAGGCGAGTTCGGGCAGGTTGCCAGCGGTCGCGGGCGACTGCTCAGGAGGCGAGCCGGTAACCTTCACCACGCACCGTCTCTATCAGGCCGAACCCGAGCTTGGCCCGCAGCCGCCTGATGCAGACGTCGACGATGTTCGAGCCGGGGTCGAAGTCGATGCCCCAGACGCAGGCGAGCAGCTCGCTCTTGGTGACCGGGTCGCCGGC
>DASWAA010000245.1:0-13644 GCA_036391385.1 Streptosporangiaceae bacterium
TGACCTGGCGCCTTGGGCGCGACCATGGCGACGTCGACATCCGCCGGCGGCGTGATGTACCCGAAGTGGATGTTGAACCCGTGGGCGAAGAACAGCGCGTCCCCGGCCTTCAGGCTCGGCGCGATCGCCTCCGCGTACAGCTTGCGCTGCCCGGTGTCCGGCGTAAGCACCATGATCAGGTCAGCCCACGAGCACACCTCCGCCGGCGTGCCGACAGTCAGCCCTGCTTCTTCTGCCTTGACCCGCGACTTCGACCCCTCCGGCAGCCCCACCCGCACGTCACACCCCGAGTCCCGCAAGCTCAGCGCATGCGCATGCCCCTGCGACCCATAACCGAGCACGGCAATCTTGCGAGCCTGAATCAGCCCGAGGTCCGCCTCATCGTCGTAATACACGGTTGCCATCTGGGATCCCTTCCCGGTCTTGGTTTCTCGTTAGATTCCTGTTGACACAGCCGGCGGATGAGCCGAGGTGATCCGGCGCAAGCCGTTCAGGCGGCGCCGGCATCACCTAGGCTCAGGCCGCCTGTTCCGTGCTTTGCTCGTCCGTGATCGTCTCCGACCCCCGCCCGATAGCGATGAGCCCCGTACGAACGAGTTCGCACGTCCCAAACCGCTCCAGCTGCTCGAGCAGGGAGTCCAGCTTCCCTGGACTGCACACGGCTTCGAATACCACGGTCTCGTCACCGATATCCGCCACGTCCGCACGGAAGGTGGCCGCGATATCCAGCAACTCCACGCGCTGATCCGGCCGCACCCGCACCTTGATCAGCGCGAGCTCGCGCTCCACCGCCGCGTCCTGGTCGAGCTCGACGACCTTGAGCACCCGCACCAGCTTCTCGAGCTGCTTGTGCACCTGGTCGACCGGCGTCGTCTCGCCGTCAACCACGATCGTCATCCGGCTGACGCGGTCGTCGGACGTGGGCCCGACCGAAAGCGCGGTGATGTTGAACGCCCGCCGGGAGAACAGCGCGGCGACGTGAGCGAGCACCCCGGGCTTGTTCTCGACGAGAACAGAGAGGGTATGCGTGGTCATGATGCGATCACTTCCTTGCGCGCCGCGGCCTGCTGCTCGGCAGCGGTGAATTCAGGGCCCAGCACGATGTCGTCGTTCGCGTGACCGGACGGCACCATCGGGAAGACGCCCTCGGCGTCGTGGGTGCGGAAGTCGACGACGACGGGAGCCTCGGTGGTTGACAGCGCCTTCTCCAGTACCGCGTCGACGTCACCAGGCTGCTCGCAGCGCAGCCCGACGCAGCCGTAGGCCTCGGCGAGCTTGACGTAGTCCGGAATCGCCGTCCCGAGATGAACCTCGGAGTAGCGCTCCTCGTAGAAGAGCTCCTGCCACTGCCTGACCATGCCGAGGAAGCCGTTGTTGAAGATCAGGACCTTGATCGGCAGGCCCTCGATCGCGCAGGTAGCAAGTTCCTGGGCGGTCATCTGGAAGCAGCCGTCACCGTCGATGGCCACCACCAGCTCGCCAGGCCGGCCGATCTGTGCTCCCATCGCGGCGGGAACGGCGAAGCCCATCGTGCCCGCGCCGCCAGAGTTGATCCAGCTCCGCGGCTTGGTGAAGGTGTAGTGCTGGGACGCGTGCATCTGATGCTGACCGACTCCGGCGACCACGATCGCGTCCCCGCCGGTCATCGCGGACAGCCGCTCGACCACATGCTGCGGCTTCAGCGGCCCGTCGGGAGCTTGCGAGTAGCGCAGCGGGTAGCTGCGCTTCCAGCCGGTCGTGACAGCGAGCCACTCCGCGGTGTCGGTCGGGCCCTGGCTGGTGACCAGCGCTCGCATCGCCTGCGCGAGCTCGGCCATGACGGTGCGCAGGTCGCCCACGATGGCGACGTCGGCCACGCGGTTCTTCCCGATCTCGGCCGGGTCGATGTCGGCGTGGATGACCTTCGCCTTCGGAGCGAAGTCGGCGAGCCGGCCGGTGACCCGGTCGTCGAAGCGCGAGCCGAGAGCGACGATCAGGTCGCACTCCTGGAGCGCGGCGACCGCCGCGTACATGCCGTGCATCCCTGGCATGCCGAGCGCGAGCGGATGGGAGTCAGGGAACGCGCCCCGCGCCATCAACGTCGTCGTGACTGGCGCCTGTGCGATCTCGGCCAGCTCGCGCAGTGCCTCGTGCGAGTCCGACTTGATCACGCCGCCGCCGACGTACAGCACGGGCCGGCGCGCCTGGTGCAGCAGCCTGGCCGCGGCCGCGATCGCCTGCCGGTCGGGTGCACCGGGCACCCGGTAGCCGGGCAGGTCGAGCACCGGTGGCCAGGACCAGGTCGTCCGCGCCTGCAGGAGGTCCTTGGGCAGGTCGACCAGGACCGGACCCGGCCGCCCGGTCGAGGCGATATGGAACGCCTCGGCGATGGCGGCCGGGATGCGCTCGACCTGCGTGACAAGCTCGTTGTGCTTGGTGATCGGTGCCGTGATCCCGGTGATGTCGGACTCCTGGAACGCGTCAGTGCCGATCATCGCGGTCGGGACCTGGCCGGTGATCGCCACCATCGGCACTGAGTCCATGTAGGCGTCGGCCAGCGCCGTCACCAGGTTCGTCGCTCCCGGTCCGCTCGTGGCCATGCAGACGCCCACCCGGCCAGTGGCCCAGGCGTAGCCTTCGGCGGCGTGCCCGGCGCCCTGCTCGTGCCTGACGAGCACGTGTCGCAGAGATGACGACCGCAGCGGGTCGTAGGCGGGCAGGATGGCGCCGCCCGGCAAGCCGAAGACGACATCGACTCCCTGGCACTCCAGGCTTTTCACGAGCGCCTGGGCTCCGGTCACTTCCACGGGTTGCTCCTTTACGAAGTTCTTTGGGTTGCTCGCGAAACAAAAAACCTCCTGGCCATCGGCCGAGGAGGAGTAGCGCGAGCCCGTCACCAGGCTCGCGCTACATGATCAGGAGTACTCGGAACGAGATGATCGCTATCACCGGGATTTCTCCGTGATTCTCGTAGGCGTTCGGGCCCTGTACCGGGCCTGCCTGGTGGCTGAAGGGCTTTATGTGATGTGCCGTGGGAGGCGACGCTGCCCGCCGCCTCCCACATTAAGGCATGTCAGGTGGTGGCGTGTGCGCGGGGGCCAGAAGATGGCAGCCACGAGGGCCGCCGGCTCTCGAACTCGGTGATCGCCTCGGCATGGCGCATGGTGACGCCGATGTCGTCAAGACCCTCGAGCAGTCGCCACCGCGCGTAGTCGGGCAGCGCGAACGGTGCGCTCAGGCCGGCCGACGGCACTCCGATTACTCGCTCGTCGACGTCGACCACGACCTCGGCGGCAGGATCGGCAGCAAGCGCCGCGAAGAGTGCGGCGACCGTCTCCTCGTCCGCCTGGGCGGTGACGAGTCCTGAACCGATGCTGTTGCCGCGGAAGATGTCGGCGAAGCTCGGCGCGATGACCGCCTCGAAGCCGTAGTCCTGCAGTGCCCAGACCGCGTGCTCACGGGAGGATCCGCAGCCGAAGTTGGCCCCGGCGACCAGGATCGTGGCCTCGCCGGCTCCCGGCTGATTCAGGACGAACCCCGGATCGGCTCGCCAGGCCTCGAACAGCCCCGCGCCGAACCCGGTGCGCTCTACCCGCTTCAGCCAGGCGGCCGGGATGATCTGGTCGGTGTCGACGTCCCTGCGGTCCAGCGCCACTGCCCGGCCCCGGACCCGCTTCACTGCACGCATCAGAGTGCTCCTTCCAGGTCAGCAGGAACGGCGAACCGCCCGGCTACTGCAGTCGCCGCGGCCATCGCGGGAGAGACCAGATGGGTGCGACCGCCCGGGCCCTGTCGGCCTTCGAAGTTCCTGTTGCTCGTCGACGCGCTGCGCTCGCGCGGGGCGAGGATGTCGCCGTTCATGCCCAGGCACATCGAGCAGCCAGCGGAGCGCCACTCGAAGCCGGCCGTGATGAACACCTCGTCCAGGCCCTCGGCCTCTGCCTCGGCCTTCACCCGCGCCGAGCCAGGCACCACGATGGCGCGGACAGACGGGCTCACCGCGCGGCCGCGCAGAACGCTGGCGGCGGCGCGCAGGTCGGCGAGCCGGCCGTTGGTGCACGAGCCGATGAAGACGGTGTCGACACCGATGTCCCGCATTGCCGTGCCGGGGACCAGGCCCATGTAGTCAAGTGCGCGCTGTGCGGCCTGCTGCTGCGCGATCGTCCCGAACGTCGACGGGTCAGGTACCGTGCCGTCGATGCTGACCGACTGCGCGGGCGTCGTGCCCCAGGTCACCACCGGGCTGAGCGTCGAGGCGTCGATCCGTACTTCCTTGTCGAACGTCGCGCCCTCGTCGGTGACCAGCGACCGCCAGTCGTCGAGCGCCCGCTCCCACTCGGCCCCCTGCGGGCTGTGCGCCCGGCCCTCGAGAAACGCGAACGTGGTGTCGTCCGGTGCGATCATGCCTGCCCGGGCGCCGGCCTCGATCGACATGTTGCAGACCGTCATCCGGCCGGCCATATCCAGCGCGCGGATTGCCTCGCCCCGGTACTCGATCACCGAGCCGGTGCCACCGTGGGTGCCGATCTCGGCGATGATGGCGAGCACAAGGTCCTTGGCGGTCACTCCGGGCGGCAGCTCGCCATCCACGGTCACGGCCATGGCCTGCGGCTTCACCTGGCGCAGGGTCTGGGTGGCGAGGACATGCTCGACCTCGGTGGTGCCGATGCCGAACGCCAGCGCGCCGAAGGCGCCGTGCGTGGAGGTGTGGCTGTCGCCGCAGACGACGGTCATGCCCGGCTGGGTCAGGCCGAGCTGCGGCCCGATGACATGCACGACGCCCTGGTCGGCGCTGCCGAGCGGGTACAGCGTGACGCCGTGGGTCTCGCAGTTCTTCCGCAGCCTGGCCATCTGCTCGGCGGCCAGCGGGTCGGTAATCGGCCCGAGCGGGTTGACGGTCGGCACGTCGTGGTCCATCGTGGCGACGGTCAGGTCGGGACGGCGTACCGGGCGCCCGGCCAGCTCAAGACCCTCGAAGGCCTGCGGCGAGGTCACCTCGTGCACGAGGTGCAAGTCGATGTAGAGCAGCGGCGGCTCCCCTTCTGGACTGGCTACCAGGTGCCGTTGCCATACCTTGTCGAAGAGTCGGCCGCTCATCGTTGGTTCTCCATCTTCGCTAGACCCGGCCTACTCATCGCTCGCTGAGTTGGCGTCGCCGCCGTTGTCCCGCCGGTCGAGCGCGACCTGGACGGCCTTGCGGGCCGATGCGCTCGCATCCGCCGGGTCGGCGGGCTGAACTTCTCGGTAGGAATCGTACGAGTCGGGCCTCATCATCACACATTCTCCTGTCGGTACCGCGAGTGGCTGACTGTGCCAGGCGTTCCAGCTGGAGGCGTCGTTGCCGCTGCCGCGGTTGTCAGAAGCCGAGGGAGGAGATCCCGGAGGCGGAGACTGTCGCTCCTGGTAGCAGGAGCCCAGGTATCCCGGAGCCGTCATAACCGGCCGGGTGCCAGATGGTGATCCGGCGGAACCTGGGGGCACGCGGCCAGCGCCTCATCGCCGTAGCGGGTTGCTGGCCTGCCTGATCAGGTCCCGCTACGGCTGCTAAGAATGAGTACGAAGCGCCGCATGACACAGCCACCATACCCGACGGCCGCGGTGCTGTGGTCCGGGGGTCTTCCTCGGCCGGCCTGGCCGACGACAGATGCGCAGAGCTGGGCTCCGGATGTTACGCCGGCGTGAACAATGCACGACTGCCGGTATTGAGCTATCAAACTCGCACTCAACGAATTCGTACGCAGTGGGCGCCAAGTCCGTTTCTGATAGGCAGCTTGTTTTATTCCGCCATTTTGTTAGCATCGCAAGAGAGAGCCTTACACACCTAAGGAGCCTGCCGTGCGAAATGCTCGATTAATGATGTTAGCCTCCCTGCTCGCGCTGGTAATCGGCGGTGTCGCGATGCCGGCTGAAGCAGGGGTGTCCCATTCAAAGCCGAACGGCAACTTCGTCGTGGCGAAGAACAGCCCGAAGTTGCTTGCCGCCCGCACGATCACCATTCCGGGCACGCGGACCAGCGGTAACGGGTGCACTATCACTCCGCCCAGGCTGAGACTCGCTCCGGGCGCGCGGGCGACCGAGGCCGACGAGATCGCCTTCAATCCGTCGACCTGCGCCTCACGCTGGCATATCGGCGTACCAGTCACGATAATTCGTCCTTCCGGCCAGGGATACCGGCACCTTTCGGCCGTAGCGACCGCCAGGGCGTCGTCCGCGACGGCCAGGGCATCGTCCGCCTACCGGATCCCCGCTACCCAGTACTCGACGAGTGGTTACGAGTACGCGTGGACCACCGACGTCATCAACATCACGCTGACCTCTGACAAGACGAATATCGCTTTCGCCTGGGACTATAACTGCGTCGATTCGGCGAGTGGCTCGGCGAACTGGTCGTGGCACTCAAGCACCGGCTGGGGTGGCCCCTACAACAACGGCTCATGGATCTCGACGAACTGCTCGTACAGCGACGTATGGTCGCAAGCGAGCTTCAACAACTCCGTATTCTGCTGGCCCTCCACGGTGCACAGCAACTACTCGGGGGTTTACGCCGAAGGCTGGTACGACGGCTCGCTCTACGGGTGGGTAAATAACATGTCCTACAGCGGGTCGTGCCTTCCGCTCTACCTGCACTCTCAGCTAGTTCGAGTGTCCGGCTGACGGCCGCTGGCAGGCCGTCGGGAGGAGCGTCAGATGCTGCTGGCGGCTTGCCTGATTCTGATCGCGGCGCTGGGTGCCGGGCTGATGCCCGGTGCCCGGCGCCATGCCCGTCCGATCCTGGCGGGCCGTCCACTGGGGTTCGCTATCTGGGCCGGAGCGGGCCTGCTGTCGGCCGCGATGATCGCGACGCTCTTCTCGATCGGCATATTCCTGCTCCCGCTGGCTGGCCTGGCGGTCTACCTCGCGGCTCGCCTGGCCGGGTTCGGCTGGGAGGCATTCGGCTCGCTTGCCGGAGTGGGTGGCGTGCTCGTAGCGATCGGCGTCCAGGCCTGGCTCGTGACACCGGGCTCCTGCCGGAACGGGTGCGGCCGCGCCCTGTCCGAGCCGCTGATAGGGACCGGCGCCGGACTGCTGCTCGCGGCGGTCATCGCTTTCGCCTGGATGGCGAGCCGGCCGGGCGGCTGGCACCAGGCGAACGGGCAGCCTTGAGCGGCCTCAGAGCAGTCCGAGCCGGCCGCTGCGCGATATTGCCTGCCTGCGAGTGGTCACGCCGAGCTTGCGATAGACCGAGCGGAGATGGGTCTTGACCGTGTTGATCGACAAGAACAGCGCCTCGGCGATCTCCTGGTTGGTCATGTGCGACGGCAGCAGCCGCAGCACCGCCAGCTCGCTGCTCGTCAGCGGTGCCGACGGCGTCGTCGGCTGTCCCGCCTGCCAGGCCGGGCGGGCCTCGAAGCGCTGCAGAATCCTGGCCGCGAAGGCGGCGCCCTGACTGGCCGGCCGGACCAGGGCGGTCAGCACCGACCGTGCCGCCGTCCCGCCATCGAGGAAGGGCCGGAACATCTCGTGCGGCTCGGCGATCGCGATGGCGCAGGTGAGCTGCTCAGCCGCTAGCTCGGCCTGGCCGAGCCTGCGGTAGGCGATGGCGGTCGTGACCAGAGCGCACACCTGATCATGCAGTGTTACCTGGCCGACCGTGCCGTCCAGGCAGGCCGTCGCCGAGCCGAGCGCCCCGCCGCTGTCGCCCTGCGCCAGCTGCACTCGCGCGGTGGCGAGGAGCAGGTCGGCTCGAACCTCAGGGCGGGCAGGCGCGCACGGCTGACTGACCCGGGCCAGGGCCAGCCTGGCCCGCGCCGGATCGCCGTCGCGCAGCGCGATATCGGCGTCGAGCGGAGCCAGCATCAGATCGAGCGCCGCGCCCTGCGACCCGAATGGACCCCGGCTGCGCGCCGTGCCGTGTCCCTCCGGGTTCCCCCTCACCGAGTTCCTGCCCTGGTGCGCGCCGTTGCCGGCATTGACGTACTGATAGCGCAGCCGGGTCAGCAGCGTCCTCGCCGTTGCCTGGTCTCCTTCGCAGAGGGAGAGCCGGGCTCTGGTCAGCACGGCAAGCGCGCTGACCAGCCTCCCTGCGCCCGGCTCGACCGCCTGCCTGGCGTGTCGGCCGAGACCGCCCGCCGCCGTCCGGCCGGCGGTGTCGTCTGGCTCGGACGCGTCCAGTGCGTTCCCGGCGCCGGCCAGCTCGTCCCTCGCCCAGTGCACTCGCGCGGCCGCCACCTTGTCCAGGCGGGCCGACAGCGGGTCCACGGCGGTGCCGGGTGGCGGCTGGCCCGCGATCAGCTCGCCGGCGGCGAGGAGGTCACCGCAGAACGCTTCCGCGACCGCCTGCCAGGCACGGGCCCGGTCCGCGAAGTCGGCGTAGCCGCATTCGGCTAGGTGCCGCCTGGCCGTGTCGAAGCAGTTCCGCGCCCGCGCGACATCAAGGCCGGCCAGGGCCGCGATACCCAGTTCGCACCAGAGCAGCCCGAGTCCGGTGTGCTCGGCGCGACCACAGGCTGCCGACTGACCGGCGACAGCGATGTCACGGCTCTGCTCGATCAGCCCGGTCGCCGGCCCGTCGGGGGCGCATGCTCCGGGTTGCCCGGCGCTCATCAGGTGCAGCGCCTGCAGCCACGGGGTAACCAGCCGACGCTGAGCGGGCGGGCAGCGATGCAGCGACTGGCTGGCGTTGCGCAAGTGCAGGGCGGCAGCGCAGCAGTCGCCCGTGCGCAGGCCGGCCGCGGCGAGCGCCCCGGCGACCGCGGCGTCGCTGGCGTACCGGCTGGCCGGAAACGTCGTGAGAACTGGTTCGAGCTCTGCCGCCGGACCGGGCAGCAGCATCGCCGGACCTGCCTCCGCCAGCACGCGGGCAGCGAAGTCCCAGTCGCCGGCCCTGGCGGCGTCCCTGAGGGCAGCGGCATGCAGTCCGTGCCCGGCGTGCCATCGCGCCGCTCGCCTGGCCAGCTGGGTAACCTCGCCGGGAAGCTCGCTGCGCAGCTTGGCCCGCAGCAAGTCCAGCAGCAGCGGATGGTAGCGGTACTCGACTCGGTCGGCGCCGGTCAGAGCGATACCGGTCGGCTCGGCGGGCCCGGTCGGCTCGGCCGGGATCGAGGCCAGCTGGACCATCATGTTCTCCCGGCACATCTCGGCCAGGATGGCGGTGCCGTCGGTGCCGCCGGAGAGCGTGTCGGCGAGGTCTCCGCACAGCACGTCCACGACGCTGGTTCGGAGCAGGAACAGCCTCCGGGCGGCAGGCAGGTCGCCAAGCACTTCGTCCTGGAGATACTCGGCCACCGCCGGGTCGTCCCCGGCGATCCGTGCGACCGGGGTGCCCGGCCGGCCCTGCTCGGCCCGCATCGCGGCCAGCCTGAGCCCGGCCATCCACCCCTGGGTATGCCAGAGCAGGTCGTCTCGCTGTGCGGGCTGCATCCGGAATCCGAGCATCGCGAAGTAGTCGTCAGCCTCCTCGGGGGTGCAGGCCAGGTCGGCCGCGCCGATCTCGGCTAGCTCGCCAGTCACGCGCAGCCGGGCGATCGGCAGGCCGGCCGGATGGCGTCCGGAGAGCACCAGGCGCAGGTTCCGCGGTCCGTGCCGCACCAGGTGGTCAAGGTCGGCCAGGGCGGCGGACCCGGCCAGGTGCGTGATGTCGTCAAGGACGAGGGTCACCGGCGCGGTCAGCAGGTCTGCCAGCGCGGTCAGGCGCTCACCGGTCAGGTCGTCGCCGGTCGCCTCCAGCACGTCGGTCGCAGCCGCGGGCAGAGCCGGGACGTTCGCTAGCGCCGAGCTGACCCGAGACCAGAACCGGCCAGCCGACCGGTCGCCACGATCGAGGCTGATCCAGGCCACCCTGTCAGCGACCGCTGCCGAGGCTGCCCATAGCGCGCAGGCGACCGTCTTGCCCGCGCCGCTTGGCGCGCAGACAATCGTGACCCGGCGGGCGCGGGCCTGGTGCAGCAGCCCGCTGATCCGAGGGCGCCGCAGGAACGGCGCGCTCGGTCGCGGGACCCTGAGCTTCTCGGACGTGAGCTTCTCGGACGTGAGCTGGCCGGACGTGAGCTGGCCGGACGTGAGCTGGCCGGGCCTGGGCTCGTCGGGCCTGGGCCTGCCGGGCCTGGGCCTGCCGGGCTGGTCGGTCCGGCCATGGTCCGGATTCACCAGCCAGGGTTCTGGCCGCCGCCTGTCGGCGCGGCGAAGCTGGCGGCGGCCATCCGGCGCGGCGTGACGCGCGGCAGGCTCACTGATCGCGCTGGTCATTAATCCCCCGAGCGGCGCTGGCCGTGCGTCGGATCAGCCCGCCAGCCCCCGATCCTGACGGACGAACGCACAGCTTCAGCCCCGCACCGACCGTACCCGCCAGATGCGGGCACCAACCGCGCATGCCGCGCGATGAGGCGGGATGCGGGCGTACGAAACTCGGGCCACGCCCTCGCCGGGCCAGCGGCGGCGAACGGCGCGCTACTCCTCGCTGAAGGCCTCGCGCAGCTTCGCCTCCTGGTCACCGGAAAGGTTGGTGCTGATCAGCTCGGCGTCGGTGTCCTTGAAGCGGGCCCGCACCCGGTCGAATACCGCGTCGGAGCTGAGCAGGAACAACGCCGACGTTCCCGGCGTCACCTTCTCGCGCACCTCGCGGATGAACGAGTCGCTGATGCCGACATCGGCCATGGAACCGATCAGCGCGCCAGTCGCGGCGCCGATCGCCAGTCCGAGGATGGGGATGAAGAAGATCAGGCCGAACAGCAGCCCCCAGAACCCGCCGCCCAGTGCGCCGGCCTTCTTGGTGTCGCGCAGCTCGCGCGTCCGCGGCTTCTTGGCACCCACCTCCCAGCTCACGGTCGCCGCGTCGAGGACCTGAATGAGCTGCTGGCGCTGCAGGTCTGCTAGGACGTCGAGTGCGTCCTGGGCTCCGTTAGTCGTCTTGAACTTCCAGACGGTCAGCGATGACATGGCCGCTCCTCGGTGGTGAGCAGGGCGCCGGGCAGTTGCCCGCGCCCGTGTGTCGCGAGCCCACCATCTGTCCGGCCGCGCCGGGGCGCATCACCCGTCACGAGTGAAAGGCCGCCCGGACGGCGACGTCGCGCGAAGATCACCCAGGTCGGATGAGGCGCGTGGCAGGCTAGGCTGGTCATCGTTGGCCATGACATCGACGACTTCGACGACGCCGCGCAAGCGATCGCGGCCGGCCCGGATACCCGACCAGCGCGGCTCCGCGGAACGGACCGGGCAGCGACCGCTTCGGTACCAGCTGGACACCTCGCTCCGAGGGATGACACCCGCCGAGCGGGCAGAGCGGGGTCGTACCATCCGCGGTGCGGTTCCCAGGACCAGCCATGCGGCCCTTGATGCCGGCCCGGGGCGGCCTGACCCGATCGAGTTGCTGATACAGCAGTCTGCCGGGCGGCTGCCCGACCTGGTGCCGATCAGGTACGGCCGGATGCTCGCGTCACCGTTCGCCTACTTCCGCGGCGCCGCGCTGCCCATGGCCAGCGACCTGTCGGCCACGCCGGTCACCGGGCTGGCCGTCCAGGTCTGCGGCGATGCCCATGTCAGCAACTTCGGCCTGTTCGGCTCGGCCGAGCGGCGCCTGGTGTTCGACATCAACGATTTCGACGAGACGCTGCCTGGTCCGTGGGAATGGGACGTCAAGCGCCTGGCAGCGAGCCTGGAGATAGCCGCGCGCGACAACGGCGTCGGCAAGCGGCAGCGGAACGCGATGGTGCGCGCAGCGGCAGCCAGGTACCGGATCGCCATGGGGGAGTTCGCCGGGCAGTCGAACCTCGACGTCTGGTACGCCAGCGCCGACGTCGACGAGGTGCTGCGGCGGCTGCGGAACCGGCTGAGCGCGCGCCAGCGGCAGAACCTGACCAAGGGCGCCGCTAAGGCCCGGACCAGGGACAGCATGCAGGCGCTCGCGAAGCTAACCAGGGTCGTGGACGGCAAGCCCCAGATCGTGGCCGACCCGCCGCTGGTGATCCCGCTGACGAGCCTGCTGCCAGCGGACATCGACCAGTCGGGCCTCGAGGGCGCCCTGAGCCGCCTGGTGGACGGCTACAAGAAGACGCTGCCCTGGGACCGCAGGTATCTGCTCGACCAGTACAACTACGAGGTAGCCGACGTGGCGCGCAAGGTCGTCGGCGTCGGAAGCGTCGGCACGAGGTGCTGGATCATGCTGATGCTCGGCCGGGATGGGCAAGATCCGCTGTTCCTGCAGATGAAGGAGGCAGGCGAGTCGGCCCTGAGCCCGTACGCGGGTGCCAGCAGGTTCGCCAATCAGGGTCAGCGGGTCGTCGAGGGCCAGCGGCTGATGCAGGCGACCAGCGACATCTTCCTCGGCTGGCAGCGGCTGAGCCCGGCTCCTGACGGGGTGGTGCGGGACTTTTACCTCCGCCAGCTCAGGGACTGGAAGCAGTCGCTGGACATCGCGCTCATGACGCCGAGCAGCCTGTCCGACTACGGCGAGGTCTGCGCCTGGGCGCTGGCACGAGCGCACGCCCGCTCCGGTGACCGGATCGCCATCGCCTCGTACCTGGGCACATCTGACGCGTTCGACAAGGCGATCGCGGAGTTCGCGGCAGCTTACGCCGACCTGAACGAGCGGGATTATGCCGCGCTGGACGATGCGGCCAAGTCGGGCCGGGTCCTGGCCGTCCGGGGCGTCTGACCGGCACCCGGCGTCGTCCGGTGCCTACCGGTGTTGACTTGTGCCGACCCTCGCAAGCTCACCCGGCGCAGGTGACGCCGCCGGGCGAGTCCGGCGATCTACTGGAGGCGCACGATCAACCAGCTTCGACATGGAGGTTCTGATGCCCGCAGCTACACCTGTACTCGACACTCTGGTCGACATCAACATGGCGTCGATCGAGCACACCCAGCTGATGCCGCGTGAGCTCATGATCGCGAGGATCGCCGCCCTGGTGGCCGTCGACGCCCCGCCCGCGTCCTACCTGGCCAATGCAGGAGCAGCGGCCGACAGCGGGATCACCGAACAGGACATACAGGACATCCTCATCGGCATCGCCCCGGTGGTCGGCACCACCAAGGTGGTCTCGGCGGGCGGGAACCTGATGCGGGCGCTCGGGTTCGCCATCGCTGTGGCCGACGAGGAAGCCGGCGGCTGACCGGCTGACTGACAGTCACACCGGGGGCGGGCAAGGCCAGGGCCCGGCGTCCAGCCGGCGAGCCGTGACCTGCCCGCCCTGCCGGGGTGGCGTCTGAAGCCGTCGCCACCTGCGCATACGCTGTCCGCGTGCGCCCACATGATCTTGTCCTGCTGCATGGCCAGCCAGGACTTGGCACGGACTGGCAGCAGGTTATCTCGCTGCTGCCAGCGCACGTCCGCGCGGTGGCGCCCGACCGGCCTGGTTACGGCTCTAGTCCGATGGCAGGCGGCGGCTTCGAGGTCAACGCCAGCGCGGTGATCGATGATCTGGACGCTCGCGGCATCGGGCGTGCCGTGCTCGTCGGGCATTCCTATGGCGGTGGGGTGGCGCTGACGGTCGCCGCCCGTGCTCCCGAACGGGTCGAGGCGCTGGTCCTGCTGGCGGCGGTCGGTCCGGAATGCCTCAACGGCTGGGACGCGCTGCTCGCCGCCCCTGTCGCGGGACCGGTCTGCGCGTTCTGCGCGTGGAAGCTGACTCCGTGGTTCGCTCGCGCCAGGGTGCGCCGGCTGGCTCACCGGAGTCGCGCCAGGCAGCAGAA
>DASWAA010000246.1:0-2227 GCA_036391385.1 Streptosporangiaceae bacterium
GTCAAGATGCCCCGCCCCTGCCACGTTCAGCACCATGGCGAGCCCGGCGATGGCCGTGACGGCGCCCGCGACGGTCAGCCGCCGGGGACGCTGGCCGTGCCGCAGCCAGAGCCAGCCGACCACGAGGACGGCTCCGAGGTACTCGAGCAGCAGGGCGACGCCGACTGGTATCCGGGCGATCGCGCTGAAGTAGAACAGCTGAGCTCCGGCGACCGCCAGAAGCCCGTAAGCGGCCACGACGCCGGCGTTGTCGCGCAGCAGCCGCCACCGGCCGCGCAGCTGGAGCAGTGCCGGGACGGTGAGGATCAGCGCCGCGATCGCGATCCGGGCAAGGACAGCGGCCGCCGGGCTCCATCCCGCGTCGATCAGCGACGCACCGAAGGTTCCGGACGTGCCGAAGCACGCGGCAGCCAGGACGGACAGGGCCAGGCCGACGCGCGCGTTACTGCCGGTTTCGCTGGAACTGGCTCGGGCGGCCCGCACGACGACTCCCTGTAAGTAGCTAAGACGCATTACGATAGTGACACTAGTCGCGAAGCGCGAAAGGAGTCAAATTGCTTTTTGCCCATGACACTGAGATCGCGCTGGCCGCCGCGGCCGGCCTGGTCAATACCGGTCGTGGCGGCAGCGAGCTGCTGCCCGATGTCGCGGCTCTCGACGAGTTCGTCCGGTCCTGGGGCTGGACCGGCGAGCGCACGCACGACGAGGCCGAGCTCGACGCGGTGCGCAAGCTCCGCCCGCGCCTGGAGCGGCTGTGGGAGCTGAGCGAGGACGACGCGGCCGACCTCGTCAACGAGCTGCTGCGGGAGGCCAGCGCGCTGCCGCAGCTGGTCCGCCATGACGGCTGGGACTACCACCTGCACGCCACTCCGTCAGATGCACCGCTCGCCGACCGGATGGCGGTCGAGGCGGCGATGGCGTTCACCGATGTCATCCGCACCGGGCACCTGGATCGCCGACGGCTCTGTGCCGCCGAAGGCTGCGACAACGTGCTGATTGACCTGTCCAAGAACCGGTCCAGGCGGTTCTGCAGTACAGCCTGCTCCAACCGGACCAACGTGGCCGCCTACCGAACCCGTCAGGCAGCCGCCAGCCAGCCCGCTTGAGCCTGGGATAGAACGTGTTCTAGTTTGCTTGGTAGTCTGCGACGGAGGAACGCTGCCGGCCTCTGCCGATCGGAGATGGTCATCTTGCGGACGCCATTGTGCGACATGTTCGGGATCGAATACCCGATCTTCGCGTTCTGCCACTGCCGCGACGTCGTCGCCGCGGTGAGCAGGGCGGGCGGGCTGGGGGTGCTCGGCGCCGTCGGTTTCAGCCCGGAGCAGCTCGAGATCGAGCTCCGCTGGATCGACGAGCACGTCGACGGCAAGCCGTACGGCGTCGACATCGTGATGCCTCAGAAAGCCGTCGAGCTTGCGGGAGCCAATGCCGACGACCTGGTGGCCCAGATCCGGTCGATGATCGACGAGGAGCACTGGCAGTACGTCGACACGCTGATGGACCGGTTCGGCCTGCCGCCGCTGCCTGACGGCGAGGAGCCGCAGGGGGTGGTGGGCTGGGCGCAGGACGTCGCCCGTGCGCACGTGGACATCGCTCTCGCTCACCCGATCAAGCTGATCGCCAATGCTCTCGGTGCGCCCCCGGTCGATGTCATCGACCGGGCCCATGAAGCCGGCGTCAAGGTGGCCGCGCTGGCCGGCAAGGCGAAGCACGCCCAGCGCCATGTCAGCAACGGAGTCGACATCGTCGTCGCGCAGGGCTACGAGGCAGGTGGCCATACCGGCGAGGTCGCCACCATGGTGCTGGTGCCAGAGGTCGTCGATGCGGTCAGCCCGACGCCCGTACTGGCGGCCGGCGGAATCGGCACGGGCCGCCAGATCGCCGCATCGCTCGCGCTCGGCGCCCAGGGCGTATGGATGGGCTCGCTCTGGCTCACCACAGCCGAGAACGACTTCGGGCCCGCTGTCGTGCAGGCGTACCTGGAGGCGACATCCAGCGATACCGTCCGCTCGCGCTGTTACACAGGCAAGCCGGCGCGCATGCTGCGCAACTCGTGGACCGAGGCCTGGGACGACCCAGAGGGCCCGGGTCCGCTGGGCATGCCGCTGCAGAACATCCTCACCGCCGACGCGAACGCCAGGATCGCCCGGTCGGGACGCAAAGAGCTGGCCTTCGCCCCGGTGGGCCAGATCGTGGGCCGGATGAACCAGGTCCGTCCCGTGCG
>DASWAA010000247.1:0-2421 GCA_036391385.1 Streptosporangiaceae bacterium
GCGACCCGACCGGCGTCATGGTGACGATGCTCGACGAGGCGGGCTACACCGGCGTGGTCGCGACCAACTCCGACCACGTCTTCCACCGGTACCTGCGGCACGGCGAGCAGCTGTCGGTGACCGTCAGCCTGATCGGCCTGACCGGACCGAAGCGGACGGCGCTGGGCGAAGGCTGGTTCTTCACGACCCGGCAGACCTGGTACAGCGGCGACGAGCTGGTCGCCACGATGGATTTCCGGATACTCAAGTTCCGCCCCGGGTCGGGTGCTGCCCCGCAGGCCGCCTCTCAGCCCGCGGCCGGGCAGTCCGCCGCCGGCGGCTTCGTGATGCGCCCGGTGGTTTCGCCGGACACGGCGTTCTTCTGGGAGGGCACTAGGCAGGGAGAGCTGCGGATCCAGCAGTGCGCGGACTGCGGCGCGCTCCGGCACCCGCCCGGACCCATGTGCCCGCAGTGCGGTTCCCCGAACCCGAAGTACCTGGTGGCCTCCGGAGCCGGCACGGTGTTCAGCTACGTGGTGCATCACCACCCGCCCGTGCCGGGAAAGCAGCTCCCGCTCGTGATCGCCCTGGTCGAGCTCGAGGAGGGCGTCCGGGTGCTCGCCGAGATGCCCGGCGTCAGGGCCGATCAGGTCAGCGTCGGCATGTCGGTTGAGGTCGGCTTCCTGCGGATCGACGACGATCTGGTGCTCCCGGCCTGGCGTCCTGCCGAACCACCGCCCCGTCCGGGTGAGCTGCCAGCGGTCCTGCCGGAGATGGCGGTCGACGTCAGCGCGACCTTCGTGGTCGCCAGCGCGCTGGCCACCCGCGACTTCACTCCCGTGCACCACGACCGGGATCTCGCGGTCGCCAACGGCAGCAAGGACATCTTCGTCAACATCCTGACCGACAACGGCCTGGTGCAGCGCTTCTTGTCCCAGTGGGCGGGCCCGCAGTCGCTACTGCGCCAGACGAAGGTGCGCCTTGGCGTTCCCTGCTACGCGGGGGACACGCTGACGTTCACGGGGCGTGTCACCGATCGCACCGAGCAGCCCGACGCTGACCGGTACGAGGTACAGGTCACCGGCACGTGCAGCCTGGGGGACCACGTCATCGCCACCGCCGGCGTCGACGGTCCACGGAGCCAGTCATGAACGCAGCGAGCAGTCGGCCGCCGGCGGCCGCGATCGCCGGGATCGGGGCGACCGAGTTCTCCAAGGACTCCGGCCGCAGCGAGCTGAGGCTCGCCGTCGAGGCCGTCAGGGCTGCCCTGGACGACGCCGGCCTGCGTCCGGCAGACGTCGGTGGCCTCGTTACCTTCACGATGGACAGCAACGCCGAGGTGGCGGTCGCCAGGGAACTCGGGATCGGCGAGCTGACGTTCTTCAGCCAGATCGGGTACGGCGGCGGAGCCGCGTGCGCCACCGTGCACCAGGCGGCGATGGCGGTCGCCACCGGCGCGGCCGAGGTGGTCGTGTGCTACCGGGCGCTGAACGAGCGCTCGGGCCGCCGGTTCGGTCAGGTATCCGTCGGCGCGGTGCAGATGGCGACGTCGTCGGGCATCGACAACGGCTGGCATTACCCGATGGGCCTGTCCACCCCGGCCGCAACAGTGGCGATGGCCGCGCAGCGGTACATGCACGGCTACGGCGCGACCAGCGCGGACTTCGGTGCCGTCGCGGTCGCGGACCGGAAGCACGCGGCGACGAACCCGAGCGCGTGGTTCTACGGCAAGCCGATCACGCTCGCCGAGCACCAGGCGTCCCGGTGGATCGCCGAGCCGCTCCGGCTGCTCGACTGCTGCCAGGAGAGCGACGGCGCCGTCGCCATCGTGGTGACCAGCGTGGAGCGGGCGCGCGATCTGCGGGCCGACCCGGCGGTGATCATGGCTGCGGCGCAGGGCGCGGGGCCGGACCAGTTCACGATGACCAGCTACTACCGGGACGACCTGACCGGGCTGCCGGAAATGGGCGTGGTAGCCAGGCAACTGTGGCAGCAGTCAGGTATCGGGCCGGCCGACATCAGGACGGCCGTTCTCTACGACCATTTCACCCCGTACGTGCTGATGCAGCTGGAGGAACTCGGCTTCTGCCGGCGCGGTGAGGCACGCCACTTCATCGCCGGCGGCGCGATCGAGCTAGGCGGCAGGCTGCCGCTGAACACGCATGGTGGCCAGCTCGGCGAGGCCTACATCCACGGCATGAACGGCATCGCCGAAGGTGTGCGGCAGCTGCGCGGCACCTCGGTGAACCCCGTGCCTAACGTCGAGCACGTGCTCGTCACCGCCGGCACCGGCGTGCCGACGTCGGGCCTGATCCTGGGCTAGCGCCCGGGCGCCTATTGCGCCGAACGTAACGCCACGGCGAGGAATCAGGTGATCCGCCGCCGTGACGTTACTGTCGCTGGCTTGTCGGTGGGCAGCGGCACACTCCCGGCATGGAGGAC
>DASWAA010000248.1:0-3540 GCA_036391385.1 Streptosporangiaceae bacterium
CTTGCCCTCGGGTACTCGCAGGCCGGGATCGTAGCTCGGGCTGGTCAGCAGCGGCTCGAAGCGAGCCGCGAGATCCGGTGCGTGCCGGAGGGCGGGCACGACCGAGTAGGTCATCGAGATCGGGCAGCCGTGCCCGGCCTCGGCCTGGGCCCACACGTAGAACTTGGCCGCCCGGGCGACATGCGCGCCGGGCTTGCCGCTCGCCCACGGGGTGGCATGCAGGCCATGGCTGACCGCCGTCGTCATGAGCTGATGCCAGGCCGGGTGGAACTCGACTTCGTCGATCCGGTACCCGCTCCGATCATGGGTGCGCAGTATCGGCGAGTGCTCGTTGGCCAGCCTGGCAAGGTCGATCACGTCGGCTGAGCCGGCCGCCTCGCCGAGTTCGTGCAGCTCGGGCAGCACCCACGCCGCGTCGTAGGCCGCGACGGCAGCGAGCAGTGATTCGTCGGCAGCGACGTCGTGCCCGGCTAGCGGCGGGACCTGGTTGAGTACCTCATGGGTGCTCCGCGGAGAGCGGAGCAGGTCAGTGTGCACGATTCCAGTGTGCACCGGGTCCGAATCAGGTGTGAATGGGGCCTGAATCAGGTGTGAATGCCGCACTCGGTCTTCGACGTGCCCGCCCAGCGGCCGCTGCGCGGGTCGGCGCCCTTTTCGACCCGCGCGGTGCAGGTGCGGCAGCCGATCGACGGGTACCCGTCGTAGACGAGCGGGTTCACCAGCACGCCGTGCTCGGCGATGTAGTCGTCGACGTCCTTCTGGGACCACTCGATGATCGGGTTGACCTTCACCATCTGGCGCTTGGGATCCCACTGGACCACCTTCGTGGTGGTCCGGGTGTCCGTCTCCTCGCGCCGCACGCCCGTGATCCAGGCGTCGTAGGGCTCGAGGGACTGCTCGAGCGGCACGACCTTGCGCAGGTAGCAGCACAGGTCAGGGTTGCGTGCGTAGAGCTTGGGGCCGAGCTCGGCGTCCTGCTCCTGCACCGTCGTCGGCGGTGTGACGTTGATCACATTGACCGGGTAGACCACCGACACGGCGTCTCTGGTGCCGATCGTCTCGGGGAAGTGATAGCCGGTGTCCAGGAAGAGCACGTCGATGCCAGGAAGGTGCCGCGACGCGAGGTCGATGATGACCGCGTCGGTCATCGAGGACGTGATGCACAGGCGCCCGCCGAATGTCTGACCTGCCCACTTGATGACCTCGTCGGCTGATGCGCCCGCCAGCGCCTCAGCGGCCTCCGCAGCCAGGCTCTCCATCGTGCGCGCCTCCCCGATGTCCGCAGTGCCGTCGCCCGGTATCCCCGGCTGAGGTGGCCGGGTCACAGGAGTCATGCTCTGTCCTGAAGCACAGAGTAGGCCGAAACGTCCCAGAACGCACGCCAAGTCCGAGGATCGCGATGAGGCACGGCCATCTCCTCCGGCTGCCAGAGTTGTCAGTTGTACCTGTCTCGTGACTGTCACCAGGGGTGCATGCCTGTCACAGTAGTGCTTTCGGCTCTCTCAACCGTCTCAGCTGCCGCCATATTCCGGCGTGCCCGCCCGGTCGTGAGCTAATCCCCGGACCGGGCTATCCCTGCCTGACCCAGCCCACGGCAGGCTCCGGGACAATCGCCGACGACTGCTTGTGCTGGCAATCGCACCAGGTGCCACCCTTGCAGGACTGGTGATCCTGCTGGCGGCAGTGCAGGCAGACCATGTCCTCATTGTCTCCTGCGAGGTGCGATCACAACGCCCCGGCCCCGGGAATGGTCCGGGCGGATCAGGCCGGGCAGGCGCAAGGATCACGGAGAATTCTGTGTCGCGGAGGTACAGAATCCTCCGTGATCATGGAAGCTGCCGGGCGCTAGCTACGCGGCGTTCGCGTTGGCGCGGCGCATCCGGCGGCGACGCTCGGCCGATCGCTCGTCCTCGTTCAAGCCGCCCCAGGTGCCGTACTTTTCAGGCCTGCTGACCGCGTACCCTAGGCATTCAGAGCGCACAGGACAGGCGCCGCACAGGGCCTTGGCCTTACGCTCACGAATGTCACGCTCAGGCTGCCGCTCACCGTCCGGACCGAAGAACAGCACGACATCGGTGCCACGGCAGGCAGCCTTGTCCTGCCAGCCCCAGTTGGGGCGTGGCAACAGAGCAGCCTGACGGCGTACCTCAGACATGAAAAACTCTCCTCAACCAGCTAGCCGTTAATACCCGCCTAGCGAGGCACCCGGCTCGCTGGACGCAAATACCACGAATCACGCGATGCGGCAACCTCCCCGTCGCATCATGCAACGCCGTGCGGTGCTGAAGTGTTCCCTTGCGGACGTCCGGTTCGGATGACTTCGCCCGACGGCTGGCTGCCCGCGCCTAGCGCCGGGACAGGCTCGCATGATTCCGGGAGGTCCTCATCCAGGAGTCAGATCACCTGCACCGACGGGCAGCTGGGCTCATACCAGCGACGTCAGCACCGCCGAATAATCATGCCATCGCGCGTGCCATCGCTGCGGCAAGATGACAATACTCGCCCGATTGCGAACGCACAGTATTCGGTCGACACTGGCGCAGCTATCCCAGCGCCGCGGGCGGCGCGGGCTGGCCGGACCGCGCCGATGCGATTCCGGGCCGGCCGCAGGCCCTGGCCTCGTCCGGAGCTCGGCTACTGTCCCGTGTTTCTGGGCTGGGGGGCGGACCAATGCACGGCATTGGCTAGACAACCCGGCTGGCCGGGGCGACGATAGGCAGCATGTCCGAGCCGGATGCCGTTCCCTTGCCGCGCGAGGGCGAGGTCTTCTTCGACGTGCGCGGGGATGCCCGGACGATGCGGCTGAGCTGGTACGCCGACAGCGCCGTGGCAGTGTTCAGCATCTGGCAGGGTAACCGCTGCACCGGGACCTTCAGGCTGCCGTTCGGTGATCTCGCCAGGATGGTCCAGGTACTGCAATCCGGACCGCGCCCGTCCGGCGCGGACCAGGACGTATCCAGCCGGTCCGGTGCCGCCTATGACGTCGGCGGCCGTGTTCCCGATGCTGGCTATGGCCAGTCCGGCGGTGAATTCGAGCCCGGCTACGAAACCGCAGGCTACGAAACCGCGGGCTACCGCGCCCCCGGCTACCGCGCCCCCGGCTATGACGGCCCCGGCTATGACGGCCCCGGCTACGGCGGCCCCGGCTACGGCGGCCCTGGTCATCCGGCGGCCGTGCCCGACGGTGGCATGCCGTCCTACGACGGGCGCCTGGCCCATGACGAGCAGCGGGCCTATGGCGGCGCTGCGAGCTACGACACCGCCCCCGGACCGGGCCGTGGCACCAGTTACGGCAGCGCGTCCAATTACGGCAGCGCTCCGGACTATGACAGCTTCGCCGGCTACGACGCCGACAGCGCTTCCGGCTATGGCCGCTCGGCTGGCCCGGACCCCACGTCTGAATATGACAGCTCCAGGCCCGCCTACTCCGGCCCCGGGTACAACGGTCAGGGGTACGAACGGCATTACCCGGCATACGAGCCGCCGGACTACCCTGGCGTCCCGCGGCATCACGACGCCGATCGCGAGCGGGCCTCCGCT
>DASWAA010000249.1:0-13453 GCA_036391385.1 Streptosporangiaceae bacterium
CGTCCCGGCCAAGAGCTACGAAACGGTCAGCATCTACCGGTCAGGCGCGGCCGCGATGGTCGAGCTCAGCCGGCCAGCGTCGATGAACTCGCTGAACTCTCAGCTCCGGCTCGACCTGCTCGCCGCGGTGAACGAGCTTGCTGGCGACGACGAGGTCAGGGCTGTGCTGCTGACCGGTGCCGGCCGGGCGTTCTCCAGCGGAGCCGACCTGAGGGAGGAGCGGGACATCACCCCCGAGGGCTTCCCGGATGTCTACAGCGTGCTGGCTGAGCACTATCACCCGATCATCACCGGCATCCGGCAGATGCCCAAGCCGGTCGTCGCCGCGGTCAACGGGGCCGCAGCCGGGATCGGACTGTCACTCGCGCTGGCGTGCGACCTTGTGCTGGCCGCCGAATCGGCCTACTTCCTGCTCGCGTTCGTGAACATCGGCCTGGTGCCCGACGGTGGCTCGTCGCTGCTCGTGCCGAGCCGGATCGGCTTCGCCAGGGCTTGCGAGCTGGCCATGCTCGGCGAGCGACTGCCCGCGCCTAAAGCACTGGACTGGGGCCTGATCAACCAGGTCTGGCCGGACGACGAACTGATCGGCCGGGCCCAGGAGCTGTGCTCTCGGCTCGCCGCCGGACCGACCGGCTCCTACGCCGGCACCAAGCGTCAGCTCAACAAGTGGCTCTACGAGCGGATCGACGAGCAGCTTGAATTCGAGGCGAGGATCCAGCAGGAACGAGCCGAGTCGGAGGACTTCGCCGAGGGCAGGCGCGCGTTTACCGAGAAGCGCCCGCCGCGATTCACCGGACGGTGACGCGGCCGCCAGGCTCGCCGCGGTTGGCGAACTCAAGCCAGCGCCATGCCAGCAGCCGTCCCGTGGCCGAGCCGACCAGCCCGGGATCAGCCTTGACGAGCAGTTCGCGGGCGAACGCGCGGACAAGGGAGTGCATTCGGTAGCTGATGCCCGCCGACGGGCCGTTCCCGGCGATGCGCTGCAGCAGGCCCGCGTCGGCCAGCGCCAGAGCGACGTCTCGCGCGCCGGAATCCTCGAGGAGCGAGGCGATCAGCGAACCGGTCGTCTCGCGCGGACCGGCCGCCGCGAGCAGGGCGAGCGCTCGCCGGCCCTCGCCGCTGAGCGCCTGCGCCGCTTCGGCGAGCCGCGTGCGCACGCTCAGCTCACCGACCACGAGCTCGTCCAGCCGCCTGCGCTCGCTGGCGAGCAGGCCGGCCAGGGCGTCGGCCGTCAGGCTGGGGTCCTCGGCGAGCCGGGCTCCGGCGATCCGCAGGGCAAGCGGCAGATGCCCGCAGGCCAGGGCGATTGCCGCGGTCGCGTCGGCGTCCGGGCCGACCGGATCGCGCCCGGAGATCCTGGTGACGAGGGCGGCTGAGTCGGCCGGGAGCAGGGTGCCGAGCTCGACCAGTCGCGCCGCGTCCAGGTCGGCCAGCCGGGCGCGGCTGGTAACTACGACGGCGGACCCCGGGGTACCGGGAAGCAGCGGGCGGACCTGAGCGGAGCTGCTCGCGCTGTCGGCGACGACGAGCACACGACGGCCGGCCAGCACCGAGCGGTACACCGCCGCCCGCTCGAAGCCGGGTGCCGGGATTCCCTCTGACGGGACGCCGAGGCCGCGCAGTAGCTCACCGAGCACGACCTGCGGATCCCTGGGCTGGCCGGCGTCGTCGAGGCAGGCGTAGAGCTGTCCGTCGGGAAAGCAGGCCCGGGCTATGTGCGCGGCGTGTATGGCGAGGGCGGTCTTGCCCGCACCGAGCATGCCGGTCACCACGGTCACCGCCATTCCCTCACCGGGAAGCCGGCCAAGCAGGTCACCGAGCTCGGCCGCGCGGCCGGTGAAGTCGGGCACCGACGCGGGAAGCTGGCAAGGAGATTGCCAGGCGAGCTGACTCTCGGCGGGCCTGATCGGCCCGGCCGGCCCGGTCGGACCGGACGCCAGCCTGGTCGGCTCGGCCGGTCCGGACGCCAGCCAGGTCGGGTCGGCCGGCCCGGTCGGACCGTACGCCGGCTCGGTCAGCGTGACTGGCCTGGCCTGGGTCGCGCTCGCCAGCGATGGGTCATCGGCGAGTACCCGGCGGTGCAGGTCCTGCAGCTCAGGCCCCGGTTCGATGCCGTAGGCGCTGACCAGGGCCAGCCGCAACCTGCTGAACGCGTCGAGTGCCTCGGCCCGCGCGCCGCACCGGTACAGGGCCGTCATCAGCTGTGCCCAGGCGTGCTCGCGGAGCGGGTCGGCGGTCACCGCGCTTCTCAGCTCGGTGAGGACCTGCCGGTGCTGGCCGAGTGCCAGCCGAGCGTCCGTCAGCGCATCCTGGGCCTCCCTGCGCTGGTCGAGCAGCCGGTTCTTGTCGGGCACAGCCGGGACGTCGGCAAGCGCCGGCTCGCGCCACAGGCCGAGCGCCCCGGCTAGCAGCTCCGCCGCGGACCGGGCGTCGCCGCCGTCAAGAGCATCGCGGCCACCTGCCGCCAGGGTGCGGAATTCGTGCAGGTCGAGCTCGTCGGGCCGGACGTCGATCAGATAGCCCGCCGGGTGAGTCCGCAGCCGCCCGGCTTCGGGCAGGAGCTTGCGGATCCCGTAGACGCAGCTGCGTAATGACACCTCCGGGCTCTGCGGTGGCTCGTCACCCCACAAGGAGCCGGCCAGCTCAGCCGGCGAGTGCGGCTTGCCCGCGTTGAGTAGCAGCAGGGCAAGCGCCGAGCGATGCAGCCGACGGCTGACGACGACCTGACGGCCTTCGTCGTTGCTTACTTCTAACGGGCCCAGGATGGTGAAGCGCATCGGTCCTCCGGAATGGCGACGTTGTGGCAGCACGGTCGAAAAGGAAGTGCTTATGGTAATCACAAAATCGCGCCATGCGACCGTAAATAGGCCGAATCTATGGCCGTGATGTCCGGAAAGTTCGCGGCCTGAGAACGACCATTTCCGGTCGTCCTTAATCTGCCTGCCGGTTCATGCTCGCATCACGGATCGTTCATCGGTGAGGCCCTATAGTCGCCGATCGAACCGACCCACGGGTGACCAGCCAGCAGGTGACCGACCAAGCAGGTGACCGACCAAGGGAGTCAGGTATGCATGATGTCCGGGCCGCCGCGGGCCGCGGCGGGACACTGGGCGGCGGGACGCTTGGTCGCGTCTTAGCCGCCGGACTCGCGGCCGGAACGGCGGCCGTCACGGTGGTGAGCTGCGGAAGCTCGGCCGCTCCGGTGGCCCTGCCGAACAAGCACGCGGTCCTGCATCTGGCCGATGCACCGCCCGCGCGGCAGTCGCCTCGCCAGCTCGTCGTTGCCGCCTACGAGGGGTACTGGCGGGCGACGAGCCTCGCCGTCGACTCCCGCAGCGCGGTGCGGGCCAGGAAGATCCTTTCCTGGTATATCCCTAGTTCCGCTGTCCCGACCCTGGTCAATGGGCTCAGCCAGCTCTGGCAGCGGGACGAGATCACCTATGGCAGCCCGGTCTTCCACATCATGAGCGTGAAGCTGACCGGTCCTGGGTCCGCTGCGGTACACGATTGCATCGACCTCAGCCACGCCGGCTTCGCGGACAAGCGGACCGGCCAGATCGTCGGCGGGCTCGGTCAGCCGCACGACTACCTGATCACGACCCTTGCATATGAGCACGGACGGTGGCTGGTCACCGGGGCGATTCCGGTGGTGCGGCCATGCGCGTACTAACCCGCCCGCTGAGCAGTGCCGCGCACGCCATCGCCGCCATTGTGCTGGGCATCGGGTGTC
The DNA here is from genome assembly GCA_036391385.1 of Streptosporangiaceae bacterium. Taxonomy (GTDB): domain Bacteria; phylum Actinomycetota; class Actinomycetes; order Streptosporangiales; family Streptosporangiaceae; genus Chersky-822. The sequence goes on from DASWAA010000249.1 coordinate 3,731, forward strand.
TATTCGGGGCCCCGGCGCATGCGGCACTAGCGGGCACGGCAGGCAGCGGTGGCAGCGGCAACTGCTACCCGGTCGGCTACACCTGGATCTGCGTGTACAGCGGCGGCAACGGCGGCGGACCGGGCTCCAGCGGTTCGAGCACGGTGTCCTGCACCTATACGCCCGCTCCGCCCGGGATACTCCAGCGGACCGGCACCGGGCCTCCAGCGCCGGGATATCGGTGGGACATCATGACCTGCCCGGGCTCGAAAACCGTACTCGGCGGCGAGCTGATCCAGGTGAGCATCAAGACGGGCGTTCCGGCGATCAGCCCGGTTGACCTGCTCAAGATCGCGATCGGCGAGCTGTCAGTGCCGACGCTGGCGCCGTCCACCGCTCCGCCGCGCGGCAAGGACGGCCTGGTGGGACTGCCTGAATGGTTCTGGGTCCCGGCCGGGGAATGGCAGCACATCTCGATCACGGTCAAGGCCGGACCGGTGTGGGCAACCGCGATCGCAGCGCCGACGTCGATCAGCTACGACCCGGGTGACGGCGGGCTGGCCGTGTCCTGCGCCGGGCCGGGTACCGCGTTCGACCGGGCGCTGCCGGCCAGCGCGCAGCACACCAGCTGCTCGTACACCTACAGCCTGCCCTCGGCCGGGCAGCCCGGCGGCGCTTACCCGGCCGCCGTCTTCGTCACCTGGTCGATCAGCTGGACAGGATCGGGTGGTGCCGGCGGGCTGATCACGAACGGCTACACCACCGGCACCATCTTCGGGGTCCGGGTGGCACAGGCCGAGGCGCTGGTGACGACGCCGTGAGCAGCATGAACGGACCCGCCGTGGGAACCGCCTTCCACCCGCTGGCCGAGTCGGGGTTCAACGGCAAGGCCCGGTCGGCGGGCCGGTCCCCGCAGCTTGCCCGGCTGCCGCGCCGCCGCAGGCCCGGCATGCTGGCGCTCGCGGTGGCACTCGTCGGTGCGGGCATCCTGGCGAGCACCGCCGTCTACAGCGCGACCAACCACCGGGTGCCGGTCCTCGTCGCGACAGCGGACGTTCCTGCGGGCGCCCTGATCAGCGCCGCCGATATCGGCACGGCCAGCATCGCGGCCGGACCCGGGGTCCAGGTGATCCCGGCCAGCCAGCTGCGGCAGGTGGTCGGCCAGGTCGCTGGCTCGGCCCTGCATCCGGGGATGCTGCTCACCGCTGCCGAGCTGGCCGCGACCCGTCCGCCCGGTCCGGGTCAGGTGCTCGTGGCGCTGCCGCTGAAGCCATCGGTACTGCCGGCCAGCGGGCTAGCTCCGGGCGATCACGTGCTCATCGTGGCGACTCCGGGTGCACAGGGCCAGTCCGCCTCGTCCGCCGCCGCGCCGGTGCTGACCGCGCCTGTCACCGGCGTGGTCGAGGCAGTCACCCCGTCGGCCAACACCGACGGCTACCAGGTGGTCGACGTCATCGTCGCCGCGGGCAAGGGTCCGGCCGTCGTGCAGCAGGCGTCTACCGGGCAGTTCGCCCTCGTCGTAGTCAGGAGGGCGCCCTGATGGCTATGTACGTGCTGGCGTCACCCGGCGGCGCTCCCGGCGTGACGACGACAGCTCTGGCGCTCGCCCTGACCTGGCCGCGACCGGTGATCGTCGCCGAATGTGACCCAGCCTGCGGGGACATCCTGGCCGGCCTGTTCGCCGGTCACCTGGCAGCGCCCCGCGGTCTCACCGGCGTCGCGTTCGAGGCGGGCCGGGGTGCGGCGGCGGTCGCCGCAGAGGTGGTGGCGCAGCTCGCGCCGCTCGACGACAGCGGCAGCCGGACGTTCCTGGCCGGGATCAGCGATCCCAGGCAGGCACCGCGCCTGGCCCCGGCCTGGCCGGCCATCGCCAGGGCCCTGGCCAGCCAGGCCGCCGACGTGCTCGCGGATTGCGGGCGCCTCGATGCGGGGGACGGGCAGCCGGCCAGCGTGCTGACCGAGGCTACGGCGGTCCTGATGGTGCTGCGTCCGACGCTGCGCCAGGTGGCAGGTGCCAGGCCCAGGATCGAGCACCTGGCCGAGTTGCTTGGCGGGACGGAGCGGATCGGGCTGCTGCTGGTTGGCGATCAGGGTCATGAGCCGAAGGAGATCACGGCGGCGCTCGGCGTTCCGGTCGTGGCGACCTTGCCGGTCGACGCGAAGACGGCAGGCGTGCTCTCCGACGGACAGGGTCAGCGAGTCGGCCTGGGCCGACGCCCGCTGCTGCGGGCGGCCAGGACAGCTGGCGCGGCGATAAGACGCACGCTCGCGCCAGGACGGGCTGCTGAGCCAGCCAGAGCGGGCGACCTAGGAATCACCGGTGCCTGGCGGGCTGGTGACCCGGGACGGGAAGGCGGCCCATCCGCTGCCTTCCCGGCGGATGTCGTCGCCGGGGGCTTGACGTGACGGGGCTTCAATGGCCGCCAGGCCCGGCACTGCCGCCCGTCACCGAGCGGCCCGCCGCCGCGATGCCTCCGGCCGCGGCACCTCCGGCTCCGGTACCCCCGGCTCCGGTACCCCCGCCTCCGGTACTCCCGGCGCCGGAACCAACGGCCGCAACGTCGGCGACCGAGCGGCCGCCGTCTGCACAGCCGCCTTCTGCGCGGCCGCCGTCTGCACAGCCGCCGTCTACGCGGCCGCCTTCTGCGCAGCCGTCGGCTGCGGTCATGCCAGCCGCCAGGCTGTCGGGCCTGTCGGATTCCCGCCTCCTAGCCGCGGTACCTGAGATCCTGACGACGATCGCCGACCTGCTTCCTGATCGCGGCGCGAGGCAGGACGTGATGCCGCTGATCCTCGACGCGGTCAGGACCTGGACGCAGCGGCAGATACGCCGAGGCGCTCCGGTGCCTGCCCCAGCCGACCTGGAGGCACTTGCCCAGGCGGTCTACGACCAGCGTTACGACCTGGGTCCGCTCGCTGCCTACCTGCGTGATCCGCAGGTGGAGAACGTCGACATCAATGGCTGCGACCGGGTATGGGTCACATATTGCACCGGGGAGCGAGTCGCCGCCGCGCCCATCGCGCCGAGTGACGAGGCGCTCGCCGACATGATCCGTACCTGGGCGACGCGCGGCGGGCAAACGTCACGGGACTTCACAGCGGCGTCGCCCATGGTGAACGTCGCGCTGGCGGGCGGCGGGCGGATGACGGCCACCATGTCGGTGACGCCGAGACCCTGCGTGTCGCTGCGCAGGCACGGTCAGCTCGACGTCACGCTTTCCAGCCTGATCAGGCTGGGGACGATCGATCAGGTCACCGCCGCCTTTCTCTCGGCAGCGGTCAGGAGCCGGTGCAACATCATCGTGACCGGCGGAGTGAACGTCGGCAAGACCACCCTGCTCCGCGCGCTGGCGAGCGAGATTCACCCCGGCGAGCGGATCGCCACGCTGGAGACGGAGTACGAGCTCTACCTGCACGAGCGCGACCGGCATCCCGACGTCATCGCGTTCGAGTCGCGGGAGGCCAACTCGGAGGGCGCTGGATCGATCTCGCTGCATGACCTGATCGCGCACGCGCTCCGGCACAATCCGCAGCGCATCATCGTGGGCGAGGTCCGCCGCGACGAGATCATGCCGATGCTCGAGGCCATGAACTCAGGCCAGGAGGGCTCGATGTGCACGCTGCACGCGAACTCCCCGGCAGAGGCGTTCGACAGGATCCTCATCCTTGGTCTGCGAGGCGGTCTCGCGCTGGCCGAGCGGGCTATCCACATCCTGGTCGGCATGGCTGTCGACCTGATCGTCGGAGTGCGCAAGCGCTATGACGGGCAGCGAACGATCCGCTACGTATCAGAGATTCTGGAGGTCATGCCGCCTGGTGACACGGACCGTCCGGCCGTCAACCGGCTGTTCCTGCCTGAGGGACCTGGCGGTCGAGCCGTGGCCGCGCACACGCCTTCGCCGGGGCTGGCGGCGCGCCTGGAGGCAGCGGGCTTCAACCGGGCCGTGCTCGACCAGTACAAGCTTGACCAGTACAAGCCTGACCAGTACAAGCCCGACCAGCACAGGATGGCCGCAAGGAACGGAAGCTGGGCAGCAAGGTGATCCTGGTCGCCGCCCTCTGCGGGGCACTGGTCATGGCCGGTCTGACGCTGTTCGCCGCCGAGCTGACTCGCAGGGCCCCCGCACCCGGCACGCCGCCACGTGGCCTGTTCGGCGCCAGCCGGATCACCGCCACGGGAAGGCGGCGGGTACTGCTGGCGGCCGCCACCGGGCTGGCCGTTCTCGGTCTCACCCGGTGGCCGGTCGCGGCGATCGCGGCGGCCGCCGGCGTCATCTACGTGCCCAGGATCGCCACCACCCGGGCGGCCAGGCAGCACGCCGCGTTGCTTGAAGGACTCGAACAGTGGACCCGCAGGCTCGCCGACATGCTGACGGCCAGCCGTGGCCTGGAAGACGCGCTCGAGGTCAGCGCGCGCAGCGCGCCGCCCGCCGTCGCGGGGCCAGTCAGCGCCCTGGCCAGGAGGCTGTCGACCAGGGTCGGGGTGCAGGAGGCGCTGCGGGTGTTCGCCGACGAGCTTGACGACCCGGCCGGGGATCAGATCGCCGCCGCGCTGATCATCGCCACCGGGCAGCGTGGCGGCGGAGTGCACGGCGTGCTGACCGCGCTGGCCGAGATCCTCGCCAGGGACGTCGCCGCGCGCCGCGCGATCGAGGCCGACCGGGCGCAGCATCGGACCACGGTTCGCTGGATCGTCGTGTTCATCGCCGGGTTCACCCTGTTCGCCATTGTGAACAGGTCCTACTCCGCGCCCTACGGGACCCTGGCCGGCCAGGGAGTCCTTGCCTTTGTGGCAATCCTTTACGCCGCGGGTCTCAGCTGGCTGCACCGGCTCGGCACGATACCGGGAGCGGGCCGCTTCCTCGACGGCCCAGGCGTTCGTTCTGGCACCGAGGATCAGGATGCGAAGGGAGGCGGCTGGTGAACCCGCTCGTCTTGCTGGCCGGCATCCTGGTCGGCCTGGGCGCCTTCGTCCTCGCCAGCCAGCTGATGCCAGGCGGGCCGAGGCTTGACGCGGCCCTGGCCAGGATTCACTCGGCGGGCGCCGCCGACCGCGAGAGTCTGGGCGCCGAATCGCTGGCTAAGCGGCTTGCCGCCGTTGCGCCATGGCTGCCGGTGCCATCGGCTGACCTCGCCTTACTCGGCAAGGACCGGGAGCAGTGGATGGTCAGCAAGCTGGCCTGCGGGCTGCTCGGGCTGCTGCTGGTCCCGATGGTGACCGTCGCGCTGAGGCTGGAAGGCATCTCGCTGCCGTGGACGGTACCCGCCGTGGTCTCGCTGGCTCTGGGTGCTGGCCTGTTCTTAGCGCCAGATCTGGTTACGAGGGTCAACGCAACGGAGAAGCGCACCGATTTCCGGTATGCGCTCACCAGCTATCTGGACCTCGTCGCGCTGGAACGCGGCGCCGGAGCAGGCCCGACCGAGGCTCTGGAGGCCGCGGCTCAGATCGGCGGCGGCTGGGCGTTCGCCAGGATCTCCGCGGCCCTCGACGCGTCGCGGAAGGCGAGCAGGCCTCCGTGGGAGGGCCTGGCGGCCCTGGCCGCGCAGACCGGCGTCACCGAACTGGCCGACCTCGCGGAGATCGCCGAGGTCGCTGGTCAGGAAGGAGCCAGGATCCTGCAGACGCTCGGCGCTCGTGCCGAGTCGATGCGAAACGAGTCGCTGGCTGCGACTGCGGCCAAGGCGGGATCGCGCAGCACCACGATGGTCGTGCCGATCGCCTTGCTCGGAATGGGCTTCCTGCTGCTGCTGATCTTCCCTGTCGTCTATCGCACGTTCGGATGACCCGCCACCACCAATTACGTCGGAGAAGGAGTGCTCATGCAGACGATCTGGGTAACGGTGAACTATCTGGCTGACCGTGCTCGCAGCCGAGTCCGGCGCATCGCAGGCAGCGAGGCTGGCGCGCTCACGCTCGAATGGATCATCATCGCGGTCGCGCTGGTGGCGGCGGGCGCCATCGCGGCAGGCCTGTTCAATGCGGCGATCCGCACAGAAGCAAGGAAGCTGCCCTAGCGTGCGCGCCGCGGGACTACGGCACCTGGCCTCGGGCTCCCAGGACGGTGCGCTCACGCTGAGCTACGTCATCGTCATGCCGGTCTTCCTGCTCGGCATCATGCTCGTCGTCCAGGCCAGCGTGTGGTACCTCGCGCGGGAGACCGCCCTCGCGGCGGCACGGCAGGGTGCCGACGTGGCGCGGACCTCGAGCCCGCCACCGGGAACGGGCGCTCAGGCGGCCGTCGCGTTCGCCAGGTCGGCGGCGCCCGGTTTCCTGCTCGGGCCGGCGGCGTCCACGACCGGGACCTCCGCCGCGACGGTACGGATCACGGTCACCGGCAGGGTCCCGTCCCTGGTGCCGGGGATGGTGCTGCGGGTCAGCGAAGTGGTGACCGCTCCCGTCGAGCGGTTCACCGCACTAGGCCGGCTGGCGTCGGCGACCGGGTCCGACCTTCAGCAGGCGGGTGAGCGGCATGCCTGAGCGGGTCGGCTCCGAGGATGGCAGCGCCCCGCTCGAACTGCTTATCCTCGCCCCGGTCATCTTGTTCCTGATCGGCCTGGTCATCGCGGCTGGCCGGACGTCGCTCGCGCAGGGTGCCGTGGACGCCGCCGCCCGGGACGCCGCCCGGCAGGCCTCGATCTCGCTCAGCCCGGCCGCGGCCCGCCTGGCCGCCGAGTCGAGCGCCAGCGCGGCGCTGCGCTCCGACGGCTTGCGGTGCAATCCGGTGATCGCGCTTGACGTGAACGCCGGCTTCTCCCGGCCGCTGGGGGAGCCAGCCCAGGTCAGCGCGACGGTTACGTGCAACGTCGCGCTATCTGACCTGCTCGTGCCCGGGATTCCCGGCGCACGCCGGCTCCGGGCCACGTTCACCTCGCCGCTCGACCCCTACCGGTCACGGGCGCTGCGGGCTGTCACACCGATGTCACGCGGACTGCCCGATGATCCGGCATAGCAGCATCTCGACCATAGGAGGCTGGATGCGACGACGGTCCTGTCGCCTTCACGCTGAGTCAGACCGCGGCTCGCTGACCCTGCTGCTCGCGGTGCTGATGGTGTCGTTGCTTGCGCTGTCCGGACTGGTCATCGACGGTGGCCGCAGGCTGAACGAGAGCGCGACCGCCTTCGCGATCGCGCAGGAGGCGGCAAGGGCAGGTGCCGGCATGGTCGACAGATCGGCTGCCTACAACTCTGGGACCTTCCAGGTGGACTCAGGGCAGGCGATCTCAGCCGCCAGGAGCTACCTGGCCAGCACCGGTTACCGCGGGTCGGTCAGCCTGGACGGCCGCGATCGCATCCGGGTCAGCGTGACCGTCTCCGAGCGGACGCTCGTGCTCTCGCTGATCGGGATCGACACGATTACGGCACGGGGTACCGCGGTGGCGTCGCTGGTCAGCGGCGTGACGGGACCAGGCTCATGACCCGGCACCGGGCGGGAGCGATCCTGCGCGGCCTGACCGCCCTGCTCGCGCTGACGGCGCTCACGGCCGGCCTCCCGATGGCGCTGCTGCGCCTGGGCGGGTCTCCGATCCCGGGTCGGCTCCCGTCCTGGCAGCACGTCGGGTATGTGCTGACGCACCAGGACGATGGCGGTCTCTTCCTCGGCGCGGTCCGCGACGTCTCCTGGCTGGCGTGGATCGCCTTCACCATCGCGGTACTCGCCGAGGCTCAGGCGGCATTAAGCGGGCGCCCGGCCCCTCGCCTGCATCTGGCGGGCCTGCAGGGCGCCGCTGGCCGGCTGGTCGCCATCGCGTCACTCACCTTCGCCGCCCCGGCGGCGGTCACGCTGGCCGCCGCGCCGGCGATGGCGGCGAGCGCGCACGCTGGGGGCGCGCGACCCGACCCGGTCCGGCCTACGGTACCGCTGGCGCAGGACGCCCACGTGATGCGTGCCGCCCGAACGGTCCTCGTCCAGCCTGGCGACTGCCTGTGGACTATCGCGCAGCACTACCTCGGCTCCGGCGAGCGCTATCTCGAGATCGTCCGCCTCAACCTCGGCGACGACATGGGCTCCGGGCAGATCTTCAGCGATCCGTCGGTCATCCTGCCCGGCTGGCAGCTCCGCCTGCCCGAAACGCCCGCCAGCCCGAACTCGACCGGCCAGCACCACGATGGCCGGCACCAGGATGGCCAGCATGCACGCACCCAGCGTCACCCTGGCAGTCAGCATGACGGACATCCATCAGGCAGCCCGCAGTTCCGGGGCAGGCACGGCGCCGCGAGCCGTGATCCCGCGAGCCGTGATCCCGCCCGCCAGGCCGATGTCGCCAGAACCGCGGTTTCCGGCGAGCCACAGGCGGCCGGTCCGGCCGGTCGGGCAGCTGAACAGGTTTCCGGCCAGCAGGACGAAGTCGGGCAGGCGGTCCTGTTCACCCTGGGCATGCTGTCTGGCGCTGCCCTTGCCAGCCTGGAGCGGCTCAGGCAGCGGCAGCGGCAGCACCGTCGGCCGGGGTGGCGCATTGCCCTGCCGGCCGACGAGGCCAGCGTGCGCATCGAGCAGAAGCTCCGCGCGGCCGCGTCAGCCGGCAGGCCGCAGTCAGCCGGCAGGCCGCAGTCAGCCGGCAGGCCGCAGTCAGCCGGCAGGCCGCAGTCAGCTGGCACGGCGCAGTCTGCTGGCATGGCGCAGTCTGCTGGCATGGCGCAGTCAGCCGGCGGCCCGGAGTCGGTCGCCGAGGCGCTCCGCAGCCTGAGCGAGGGCGTCCTCGCCAGCGGTGCCGCGCTGCCTCCGATCGTCGGAGTCCACCTCAGCACGGCCACGATCGACGTGCTGCTGTCCGCGCCAGCCACCGGTCCGCCGCCTGCCCCGTTCAGCATCGCCCCGGCCCGGCAGGCGATGTGCTGGACCGCCGAGCTAACGGACGCGCGGCCTGGCGTCCCGGCGACACCGCCCGCCCCAGGTGAGGTCGGCGACCTGCTGCCTGGCCTGTTCACCGCCGGAGCTACCGACGGCGGCGGCTACCTGCTGCTCGACCTCGAGGCCATGCGGGTCACCTGCTGCGATGGGCCGGGCGACCTGGCGGACCGACTCCTGGTCACCGCTGCGACCGAGTTGGCGGCGAGTCAGTGGAGCGGCTGGTACGACCTGGTACTGGCCGGGTGCGACGAGCTAGAAGTCCTCGGCCGGGGCGAGCGGCGCGCGGACCTGGACGAGGCGATCGACGTGCTCGAGATCCGCGCTCGCACGATCGCGCGGCGCATCGCCGCCGAAGGCCAGGCAGACGTCCGGACTCGCCGGATGGAGGACCCAGAGGACGAGGACTGGGGCCTGACCCTGCTCGTCAGCCGGATCCGGCCGACACCGGCTCAGATGTCGCGGTTGCTCGACCTGGCCGATGGACCAGGCGGTATCGCCGCACTCGTGGCCGGCGACACGCAGGCCGACGACGGCAAGCTCGCGCCAGCGCTGTTCGAGTTGTCCCCTGACGCGGACAGCCCTGGCGAGATGATCGCCACCATCACGCTGGCCTATCTCGGGCCGCAGCATCAGATCACCGTCTGGCCGCAGACGCTGACCGTGAGCGAGTACGAGGCGCTCGCGGGCGCGTTCGCTACCGCGGCTCAGACCGCCGACGTCAGCGCCGACAGCCCGCCCTACGACGACGGCGGCCCGCCCTGGCTGCGGTTCGCGGCTGCTCCGGTAGCACCGGCCGACGGCGAAACACGGGCCGACGGCGAAACACGGGCCGACTGGGCAACGCCGACCGATCGGGAAACACGGGCCAGCTGGGAAACACGGGCCGATCGGGAAA
>DASWAA010000250.1:0-10210 GCA_036391385.1 Streptosporangiaceae bacterium
AGTCTGCGGATGCCCGAGGACTATCGTCGCGCAACTAGGTCATAGTCCGAGGCCTAGGTACCTGGCGAGAGCGTGCTCGATCTCCGCCATCTCGTCACGCTCTAGGTAGGCGACCGGCTCGCCATCGATGTACTTGGTGTCGATGGATTTGATCTGGTCGATCAGGAACCGGGTCGGCACGCCGAGCAGTTCCAGCGTTGGGCGGAAGACCGCAGTCTGAGCGCTCCGCGATGTCGGCACGATGGTCGCGACGCTCCACGCCATCGAACTCGGGCTGATGACTAGGCCATAGCGCCTGCCTCGCTGCTCATGACCACGCCTGGCTTCGCCGAGGTCCACCCGGTAGACGGCCCCACGGATCACCAGGCGTCCTGCTCGGCGGAGAGATCCTCATCGGCCAATCGCTCGGCGTCCTCCCGCGCCTGCTGGAGCCAGTCCTCGCGTGCTAGAAGCCGCAACGCTCGGCGGATCACGTCGGTCACGCCCTCGTTGGGGCGCTTGGCCGACTCAATGATCCGGCGGTCCTCCTCAGTAGGGCGGAACGCCACTTGTGATGTCGTCATGTCACCAGGATATCCCGCCTGTCAGACAACAGTCTAGCAAACGTCTGACGGAGGGATGGGCCTGGAGGCGCGACGGCGACGTCGTCGAGTTCCGCCACAGCTAACCATCACGGCTGCAAGCTTGGGGGATATCCCGAGCGAGTCTGCGGATGCCCGAGGACTATCGTCGCGCTACTACCTGATGGGAAGGACGCATGATGACTGCTTTCGAGCTTCCCGCGGATGGCCCCTTGCAGCTCGGGCCGGTGCAGCTGCCCGCAGGCGAGCGCATCACGCCTTACGGCTCACAGGTCCCGGTCGCCTGGATGACGACGGCCGCAGTCCCTGACGCCGGACTGATTTTGTCTGTGCTCACCGACATCGGCGACGAGACAGGCGGCCTTGTTCCGATCCTGATCCCGCCAGGCATATACCACCACGAGCACGGAGCGGACTTCGGCCCGCCAGACGAATCCGACGACGCTGACCGATTCACCGATGCCGAGGTCATGGCGAAACTGTGGGGCGAGAACACGCCGAGCGAGGCCGAGTACGCCAGGTACCCCGAGTACCGCGAGAGTCTGGAGCCTTTCGGCAGGCAGTTCCCAGGTCTTGCGCCGGCAGAGCACGGCAGGCTCGCTGAAGGCGCCCGCGAGCACGCACTACGGATGCTCCCAGAAGCCCACGTCGGCCTGGTCAGGGCGCGACGGCCAGCCGACGTACTGGTCGCCGTAGGCTGGTCCATCTTCGACGCCGGATACAACCCGCTCCCGGTGTCGGTGGGCAGTTGGTGCGCCACGGTCCTGAGGTCATGGGAAGACCGTTTCGGCGCCAGGCTGATGTGGGTCGAAAGTGATCGGCTCCGCCTGCTAGTAGGCCGGCCACCGCAAACCGTCGAGGCCGCTACCCGCGTCGCCGCCGAGCATTGGGCGTTCGCGGACGAGTGCGGTGGCGTCACAAAGACCAGCATCAAGGACCTCGCTGCCGCACTGGTAGGCGCGCCCGTCTGGACCTACTGGTGGGACTAACCTTGGTTACTCCGCTGAACGGCGACCTAGTCGAGTGCAGGTTCAACGTGTAGCTGCTGCTAGCGTCGCGGGTTGACCGTGACGAGGCGCTGCACCCGATAGTCCGCACTGCGCCGATGACGGACGTTGCCCGGCTGACGCTAGTGACTCGGCTCGCCTGGTCAGCGAACCCAGCTGGGCAAGCCGGGCGCTGCCATGCGCTGCACGGTGGTCTAGAAGGCCCGGTCCGCGGCCGACGTCGGCAGTCAATGATCAACGGATGACTTTCCGTGTCAGCCGCTGAGAATCATCCGTTGGACGGAAGGACCGCCGACGCACGGCATGACGGCACCCGCCTGCTGGATGAGAAGCACCACGTTCCGGGCCGATCCTTCCCCGGTGAACTGTTAACACGCCTGAATCGCTGGTGAGGCTGGCTACACTCCTATGACGCGAAGACTGAACATATGAGGTGGCTGAATGGTCGGCAGGAAGCTTGCCGCCGCGCTGCTGGTCCTCGCGGGGAGCTATGCCGGCCTAGCGCCCGCCTCGGCGGCCACTCCCGGCTGGCACCTCGTCTTCTCCGATCGCTTCACGACGCTGCGCTCGGCCCACTGGACCGCGAACTGGCTCGGCTCGCCAGGGCAGATCACCGAACCGCCGAACTCCTATGAGCTGGCAGCGATAGATCCCGGCCGGGCGTCGTTCACCAAATCGGGTCTGGGACTGTCCGCGCGCGCCGTGCCGTGGACCGCATCGGACGGGACCAGCTTTCCTTATCGGTCAGGTGCGATCACCGGCTACCAGAAGCAGGGATATCTGCCGCCGCTGATGGCGGTGGCCAGGCTGTGGGTACAGTGCTCCTCACAGCAGCAGATCGCGGACTGGCCGAGCTTCTGGCTGGTGGGCGACCCATACAACTGGCCGCAGGGCGGCGAGATCGACATCATGGAGGGCCTGGGCGGCGTCGCGGCCTGGCACGCGCATTTCGTCGACGCCAACGGGGTCGAGGGGCCAGGCGGAGTGGCGCCCGGGAACTGGTGCGGGTGGCATACCTTCCGGGTGGTCTGGAACTCCGACGGCAGACTGGGCTGGCAATACGACAAGACCTGGGTGGGTCACGTGACCGGCTATACGGCGACCACTCCTGAGTTCCCCGTGATCATGTACTCGATGGCGCCTCAGGGAACCGGCCTGTCTGGCTGCCCTCCCGCATGCGGCGGTCCGGTATCGACGAACACTCGCCTGCGCGCTGCCTGGATCCGCATCTACCACTGGCAGTGATCTACCGCTGGCAGCGGCCCGCGACCTGGAGGCCTCGGCGAGCGCTGCGTCCCAGTCGATGACAACACAGTTCGTCCCAGGAGCCGCGGGCTGGTCACCGCTGGCTAGGCCGGCTCGGACCGGGAGGTCTCGGCGAGGCGACGGCTGAGATAGCGGCGCTCGGCTTCGTTGCCCGCCAGGCTGAGTGCCTGGCGGTAGCTCGCGGCGGCCTCGCCGAAGCTGCCGAGGCGCCGGAGCAGGTCGGCCCGCGTCGCCGGCAGCAGGTAATAGCCGGCCAGAGTGCCAGACTCGGTGAGCGCGTCAACGAGCCGCAGGCCCGCCTGCGGTCCGTCAGCCATCCCTACGGCCACGGCGCGGTTCAGCTCTACGACCGGGGAGGGGACGAGCCTGACCAGGTAATCGTAGAGGCGGGCGATCAGCGCCCAGTCGGTGGCATCCGCGGTCGGCGCGACGGCGTGGCACTGGGCGATGCAGGCCTGGAGCAGATAAGGCCCCGGCTGAACCAGCCCGGTGACGGCATCAAGCAGGGCCGACCCTTCGCCGATCTCGTCGGAGTCCCACCGAGAGCGGTCCTGGTCCTCGAGCGTGATCAGGTCACCTGAGTTGCTGGTCCGGGCGGTCCGCCGGGAGTGCTGGAAGAGCATAAGCGCGAGCAGTCCTGTGGCCTCAGGCTCGTCCGGCATCAGCCCGGCCAGGAGGCCGGCGAGACGGATGGCCTCGGCGCACAGGTCCTGGCGCACGAGCTCGGTGCCGGCAGTCGCCGAGTAGCCCTCGTTAAAGAGCAAGTACAGCACCGCCAGCACGCCGCTGGTCCGCTTGGCTAGCAGGTGAGCTGGCGGAACTCGATACGGTATCCCCGCGTTGCGGATCTTCTGCTTAGCCCTGACCAGCCGCTTGGCCATGGTCGGCTCGGTCGCCAGGAAGGCGCGGGCGATCTCGGCGGTCGTCAGCCCGGCGAGGGTCCGCAGGGTCAGCGCGACCCTGGCTTCCAGCGGCAGTGCCGGATGACAGCACGTGAAGATCAGCCGCAGCCGATCGTCGGGGACGGCGCCGTCGTCCATATTGTCTCCACAGGGCGGATCGTCAGGCGGCGACAAGAGCGCCGCCTGACGGTACTTCTCGGCCCGCACGGCGTCGCGGCGCAGCCGGTCCAGCGCCCGGTTGCGTGCCACGGTGGTGAGCCAGGCACCGGGCGAGCGGGGCACGCCATCGCGCGGCCACGCTCGCATCGCCTGGGCGAACGCATCCTGGGCGCATTCCTCGGCGAGGTCCCAGTCGCTGGTCATGCCGATCAGAGTCGCGACGATCTTGCCCCATTCCGCGCGGAACGCATCATCCAGCGCGACAAGCGGGTCTGCCGTCATTGCGGCCAGAACGGGCGAACCTCGATCGTGCCGAACCGGGCGACCGGGTGTTTCGCGGCCACCTGGATCGCGTGATCGAGATCCGTGCACTCGACGATGTCGAAGCCGGCGATCTGCTCCTTCGTCTCGGCGAACGGTCCGTCGGCCAGGAGCACCTCGGCATCACGTACCCGCACGGCGGTCGCGTCGCTCACGGGCTGCAGCCGGTTCCCCAGCAGGCGGACTCCGCTGCCATCCATCTCGGTCACCCACGCCTGCGTGGCGGCGGGCATCTCGGCTTTCTCGGACGCGCTCAGCTCGACAGACTCGTCTCGGCAGATCAGTAGCAGGTACTTCATCGGTTCCTCCGTCGCATCGGGTCTGATTCTCACTGCCACGACGAACGGCATGGTTCCCGATGGACACCCCGACAGGGGCGAATTTCAGCGCACCCGGGCTAGCGGCCCTGCAGGTGGCCGATCTCCTTGCTGATCTGCGACTCGGTGAACACATCCCGCCGGAACACGTCCCAGGCGTTGAGCACTACGCCGATACCCCAGCCGACGATCGGGAACACCGGCCAGAAGAAGCCGTGTACATCAGTCAGCGCCCAGATGATCACAAGGAACGAGTTGACCAGGGTGTAGACCAGCAGGTGGCCGTAGAAGTCGCGCCGCTTGCGCAGTCGCTTGACCGCGCGCTCGCGCAGTGCCGCATCCTCGGTTCCGGTCGGTGCGGACACTCCCGTCGTGGTCGTGTCGTTGAGCGTCATCACATGTCACCCCCCATACCCCGCACAGTAGTGCGCCGTGTGCAGGTGGCTGGAGGGCCGATGGTCCCGCACGCAGTGCTCGGAGGTCCCGGATAGAGCAGGCCAGGGCGCACCCCGCCTAATAGCTTCGCTGGCGGCCCGGCGAGTCTTTAGACTCGTGAATCATGAGCACTGAGCGCTCCGAGCCCCCGGCAGCCAAGCAGATCCCGACCGAGCGCACGCACCATGGCGACACCTTCGTCGATAACTACTCCTGGCTCGCCGACAAGGAGAATCAGGACGTCATCGCCTTCCTTGAGGCGCAGAACGCCTATACCGAGGCGATGACGGCCAGCCAGGCGGGCCTGCGGGACGAGATCTTCGGCGAGATCAAGGCGCGGACCAAGGAGACCGACCTGTCGGTGCCGAGCCGCAAGGGCGGCTGGTGGTACTACTCCCGCACTATCGAGGGCAAGCAGTACGGGGTGAACTGCCGCCGGGCGGTACTCGCCGCCGACGAACCGCCGCCGATGACGGAGGACGGGTCCCCGCTGGCGGGCGAGGAGATCCTGCTCGACAGCAACGAGCTGGCCGGCGATGCGCCCTACTTCTCGCTGGGGGCGTTCAGCGTAAGCCCGGACGGCACCATGCTCGCGTACTCGACCGACTACGCCGGCGACGAGCGCTTCACGATGCGGTTCAAGAACCTGGTCACCGGAGAGGTCGCCCCGGACGAGATCCCGAACACCCACTACGGCGCGGCCTGGTCACGCGACGCCTCGGCGGTGTTCTACGTGACCGTCGACGACGCCTGGCGGCCGTACCGGATCTGGCGGCACCTGATCGGGACGCCGGCCGCGCAGGACGTGGTCGTCTTCGAGGAGACCGACGAGCGGTTCTTCGCCGGGGTGTGGCTGACTCGCAGCGAGCGCTACCTGGTCATCTCCACATCGAGCAAGCTGACCAGCGAGGACTGGCTGCTCGACGCAAGCGACCCGACCGGGGAGTTCCGCCTGGTCGCCGCGCGCAGGCAGGGTGTCGAGTACGGCATCGACCACCAGGTCATGGCCGACGGCTCCGAGCGGCTCCTGATCCTGCACAACGACGGCGCCGAGAACTTCGAGATCGCCACCGCCTCACTCGACGCCCCCGAAGTCTGGACGCCGTTCGTCCCGCACCGGGCCGACACCAGGCTGCTCGACGTCGGCGCGTTCGAGGACCATCTCGTCGTCTACTACCGTCGCGACGGCCTCACCGGGCTGCGCGTCCTGCGCGGCGACGGCACCGACCACGAGGTGCGCTTCGACGAGCCGGTCTACACGGTTGAGCCGGGCGCCAACCCGGAGTACGCCGCGCGAGCGTTCCGGCTCGGCTTCGTCTCGATGGTCACGCCCGACTCGGTCTACGACCTGGACACCCAGACCGGCGAGCTCACGCTGCTGCGGCGCCGCCCGGTTCTCGCGCTGCCTGGCAAGGGGGAGTACCGCAGCGAGGAGTATGAGCAGCACCGTGAATGGGCGACCGCTCCGGACGGCACCCGCGTGCCGATCTCCCTGGTGTGCCGCAAGGGAACGCCGCGCGACGGCTCCGCGCCGTTCCTGCTCTACGGGTACGGCAGCTACGAGGCCTCCAGCGATCCGTACTTCTCGATCCCTCGGCTGTCGCTGCTCGACCGCGGCTTCGGCTTCGCCATCGCCCACATCCGGGGCGGGGGCGAGCTCGGCAGGCACTGGTACGACGACGGCAAGATGATGCACAAGAAGAACAGCTTCACCGACTTCATCGCCTGCGCCAGGCACCTGTCGGCGCAAGGCTGGACCAGCGCCGCCAGGCTCGTCGCCCGCGGCGGGTCGGCCGGAGGGCTGCTGGTCGGCGCCGCGGTGAACCTCGCGCCTGATGCGTTCGGCGGCGTGGCGGCCCAGGTGCCGTTTGTCGACGCGCTTACCTCCATCCTCGACCCGTCGCTGCCGCTCACGGTGACCGAGTGGGAGGAGTGGGGCGACCCGCTGCACGACCCGGACGTCTACGACTACATGAAGTCGTACACGCCCTACGAGAACGTCGTGGCCAGCCCGCCGTACCCGCCCATCCTGGCGATTACCAGCCTGAACGACACCCGGGTGCTCTACACCGAGCCAGCGAAATGGATCGCGAGGCTGCAGGCCACCGCGTCGGGCGGCCCGTTCCTGCTGAAGACAGAAATGGTCGCCGGGCACGGGGGCCGCAGCGGACGATATGACGCCTGGCATGAGGAAGCGATGATCCTGGCGTGGATCATCGCCACCGCGACCGGATCACCTGGCTAGCCAGCGCCGGGATAGCCCAGGAGCGCCAGCCACCACAGCGAGATCGTCCCTGGGATCCCGGCGCTGACCAGTGGCCGGAGTGTGGCGACCCATCACGCCCATCAACCCGAAGAGAAACGGGCAGCCCGAAGAGAAAGGCGTCACCGGTGACGCAAACTCTTCCCGTTGCTGGATGCGGTCGGGCGGGAACTCCCGCCCAGAGTCCTATGTGAGCCTCCCGCGCCATCCGCGCTGCCTCGGGGACTTGTCCGCTGTCACAGCGACTGTCACAGCGGACAAGGTGAGATAGCGCATCTATCCGGGGTCGCCCGTCCGGGCTGGGCGGCCCGACGCCGGTCTGCCGAGGAGGTGCCTGGCCCAATGCGCCCACCGAACGACTATTGCGGTGTCAGTCGTGCAAAACATGGCATAGGACCGCATCTCTGCAGGTCAGCCCGCCTCTCCCAGTGGAACCGCTTAGTCGCCACCGGCTCTGCGCGCTACATCATTTCGCAGGTCATCGGCGCGTCGGACCCCGCAAAGAGCACTGAGGCAGGGCGTATTGCCGCAGAATGGTGCCCGACACGAGCAATGGTGCGCCGCAGCTCTTGGCCTGATAGGCGCAGGAGAGCGGGCGGAGGTGTGATGGCTACGGGTAACCGGGTGCTGCCCGGAGCCCCGGCGATGGCCGCGCACGTGGTGACCGCCGGGCAGGCGGTGACAGCCGAGCAAGCGATCCGAGGAGGGCAAGCGGCCACGGCCGGACAGCCCATGACTTCCCGTGCAACGACCGCTGGGTCGGCACTGCCGCCCGGACAGGCGGTCGCCGACCCGATGCGGCTGCCCGGACTGGGGCGTGGCGCTGGCGGGCGCTGGTTTGTCTGGGTGCTGCGGGTGCTGCTCTGGGCGATCTTGCTGCTCATCGGCTATCGCGGCGTTGCCGCCATCGTGACTGATCACGCCGCGCCGCGCGGCGCGGCCACCGGAGCGGTAGCCAGCCCCGCGCGCGGCTTCCCCGTCTCGCTCGCTCAGGCCTACGCCCTCGAGTTCGGCCAGGTATATCTCAGCTTCAGCCCGGCCACGGCCGCGCAGCGGTCAGGCAGCCTGGCCGCGTTCCTGCCGCCAGGGACCGATCCGCGCCTCGCCGGGACCGGCGTGGGCGTGCAGACATTGCAGTCCGAGCAGGTCGCAGGCGTTCACGTGGTCAGCGCCCATCGCGCGCTCGTCACGCTGCTCGCCCGGGTCAACGGGCACTTGATCGAGCTTGCCGTCCCGGTCTATGCGACCGCAGCCGGGCTGGTCGTCTCCGGCCAGCCGGCGATCCTGCCGCCGCCGGCTCAGGTCACGCCGCCGCCCTCTCCTGCCGTCGCGAGCGACCCTGTACTCGGGCGAACCCTGATGCGACAGCTTCCTGCGTTCTTCCGCGCTTTCGCCGACGGGAGCGCTGCGCGACTGGGCGGGTTCACCGCGAGCGGGGTCCGGCTGTCCAGCCTCGGCGGAGCCGTGGCGTTCCGTGCGATCCGGCAGCTCACTGTCTCCCGGGGCGGCACGACGAGGCAGGTTGTCGTCACCGTCAGCTGGCGCGTGGTAAGCAGTGCGACAGCCGTCCGCCCGCAGCCGTCCCGTTCGTCGGCCAAGGGCAGCGCCCGCCCTGCCGCGAGGCCCCCCACGACTTACGCGCAGGTCGTGACGACCTACGCCATGACGGTGGTCCGCAGCGGCGGGATCTGGCGCGTCCGGTCGATCGGCGCCACCGCAGCCCAGCACTGGTCGCCGCCATGAGTGCGTCCCCGCCATCGGCAGCCCCCCGCAAGCCGCGCTCACTAACCCCGGAGTAACGATGTCCAGCCACATGATCTTGACGGCAGCCTCAGGCATCAGCAGCAAGGGCCTCGTGTCGTACCTGCAGACTCTTTTTGGGCCGCTGTTCCTGGGAATCGTAGGAATCGTCGCGATCTTCTTTCTGTTCACTCGCGAGATCGTCAGGTTCGTGCAGTTCTTCGTGCTCGCCGTGGCGATCGCGGTGATCTTCTACGTGCCAGGGATCGTGCGCTCACTGGCGATGGGCATCGCACACGCACTCGGCGTCCATTAGCACCTGGCCTGAACCTAGGAAGTTCAGTACGGCACGAGCAAGCGAAAGGAGAGCACCTGGTGGATCTGCCCACCTACACCAGCATCTGGCGTATCGAGAAACGGCTGTACAAGCTGTACGACTTTCGGCTGCCCATGCCGCTGCCGATCGGCCAGATCACGGTGTTCACGGCGATCGCCGTACCGTACGTGGTGCTGCTGCAGGTGCTCGGGCTGCCTTTCACTCACACGCTGATCTGGCTGTACATACTTCCGCCAGGGGTACTGACCTGGCTGGCGACCCGTCCGGTACTCGAGAGCAAGCGGCTGCCTGAGCTCATCAGGTCCCAGCTTCGTTATCTCGCCGAGCCGCGAGTCTGGTGCCGGATGGCGCCGCCGGCCGAGCGCGACGTCATTGTCGTGACCGGCCGGGTCTGGCGGCCATCCAGGGGCGGCGGCCGCCGGAACCAGGCGGTACCCGCCGGGCTGCCGCCAGCGACGCGAACCCCGTCAGGGCGCCCTCCTGGCAGGCCGGCCACTCCGCCCGCCGCCTGGGTACCGGGACCGGCGCCCGGCCGGCCGGCAGGTCAGCCAGGCCGCAGAGCCTCTGGCCCCGCACATGGCCCGGCCTCGTCGCCGGGTGCCGCTCCCGTCCGCCCGTCCGCCGCTCCGGCCCGGCGGACGGGTGCTCCCGTTCCGGCCCGTCCACTCCGCGCGGAGCTGCGCGGCCAGGCAGGCGACGATCATGTCCGGCTTGCGGCCGCTTCAGCAGCCGCCTCGCTGCCCACGCCTGAGCCGGTCGCCGTGCCCGTACCGGTGCCCGTGGCAGCCCCGGTGCCGGTGCCGGTGTCGGTCGCCGGGTCTGGCTCGGCGCCGGTGGCGCCGGACCCGGTCATCGACGCTGAGCCGGTCGCCGGTGCTGAGC
>DASWAA010000251.1:0-2416 GCA_036391385.1 Streptosporangiaceae bacterium
GCACGGCATACGTGCTGGTAACTTCATATTGCGCATTCCAGTCATGATCCGCCCGATCTCGACACCCCGGGGCCGGTGCAGTCCCGGCTCGCCGGGGAGCAAGCGGCACTGACTGCGTCCGTTCAATGTCGTGCGAGCACCGAAGGTGATGCCGTTAGTCAGGTCGCCTAGCTGGGCCTGTGATCTGCGCTATGGGTCACGAAGGCCGCTAGGCGCTGGTAACGTCTCGCGTCAGGGGAAAGGATGGTGTCGCGTGGATCGCTGTGCGCTATTCGTTGATGCAGGCTATGCCCTCGCAGATGGCGCCATGGCCGTTCATGGCACCCGCCGCCGGGATTCCGTCTCCTGGGATCATGCCGGCCTGCTCAAGCTGCTCGCCGGCCTGGCGCGGGATCGGACTGGCCTGCCGGTGCTGCGCTGTTACTGGTACGAGACCGCTGAGGGCCGCCGCACAGCCGAGCACGACGCACTCGCCGAAATGCCCGGGCTCAAGCTCCGACTGGTCAATACCCGCCCGGGCCGCCGCGAGGGCATCGAGAGCCAACTGCGCCGCGACCTCGTGACGCTGGCCAAGAGCGGCGCGATCAGCGACGCGTTCATCGCGGGCGCCGACGAGCACCTTGCCGAGATCGTCGCCGAGGTGCAGGATCTCGGCCTGCGCGTCGTGATCCTGCATATCGCATCCGACGGCGGCTGGACGATCCCCGCTCCGCTACGGCAGGAGTGCGACGACATCGTCGAGATTTCCGGGGTACACCTGCGGCCGTTCGTCGAGCTGGTCCGCGGCGCTGAGCCCGCGATCGCCGACGACCAGTACGCCAGCGCCTCCTACGGCTCGCATGGCATGAGCGAGAGCAGCGCCTCGATGGTCGGGGCCATGACTCATCAGGGCCTTCCGGCTGCGGCCCTGGCGGCTGCCGGAACGACCTATCCGGGACAGAGCGGGTCGGACTACCGGACCGGGGCTCAGCCTTACCCGGGCGCTGGCGCGATGCCGCCTGGCTCGCCGGGCTCCTATTCCGTGGCTAGCTCAGCCTCTGCACCGCGTGAGCAAGCTGCCTCGCCGCAGCAGCGTGGCCTGGCACCAGAGAGCACGGCCCAGGGCGGCCTGGCTCAGCCTGGCGCGGTTTCCGCCGCATCGACCGCTCAGGGCGCCCCTTCGGCCAGCACGGCTCAGCATGGCGGCACGCACGCGGCATACGCTCCTGGCGTCGAGAACGGATCGGCTGCTCATAACGGGTACCAGAATGGCACCTCGCACAACGGCGCGGCACTAGGCACGCCGATGCAGTCTGGTTCCGCGGGCAGCGGATCCGTCGGCAATACGGTCGGCCAGCAGGGACCCCGTCAGCAGGGACCGGGCCAGCAAGGATCCGGCCCGCAGGGACCCGGCCAGCAAGGATCCGGCCCGCAAGGATCCGGCCTGCAGGGACCCGGCGTCCAGTACTCGGGCCAAGCGGGCGCGGGACAGCCTGGAACTGGTCAGCCAGGCCAAGGTCAGGCCTCGTCGAACGGCGGGTACCCGGGTGCCGCCCAGCAGCACGGGTCCGGCGCGTTCCAGAACGGGGTGCCGCTGAATGGCTCCGGGCAGGACGGCGCGTCCGCCAGCGGGTATATCGGCAGCCATCAGAACGGTGCCGGGCACAACGGCGGCAGTCAGAACGGCTACCACAATGGCAGTTCGTCGAACGGCGTGGTCCTGAATGGCGTGGTGACGACGGGTTACCCCAATGGCGCGTCGCACAACGGGGCGGGCCAGAACGGCGCAGGACAGAACGGGGCGGGCCAGAACGGGGTCGGCCAGAACGGGTACCAGAACGGCGCAGGTCAGAACGGCGCGGGCCGGAACGGTGCCGGCCAGTACGGCATCAGCCAGTATGGCGCCGGTCCGTACGGCGCCGGTCCGTACAGTACCGGTGCGTACGGCACCAGCCAGAGTAGTGCGGCTCAGCACGGTGCAGGCCAGCAAGGGGCAGGTCAGCAGAATGGCGCGCAGCACGGCCTCGGCCAGCCGGGTGCCGGGCAAGAGATCCCCGGTCAGGGCATTGCCGCGCCGGGCGGGTCCCAGCCCCCCGATCAGTACCCTGGCCTGCCGCCAGCCGCGCACGTCGGCTTCGACGCCGCGCCCCTACATGGCCTGCAGCAGCAGTACGCGAGTCCCGAAGCCAGCTACTTCCCCGGTCAACCTGGCGGAGGTCCAGACCAGCAGGCCCGGCCGGTGTTCACTCCGCACCAGGCGCCGGGTGTCGGACCGGCATACCAGCCGCATCAGCCGCAGTATGGCGGCCCGTCCCAGGCGGTCGCCCAGGCTCCGGCCGCACGTGCCGCCGCACCAGTGGCGATCTCGCTTCCCGAGGCCGTGAAGGCCGCGCACGCCGAGGGCTTCACCTTCGGTGAGTCGGTCGGCAGGGACGCG